>NZ_JAIEQY010000316.1 GCF_019747315.1 Roseococcus sp. | reverse complement strand
CGGTCTGCGTGTCCATCAGCCAGAGCGAGGCCTGGAAACCCCCGCCCCGCCGGCGCAGCGAGCCCGCGACGGCGAAGCGCACACCCAACGCGCGCGCCACGCGTTGCGGCGCGGGGGACTGGCCGAAAAACATCCGGGCACTTTCCGGAGCCACGACGAAGAGCTCGTGCAGCCCGGCCAGGGAGGCGGTCACATCCTCCACCACCCCCGCCGCCAGATGATCATGCGCCGGATCGCCGGAGAGATTGGCCAGCGGCAGCACGACGACGGAAGGCAGCAGGCTGGGCGGCGGTGGCAGGGGCACCGGCACATGCCGCACCGGATCGAGCGAGACGGCCCGCACCGCGCGGGAGAGGTTGCGCAGGGGCAATTCGCCCAGCTCGCGTGCGCCGGCGGGCAGGCTCTCGCCCAGCAATGCGGCCGCGGCGGCGGAGAGCAGCGTGCCGCCCGGCGTCGCGTATTCCTGCAGCCGCGCGGCGGTGTTCACCGCATCGCCCATGATCCGCTCGCCCGCCACGATGACGGAGCCCGCATGGATCGCGATGCGGAAGGTGATGGGCGCCTCACGCGCATCGGCCGCGCCCTCGCCCGCCGCGTGCAGGCGCCGCGCCCATTCCAGCGCGGCCGCGACATCGGCGAATTCCGCCAGCGTGCCATCGCCCTGCAGATCCACGATGCGCCCGCCCAGCGCCTCGGCGGCCGGCGCCACCACCGCGCGGAACAGCGCCATCCACCGCGTCGCTGCGCGCGTCTCGTCGGCGGCGGCGAGGATGGAGTAGCCAACGATGTCGGCAAAGGCGATGGCCGCCAGACGGCGGGGCAGAACGGCTTCCGGGCCTGGGGCTATGAGCGGCAACACCATGGGGAACTCAAGCTGTCCCGTCATTTTTGCCGCTCTCCGCGCCGTCCTGGCAAGGCTTCATCCGGAGCTGTCGCATGTTTCTTTGCCGGCGTGCCTGGTTCTGCGGCAAAGTGAAGCCCGATGCGCAAGGGGGTGAGCGATGCGCCTGATGGTGGAAATGCGGAAGGCGCAGGGCCGGCTGGACCCGCTGTACCAGGCCTATGCGGCCGCCGATTCGCTTGGGCTGCTGAAGGAGATGAGCAGCCGCTACGACCTGCGCGATCTGCCCGACCGCGTCCTGGAATTGCCCTCCCTCCTGTTCGAATCCCCCCCGGCGCCGCCCGGCTTCGCAGCGCCCGGCCGGGACGATCTGCTGGACCAGCTGCGCCGCCTCATCATCCCCGTGGAATTCGACGATCCCGCCCAGGTGCCCGTCTTCGTCGAGCGGGTGCGCCGCGCCGGCGGGCGCGTCGGCGCCGATCCGCCGGTCGGTCTCATGGGCGCGCATTGGAACCCCTATGGCGACACGCCGTCCTTCTTCCACACCCGCCCCGCGGCCGAGGCGCTGATCCGTGCCGATGCCCTGCAAGGCCAGGGCCTGGCGGGCCAGGGCGTGAACCTCGTCTTCTTCGATGAGGGGATCTGCGCCCCCGCCCTCGCCGCGCGCGTCGCGCAGCTGCCGCGCAACCTCGCGAAGGCCCAGCCGGGCTTCATCAGCGGCTGGAACGTCACGCAGCCCGGCTTCGCGAAGCGCCGCGCAGGCCATGCCGAGCCGCGCAGCCATGGCACGATGGTGGCGCTGAACGCGCTCTCCCTTGCGCCCGCGGCGCGGGTCTTTGACCTGCCGGTCCTGCCCGACCGCCTGCGCGACGTGATGGCCTTCGCCAGCTTCGCGACTGCCGCGCTGATCTGGGCGCGGCTCGAGATCGCCATCTGGCTCTCCGCCGCCTATCCGGGGCGCTGGGTGTTCTGCCATGCCTGGGGGGTGTTCAACCGCAACCTGGAGCGCCCGCGCGGCGGCTTCACGGCCGATCCGCGCCACCCCTTCCATCAATGGGTCGCGATGCTGGATCACGAGTTGCAGAACGACCAGATCTTCGCGGCCGGCAATGGCGGGCAATTCGCGCCGCATCCGCAATGCGGGCCGGGCGATATCGGGCCGGGTCAGAGCATACTGGGCGGCAATTCCAGCCCGCATGTGCTGACGGTGGGCGCTGTGCGCGCCGATGGCGCCTGGATCGGCTATTCGTCGCAAGGGCCGGGGCAGGAAGCCTTCCAGTCCTCGCCCAACACAGGGTTGCACTTCCCGCTGCCGATCGAGAAGCCCGATCTCTGCGCCCCCAGCCATTTCATCGAGCCGGGGGACGCCGCCTGGGTCTCGAGCGGCACCTCCGCTGCCTGCGGCCTGGCGGCCGGCGCGGTGGCGGCGCTGCGCAGCGCGGGCTCGCCGCTCGAACAGCTCAGCCCGGCCGAGTTGCGCGCGCATCTCCGCCAGACGGCGCGCAAGCCGGCCGGCGAGGCGCCCGGCTACGACATTCGCCTGGGCCACGGCATCCTGGACCTCGCGGCCGCGTTGCCACCGCCAGCGTAACGCGGCAAGAAAGGCCATGTCCGAGAGCACCGATATCGAATTCCTGCTGGCCCAGCGCGGCACCTCCCATGCGCTCGGCGCCTGGGTCATTGGCCTGGCCTTCGGGCGGGAGGGGCGCTCGCTGCATGCGGGCCTGGGCGATGGCACCGTCCACGTGACCCAGATGGCCGCGCCCACCGAATGGGTGAGCGTCGCCGCGCACAAGGGCGCCGTCATGTCGCTCTGCGCCGATGCCAAGGATGGTGCCATCACCGGTGGCGATGATGGCCGCGTCATGCGCATCGCCCCGGATGGCACGGCGACCGAACTCGCCAAGTTCGGCAGCAAGTGGGTCGAGCATGTGGTGGCACATGAAAGCGGCATCCGCGCCGCTTCCGTCGCCAAGGCCGTGCATGTGCTGGATGCCAAGGGCGGGCTGATGAAGTCGCTCGCGCATCCTTCCACCGTTGGCGGCATCGCCTTTGACGCCAAGGGCAAGCGCGTCGCCGCCAGCCATTACAACGGCGCCTCTCTCTGGTTCGTGAACGCGAAGGAGGACAAGCCGCGCCTGCTGGACTGGAAGGGCAGCCACGCCGCCATCGCCATCCATCCCGAGGGCGGACACGTCGTCACCGCCATGCAGGAAATGTCCTTGCATGGCTGGCGCCTGGCCGATGGCCAGCACATGCGGATGTCCGGCTATCCCGCCAAGACCCACAGCCTCTCCTTCACGCACAAGGGCAAGTGGCTGGCCACCAGCGGCGCCGAGGCCGTGGTGCTCTGGCCCTTCTTCGGCGGCGGACCGATGGGCAAGGCGCCGACGGAACTCGCCGGCGGCGATGGCGTGATGTGCACCCAGGTCGCCTGCCACCCGCAGCATGAGATGGTGGCCGCCGGCTTCGAGGATGGGCTGGTGCTGCTGGCCGACATCAACACGGGGCGCGTCCTGCCGATCGCGCCGCCGGGGCAGGGTGGGGTCTCCGCCATGGCCTGGAACCCCTCCGGCTCTCACCTCGCCTTCGGGACCGAGAGCGGTTTCGTGGGCCTCCTGGACCTTTCCGCCCGATGAACACGCCGATCCTCTCCACCGCAAAGCTCACCATGCCGGCGCTGGGCCTCGGCACCTGGCCCATGCGCGGGCCGGATTGCGAGGCGGCGGTGGAAAGCGCGCTGGGCCTCGGCTACCGCCACATCGACACGGCCGAGATGTATGGCAATGAGGAAGAGGTCGGCGCGGGCATCGCCGCCAGCGGCATTCCGCGCGGCGAGATCTTCCTCACCACAAAGATCTGGTACGACAAGACCGATGGCCCGGCCTTTCGCGCCGCCTTCGCCGCCTCGCTCGAGCGCCTGAAGCAGCCTTATGTGGATTTGCTGCTGGTGCATTGGCCCTCACCTGCGCTGAACCTGCCTTCCGTGCTGACGGCGCTGGCGGAGATTCATGCGGCCGGGCTGGCACGGGCCGTCGGCGTCTCCAATTTCCCGAGTGCCCTGCTGCGGCAGGCGCTGGCGCTGGATATCGCGCCCATCGCCTGCCTCCAGGTTGAGCAGCATGTGATGCTGGACCAGCAGACCCTGCTGGACATCACCCAGCCCGCGGGCATCGTGATGACCAGCTACACCCCCCTCGGGAAGGGCGAGGTGCTGGAGCATCCGGTGCTGACCGCCATCGCCGCCCGCCATGGGGCGACGCCGGCGCAGGTGGCCGTGGCCTGGCTGCTCGCGAAGCCGCTCGTCGCCGCCGTGCCCAAGGCGCAAAGCGCTGCCCGCCAGGCGGAGAACCTGGCCGGCGCGCGCCTCAACCTCAGCGCGGAGGACCTCTCCGCCCTGGCCGCCCTGCCGAAGAACCGGCGCTTCGTGAACCCGGGCTTTGCGCCGGCCTGGGATTCGCACCCGGCATAAGCCGAAGGTCGAAGAATTTTCCTGGCGGGGCTATGGTCGCGCCGGGTTGAAACAAGGAGGGTCATCGCATGTCGCAAGCGGAGGAAGAGGGCGAGGAATTCGACCTCGGGATCAGCCTGGAGATCGTCGCCACCGTCGTGGACCTCGCCAATGCCGTGCAGGATGCCGAGGAAGGCCTGCTGAGCGGCGAGGATGACGAGGATGAAGACGAGGACGAGGACGAGGACGAGATCACCGAGGAGATGCTCACCGACTTCATCGATGAGCTGAATGAGGAGCAGCAGGTGGCCCTCATCGCCCTCGCCTGGGTCGGCCGCGGCGACTACGAGCCGGAGGAATGGGCGGAGGCGCTGAAGCTCGCCGCCGAGCGCAATGCGCGCGGCGATGCCAGCGCCTATCTGACCGGCATGGAAGGCCTGGGCGACCTGCTCAGCGAGGGCGCCGGCGCGTTTGGCATCGCCATCGAAGAGGTCGAGCGCTAGGTCCCAGCCCTTAACTCCTGGGGTTTGGGGCCTTTCGGCCCCAGCCGCCGAAGGCCCTTTTTTTCTTTCGGCGCCTACCCCCGCCGCAAGTTCCAAAGCATCGGGTTCGGCGCCTGCAACACCCCCGTCAGGTCGCTGCGGAACGCAGTCCTGAGCCGGAACAGCCCCGTCGGCGCGATCGGCACCGCCTCCCAGAGCAATTGTTGCAGCCGCTGGAAGGCCTGGCCCTGCGCCGCGGCATCGGCGGCCAGCGTCCAGGCCTCGACCTGCGCTTCCACCGCGTCATCCGTGGGCCAACCGGCCCAGGCCTGAGCGCCGTTCATGCGGATCGCCCAGCTCACGGCAGGGTTGGCGATGGTGGCGGCCGGGCCGTTGGTGTTGTGCAGGTTCCAGCCGCCCTGCGCGGGCGGGGCGCGGTTGGCGCGGCGGGCGATGATGCTGGCCCAGTCGCTTTCCACCGCCTGGATGTTCACGCCGAGCCGCCGCATCAGGTCCACCGTCACACGGCCCTGCTGCGTCACCGCCGGGAAGTCGCTCGGATTGATATGGACGATCGGCTCGCCATTGTAGCCGGCCTCGCGCAGGGCATCGCGGGCGCGCTGCATCGCCGCCTCGCCACGGGGGGCCGCGGCGAATTCCGTGGCGCCGGGCAGGCCGCAGGGGAACATGGCATGGCATTGCTGCCAGTCCTGCGGGAGCGCCACGGCCGTCATGAAATCGGGCTGCACCACCACGTCGCGGATGGCGCGTCGGACGCGCACATCGTTGAAGGGCGGATGCAGGTGGTTGAAGCGGATGAAGCCGAGGAAGCCGTTGGGGTCATAGATCTGCGTGCGGGTGCCGCGGTCGCGGTCCAGCACGGGCACCAGGTCCGGCAGGGGGTATTCGATCCAGTCGATCTCGCCGGTGCGCAGGGCCGCCGCCGCCGTGCCGCCATCGGGGATCCAGACGATCTCCAGCCGGTCGAAATGCACGCGCTTGCCGCCGGAAGCCGCCTCGGCCGGCTCGTCGCGGGGCACATAGGCCTCGTTGCGCGCATAGGCGGCGCGGGAGCCCGCATTGTACTCCGCCGCCAGGAAGCGCCAGGGGCCGGAGCCGATCATGGCATCGGGGCCGAGCGCCCGGTCGGGCGGGGTGCTGGCGAAGCGCTCGGGCATCATGAAGCAGGGGCTGGCGCCGGGCTTGGCCAGCGCATCGAGCAGCGCCGGGAAGGGCCGGTTCAGGCGGAACTGGATGGTGTTGTCATCGGGTGCCGAAAGCTCCGCCACCGCGCGCATCAGCACCTGGCCGAAGCCGTCGCGCACCGCCCAGCGGCGGATGCTGGCCACGCAATCACGCCCGCGCACGGGCTCGCCATCATGGAAGCGCAGGCCAGGACGCAGCATGATGGTCCAGCTGAGCCCATCGGCCGAGACCTGGTGCCCCTGCGCCATCTGCGGATGCGGACGCAGCGCGCGGTCGGCGCCGTAGAGCGTGTCGAAGACGCAATAGGCATGCGTCGTCACGATCGTCGTCGGGTTGAAGATCGGGTCCAGCACCGCCAGCGCCGCCTGCGGCATGAAGCGCAGGGTGCGGGCGCGGGCGGTTTGCGCGGTGGCAGGGGTTGAGGCACTGGCACCAGCAAGGGCCAGGAAAGCGCGGCGGTCCATCCATTTCCTCCATGCGGTGCGCGGACGACAAATGGAGGGACGGCCCCGCGGCGCAGCATGCGCCCAGGGCCAAAAGCACCGCTCCCTTCGCCGGTACGAACCGGATCAGGTTCCAGGGATCGCGGGATGCATCCCGCCTCTCAGCCCAGCGACCATGCGGGATTACCGCATGGGGGGTCAGGGCTCACCCAGGTGACGGTTGCGTGATGCACCGGGCGCCACCGCGTGGCAAGCCCGGCCGGTCAGGAAGGCTGTGGCTA
>NZ_JAIEQY010000324.1 GCF_019747315.1 Roseococcus sp. | reverse complement strand
GGTTTGCTAAACCGTTATAGGATGTCAAGTCCTATCGTGGGTTCGAATCCCATCCCCTCCGCCACTCCCCTGATTTCGTTAAGTTTTTCTGACCTTGGAGGCTTGGAGGGCTAGGCTCGGGCAAGGCTGCATGTCCGGCTGAGATACCTCCTGCGATACTCTTCCCGGAGCGCGGATCCTCCGGAAGAGACCCGAACAGATCCGGACGCCGGGTGAAGCGCCACTGGTAGCCATCCCCTTCGAAATGCCAGGTATGGACCTCGGCTGTGCCGAACTTCTGCTACCCCATGTGGTGCTTGAGTTCGCCCGGCCGGTTCGGCTGGTCCACGACGCTCGCCATAGCAAAGGCGTGCCGAAGGTCGTGGATGCGGAAGCGCCGCAGGGCACGCGGCGGCCATCCTCGCACTGCGCGAGGCGCTCTTCGCGCGCCTGCCGCTGGCGGCACCACTGCCCCTATGCGGTTGAGACCTTCGCGACGTTGAGCGGAAGGCGTCCGACCGCACCGCATGCGGTCGAACGCCCGGCGGCTTGGGTAGCGGCGGGGTTCGCCGTGCCAGGCCATATCGTAGCCACGGGATATTCGGCAGCTTGGTCAGATTGCAAAATGGGCGCGAGGCTGCAAGCCGATCACAGCCCAAACCCTCCCTGCTCTGTATCCATGCGGTGCAGGCCAGGGACGTAAGGCGGCTCGGTGGTGCCAGCGGGTAGCCGACAGGCCCGTTGGCCATCGACGTTTGGCTCCCAGACAAATCGGGGATGTCCGCCACAGCCGCGGATGCTACCTGCCGGCGCCCTCCCGCTTCGTGGCAGAAGGGTGGAGCGTATCCACCGGACCCGAATCGAGGTGCTCCAGAATACGCTTCAGTGCAGCGATATTGTTTTCGTTCTCGGCGCTTTCGAGCGCTTCCTGCAGCACCGCGCGGATGTCGTCTGCTCCGACCCGCTCCATCTCCCAATTCGGATACAGACGCGCGCGCTCTTCCGCACTCCGGTCCAGCGTGACGATGTCGTAATGGCGCGGATCGCCATGAAGGCTCGCGATCAGACTCTCCACCTGGGCGGGCGGCCCTTCGACCCATTGGAAGAAGACACCGCTGCCAAAGACTAGCACTCCGGTGATGTCGCGGGCGACATTGCGGCTTTGAGAAAACTCGATGATGCGGTCGACCTCAGCGTCGTCGACGCCTTCGGCGGCACGACTGCAGTAGACGAAAGTTTCGAGAACGGGCCCGGCATAGGCGGCGTCAGCGTCGGCTGGAAAACCGAATTCGTCGAACATGGGTCAGCTCGCCTTGTCTGTGCCGGGCAGGCCGCGCCATCCGGTGAGTGAGCGTAAGGCTAGCGCA
Organism: Roseococcus sp.; assembly: GCF_019747315.1. GTDB lineage: Bacteria > Pseudomonadota > Alphaproteobacteria > Acetobacterales > Acetobacteraceae > Roseococcus. Next base: position 5,276 of record NZ_JAIEQY010000324.1, on the reverse strand, counting down.
TCTCCCTCATTTGGATAAGGAAGGATTGGAGCCCCATCCCGGTCCCGGCTTCGCCGACCGACAGCTTCGGCGCAATTGGTGAATGTGCGCCCAATCCTCCAAGCCCGCAGCCTGGAGGCCGCCGGTACCAAGTCGCACCCGCTCCGCCACTTCCCTCCCCGTCAACGCCCGCCCAGCGGCGCCAGAAACCGCGCCACCGCGGCCTCGATCACCGGCGTGACATCCTCCGGCACCGGCAGGTGATAGATGTGCCGCCGGATGCCGAGATAGACGATCCCACCATGGAGGTTCCACAAATCCTCCATGTCCGGCGCCCAGGCCCCGGCGGCCTCGGCCAGAACCTCCTCGCGCATCGGCGCCAGCAGCAGCGCGCTCACATGCTCCAGGTAGCGGCGGTTCAGCGCATCGCCGTCGAGGCCCGCCCACATGAAGATGCGCATCCACTCATAGGTGAAGATCGCCCGGGTGTACTCGGCATAGAAACGGCAGAGCCGGGCGTGCAGTGGCACGCCGCGGTCGCGCAGATCCTCCAGCCAATGCGGCGCGATGCGGCCGAGATAGACGCGCTCGAACACCGCCTCGCGCAGCTCGGCCTTGCTGGCGAAATACTTGTAGAGCAGCGCCTGCGTGACGCCCGCCCGCTGCGCCAATTCGCGCGTGGAGCCGCCAAAGCCCACTTCGGCGAAATAGGTGACGGCGGCGCGGATGATCTCCTCGCGCCGGGCGGCCGGGTCCAGACGCCGGCGCATGATGCTGCCCTCCACGGGGCGTCCTCCTCCTGCTGCCCCTGCATCTGAAACCGGGACGGCTTGACAGGGAAGGGGGGCTGGTGATCATTCGATCAACAAGACCATCCAGGGGAAATGTTCATGAAGTGGCCTGCCATGGGCTATCTGCGTGCCGCCAGCCTGCCGGAGTTGTGGTCCGCGCTGGCCGAGCACGGTGCCGCGGCGCAGATCATCGCAGGCGGGCAGACGCTGCTGGCCACACTGGCCTTTCGGCTCTCCGAACCTGGTACCCTCATCGACATCACCCGCATCCCCGAGCTGCGTGGCATTGCCCTGAGCGGCGGCACGCTGCGGATCGGCGCGCTGACCCGCCATGCCGAGCTGGGGCGTGATGCGCTGGTGCGCGCCCATGCGCCGCTGTTGACCGAGGCTGTGCCGCTGATCGCCCACCCCGGCATCCGCAACCGCGGCACCATCGGCGGCAGCCTGGCCTATGCCGACCCGGCGGCTGAATTGCCGGCCTGCATCGTGGCGCTGGATGCCGTGGTGGTGACCGCCTCCGCCGCTGGCGAGCGGCGCATCCCGGCGCGGGATTTCTTCACCGACCTGCTGCAGACGGCGCTGAACCCGGGCGAGATCATCGTCGCGGTGGAAATCCCGCTGGCCGAGCGCCGCAGCGCGATCCAGGAAGTGGCGCGCCGCTCGGGCGATTATGCGATGGCAGGCCTCGCCGCCGCGTTCCGGATGGAGGCCGGCCGCGTGGTGGCCCCTCGCCTCGTCTATTTCGGCGTGGGCAATGGCCCTGTGCTGGCCGCGCGCGCCTCGGCCGCGCTGGAAGGCCGGGCGCTGGACGCGGCCAGCATCGCCGCCGCCCAGGCCGCTTTGGGCGAGGATCTCGACCCACCGCAGGATCTGCACGGCCCGCCCGAGATGAAGCGCCATCTGGCCCGCGTGCTGACCGGCCGCGTGCTGAACGGCTTCCTGCCCGCCAAGGAGATCGCCGCATGATCACCCTGACCGTGAATGGCGAGCGCGTGACGCGCCATGTCGAAGCGCGCCGCCACCTGATCGATTTCCTCCGGCTCGACCTCGGCCTCACCGGCAGCCATGCCGGCTGCGAACATGGCGTCTGCGGCGCCTGCACGGTGCGGGTGGATGGCGAGATCGTGCGCGGCTGCCTGGTGCTGGCCGCCTCGCTCGATGGCGCCGAGGTGGTGACCATCGAAGGCCTCTCGGACAGCGGCGAGGTGGCCGACCTCCAAGCCAATTTCGTGGCGCGCAACGCGGCCCAATGTGGCTTCTGCACGCCGGGGATGATCATGACCGCCGCCGATATCCTGGCGCATGGCGGCACGCCGTCCCGCGCCGAAATCCGTGAGCATCTCTCGGGCAATTACTGCCGCTGCACCGGCTACCAGGCCATCGTGGATGCCGTGGAAGACACGCTGAAGGCGCGTCATCTGGCCGCCGATTCAGACCTTGGCGCCGTACCGGCGCTGCGGTCATCGGAGGCAAGCCGATGAACGAAATCACCCCCGCCTCCATCGGCCTCTCGCGCGAGGACCTGCCGAATTCCTATATCGGCCGCTCCGTGCCGCGCCCCAATGCGCCCAAGCTGGTGCAGGGCCGCGCGACCTATACGGATGACGTGGTGCTGCCGCGCATGCTGCATGCGGCCTTCCTGCGCAGCCCGCACGCCCATGCCCGCATCGGCGCCATCGACACCGCGGCCGCGCTGGCCGTCCCCGGCGTGGTGCGCGTCTTCACCGGGCCTGATCTTGCCAAGGTCTGCGACCCCTGGGTCGCGACGCTCGACCACCTGAAGGGCATGAAATCCGCGCCGCAGCACCCGCTGCCGCTCGTGCGCGCCACCTGGCAGGGCGAGCCGATCGTGGCCGTCGTCGCCGAGACGCGCGCGGCGGCCGAGGATGGCGTCGCCGCCCTGCTGGTGGAGTTCGACCCCCTCCCCGCCCAGACCGACATGGAAGCCGCGCTCGACCCCGGCACGGTCGTCATCCACCCCGAGTTGGGTGACAACCTGGTCTTCACCCGCACCGCCGAGACGGGCGACATCGCGAGCGCCTTTGCGCAGGCGCACAAGGTGGTCGAAGCCCGCTTCGTCACCGGCCGCCACACCGGCGTGACGCTGGAGCCGCGCTCCATCATCGCCGACTACAACCGCGCCGATGGCACGCTCACCGTGCACCACTCCACCCAGGCGCCGCACATGATGCAGGGCGTCTTCGCCAAGCACCTGCGCCTGGAGGAGGGCGATGTCCGCGTCATCTGCAAGGATGTCGGCGGCAGCTTCGGCATCAAGGTGCATGTCTATCCGGATGAGGTCGCCGTCGCCGCCATGGCCCGCATCCTGGGCCGCCCGGTGAAGTTCATCGCCGACCGCTTCGAGGCCTTCGCGAGCGACATCCATGCGCGCGACCACCGCATCAAGGCGCGCCTCGCCGTGGATGCGGACGGCAAGGTCCTCGCTTTCGACGTGGATGACCTGACCGGCATCGGCCCCTATTCCGTCTATCCGCGCACCAGCGCGATGGAGGGGAACCAGGTGGTGAACCTCTGCGGCGGCCCCTACGACTTCAAGAACTACCGCTGCACCACGAAGGTCGTGCTCCAGAACAAGGCGCCGACTTGCCAATACCGCGCCGTCGGCCACCCCATCGCCACCGCCGTGACCGAGGGCCTGATGGACCTGGCGGCCGAGGCGCTGGGGATGGACCCCATCGAGATCCGGCGGCGGAACCTGATCCGCGACGACGCCTACCCCTTCACCTCGCCCGCCGGGATGCGCTTCGAGGGGCTGTCGCATCACGCCTCGCTCGACAAGCTGCTCAGCATGGTGCCGGTCGAGCGCATCCGCGCAGACCAGGCGGAGGCCCGCGCGCGCGGCGTGTATCGCGGCCTCGGCTTCGCCGCCTTCATCGAGCTGACCAACCCCTCGCCCTTCATGTACGGCATCGGCGGTGCGCGGATTTCCGCGCAGGATGGCTGCACGGTGCGGATGGACCCCGATGGCTCCATCGTCGCCTCCTCCGGCGTGACGGAGCAGGGCCAGGGCACGGAGGCCATCCTCGCGCAGATCGTAGCCCACGGCGTGGGCGTGCCGGTCAGCCGGGTGAAGATCATCACCGGTGATACGCAGACCACGCCCTATGGCGGCGGCACCTGGGCCTGCCGGGGTGCCGGTATCGGCGGCGAGGCCGCGCTGCAATCGGCCATCGCGCTGAAGCAGCAGATCCTGGAAGTGGCCGGCGCCATGCTCCAGGCCACGCCCGAGAGCCTCGACATCAATATGGGCCACGTCACCGACAAGGCGACGGGCGCCGAGCGGATGACGCTGCACGAACTGGGCCGCATCGTCTATTTCCGCGGCGATACCCTGCCGCGCGACCTCCAGCGCGAGCTGGTGCAGACGCGCCACTTCATCACCAAGGAGTATCCCTTCGCCTTCACCAACGGCATCCAGGCGAGCTGGGTCGAGGTGGACCCGGCAACCGGCATGGTGAAGCTGCTGGAACATTGGTGCGTCGAGGATTGCGGCCGCGTGATCAACCCGATGCTGGTGGATGAGCAGGTGCGCGGCGGCATCGTGCAGGGCATCGGCGGCGCGCTCTACGAGAACTGCATCTATGACGAGCAGGGCAACCTGCTGACCACCACGCTGGCCGATTACCTCGTGCCGATGTCCGCCGAGATGCCGGAGATGCATGTGGGCCATGTGGAGACACCGACGCGCGAATCCCTGCTCGGCGCCAAGGGCGCGGGTGAGGCCGGGACCGCCGGCGCGCCCGGCGCCATCATGAATGCGATCAATGACGCGCTGCGGCCGCTGAACGCCCGCGTGCATGAGCAGCCCTTCACGCCCGAGCGCATCCTTCGCGCGCTCGGCGCCATCGCGTAAGATCAATCACAAGATAAGGGAGTTCCAGGAATGACGACCGCTCGTAGAAGCCTGCTTGCAGGCGCCGCCACGCTGCCCTTCGCCGCGATCCACGCTGAGGCGCAGACCGCGCTGAACATCACCATCGCCGCCAGCCATCCCATCCAGAACTTCTGGGTGGCGATGATGAAGAACGTCTTCCAGCCGGAGATGGACAAGTTCCTGCGCGACAACGGCAACACCCATCGCATCAACTGGCGCGAATCCTATGGCGGCACGCTGTATCGCTTCCAGGACACGATGGAGGCCGTGCGGGACAACATCACCGATATCGGCTATGTCGGCACGCTCTGGGAGGGCAGCACCATGCCGCTCCAGAACGTCACCTATTTCACACCCTTCGCGACCGGTGACCACGGCCTGATCGCCAACGCGTTCGAGAGCATGAACGCCAATGTGGCCGCGATCCGCGCGAACTGGAACGGGCTGAACATGGTGCCGCTCAGCTCCTACATCACCGACACCTACCACATCTGGTCCAACTTCCCGATCCGCACGCTGGATGATCTGCGCAACCGCAAGATCTCGGCGCCCGGCACCAGTGCCAACTGGCTCCAGGGCACGGGTGCGACGCCGGTGGATGGCGCGCTGAC
>NZ_JAIEQY010000314.1 GCF_019747315.1 Roseococcus sp. | reverse complement strand
GGGCGCTCGGTGTGGAAGCGCAGCGTCAGCGGATCCACGATCTCCACGCGCTGGATGGCGCGCAGGTAGATGGCGAAGCCGCCGGGCGCGTTCTGCACATTGGGCGCGCGCTCGATGGTGAAGGCCACGTCATCGGCGGTGAAGGGCTTGCCGTCGTGCCAGGTGACGCCGGCGCGCAGCTTGAACTCCCAGACCGTGTCCGACACCAGGCGCCAGCTCTCGGCAAGGCCGGGGACGAGGCGCGCATCGGCCGTGCGCTCGGTCAGCCGGTCGAAGATGTGCGACGCGATGGCGCTGTTGAAGGAGGCGTTGAAGAAATGCGGGTCCATCGAGGTGACGGGCGCGCCGATGCCGATGGTGAGCGCGGGCCCGGCGGTGGCGGGTTGCGCCAGGGCCGGCGTGGCGGCGGCGGTGGCGAGCAGGGCGCGGCGTGTGGCCTGGAGCATGGCTTACCTCTTGGACGTGGCGCGGATGACCTGGCCGGGATTGGCCTCGGTGCGGTGGCCGTCGCGCAGGGTGGGGACGCCGCCCAGCAGGACATGCTGGAACCCCTCGGGGTGGCGGCGTGGCTCGCGCACGCTGCTCGCATCGCGCACGCGGGCCGCGTCGAAGACGGTGATGTCGGCGACGGCGCCAGGACGCAGCCTGCCGCGATCGGTGAGGCCCAGGCGTTCGGCGGGCAGGGAGGTGATGCGCCGCACCGCCTCGGGCAGCGTGATCACGCCCTCATCGCGCACATAATGGCCGAGCAGCCGCGCCACCCAGCCATAGCCGCTGAGCGAGCCGATGGTCTCGCCCAGGGGGCCATTCGGCGTCAGGGCCTTGGTGTCGGACATGACGGCGCACTCGGCCTGTTCCAGGCAGAGGCGCACATCGGCGTCATCGAAGCCGCGGGAGGTCCACATCACGCTGTTCAGCGCCTCGCCCTCGGCTTCCAGCAGATCGAGCGCCGCATCCATCGGGTCCGCGTTGCGGCGGCGGCCGATATCGCTGAAGGACATGCCCACCAGCTCCGGATGGGCCTCCGAGCGGAGCAGCTGCACCTCGTCGAAGCGGCGCTCGGCGACGAGGCGCCACATGGGGCGGGGATTGTGCTTCATCGCTTCGCGCTGCGCGGGGTCGCGCAGGCGGGCGAGCAATCCGCGCGGCCCGCCCTCCCGCGCCCAGGCGGGCAGGGAGGAGACGACGGAGGTGTGGTTCCAGTCATGCGGAATGATGTCGAAGGCGACGTCCACATCCTCGCGCTTGGCGCGGTCCAGCAGCTCCAGCGTATGCGCCATCGCGTTGCGGGGCGCGCCGTATTTCGGCTGGATGTGGGAAATTTGCAGCCGCGCGCCCGATTGCCGCGCCGTCGCCACCGCCTCGGTGAAGCCGAGGTCGTAATGCACATCGCGATTGCGGACATGGGTGGCGTAGAGGCGGCCATGCCGTGCGCAGGCCTGGCAAAGCTCCACCACCTCCTCCATCGGCGCGATGCTGCCGGGGAAATATTCGAGGCCGGTGGAGAAGCCGATGGCGCCGGCCTCGAAGGCCTGGTCGGCCAGGCGCACCATCGCCTTCATCTCCTCGGCCGTGGTGGGTGAGACGCTGTCGCATTTGATCGCCTGCCGGATGGCGCCATGACCCACCATCGCCGCCACATTCACGCCGAGTGCCTGCGCATCCAGACGGTCCAGATAGTCGCCGAAGCTGCGCCAATTCACCTCCACGCCCGCATCATGGAATCCGATGAGTTGCGAGGGCTTCATCTCGCCGGTGAAGGGCGCGCAGGAGAAGCCGCATTGGCCGATGACTTCCAGCGTGACGCCCTGGCAGACCTGGCTGTCGGCGCGGCCATCGACCAGCAGCACGAAGTCGCTATGGGTGTGGATGTCGATGAAGCCGGGTGCGACGACGCAGCCCGTGGCGTCGAGCGTCTCCGCCGCCGCGCGGAGATCGAGGCCGATGGCGGCGATGCGGCCATTCTTCACGCCGAGATCGGCGCGGTGGGCGGGGGCGCCCGTGCCGTCCAGGATGTCGCCTCCTGTGATCAGCACGTCCAGCATGGTCAGGCCTTTCTTGCTATGGCGAGTTCCTCGCCGATGATGCTGGCGATCACGCCGCATTCATCCTCGGTGAGGGTGAGGGGGATGCGCATGTCGCACAAGCGCTCCAGCATCTCGGCGGTGACGGGCGGCGTGTGCGGGTCGCGGAGAAAACCCCATTGCGCGGAGACGCTGGTATAGCCCTGGGCCTGCTTCGCGCCGAACCACTTGAGATAGACGCCGCGCGCGCGGCAGCCGTCGAGGAAGCCGGCGAAGCCCGCATCATCCAGCCCGCCGACAGCAAATTGGATGGAGGATTGCACGAACTCCTCCTCCTGCGGGCGGTGCGGCAGGCGCAGGCCCGGCAGCTTGGCCAGAGCCACGGCCAGGCGGCCATAGCGGTCGTTCCAGACGCGTGCGCGCTCCGCCAGCAGGGCCAGTTGCGGCCGGGCCGCGGCGGCGACGAGGTTGGACATGCGCAGCGAGAAATTGGGTGTCACGTCACGCCAGCGCGCGAAGACCGCGTCATCGGGCCGGGCGCGGTGCTGGCCGTAGAGCATGTAGCTGCCCGAATGCAGGATGGCGCGCGCCGCCACATCCGGGTCGTCCGTCACGAGCAGCCCGCCCTCGCCGGCATTGACGTGCTTGTAGGCCTGCAGGCTGAAGCAGCCGACGCGGCCGAAGGTGCCGGTGGGCTTGCCGGCCCAGTTGGCACCCATGGTATGCGCGCAATCCTCGATCACGGTGACACCCATGCGCTCGCACAGCGCCATGAGCCGCGGCATGTCGGCGATATGGCCGCGCATGTGCGAGAGCAGCAGATGCCGCGCCCCGGAGGCCTCGGCCTTGCAGGCGAGGTCGTCGAGGTCGATCACGAGGTCGGGCGTGACTTCCACTAGCACATGCTCGGCGCCGGCATGCGCCACGGCGCCGGGCACGGGGGCCAGGGTGAAGGCGTTCATCAGCACGCGGTCGCCCGGCTTCACGCCGGTGCAGAGCAAAGCGAGGAACATCGAGCTGCCGCAGGAATTCACCGCCACCGCGTATTTCGTGCCGAGCAGCGCCGCGAATTCCGCCTCCAGCAGCGAGGCCTCGGAGGCATCGCCCATCGTCTCGCCATAGCGGTGCAGCCAGCCCGCGCGCAGCACAGCCTCCACCGCCGCGATGCCGGCCTCGGGGATTGGCGGCGGCGACGACAGGTCGCGGTCCAGGCGCAACATCAGCTTTTCACCGGCTCGCCCAGGTCGAAATTCGTGCCGGGGAAATACCGCGCGAGGCGGATATCGGCCGAGCGCGCATGCGCCTCCATCCCCTCGGCGCGCGAGATTCGCGCGGTGGCCAGCGCCACCTCGCGCGAGCCCTCACGCGTCATCTTCTGCCAGGAGAGGGGTTTGAGGAATTTGTGCACGGAGAGCCCCGCGGAATAACGCCCCGCTGCCTTGGTGGGCAGGATGTGGTTGGGGCCGGTCGCCTTGTCGCCATAGGCGACCGTGGTCTCCTCGCCCAGGAAGAGCGAGCCGTAATTGGAGAGGTTCTCGCGCCACCAATCGAGATCGGCCGCCTGGACCTGGAGGTGCTCGCAGCAATAGGCGTCGGAGACCTGGACCGCCTCCTCGCGCGTGTCGCAGAGCACGACCTCGCCGAAATCGCGCCAGGCGGCGGCGGCGGCATCGCGTGCGGTGGGGGGCAGCGCCTCGATCAGCGCGGGCACGCGCGCCATCACCGCCTCGGCGAGCGCGCGGTCGGTGGAGATGAGCCAGCCCGGGCTTTCATGGCCGTGCTCCATCTGCGCCACCAGGTCCACGGCGACGATTTCCGCATCGGCCGTGGCGTCGGCGATGACGGCGACCTCGGAGGGCCCGGCGAAGACATCGATGCCGACCTTGCCGTAGAGCTGGCGCTTGGCCTCGGCCACGAATTTGTTGCCGGGGCCGACCACGATATCGGCGGGCTTGCCGGTGAAGAGCCCATGCGCCATGGCAGCGATGGCCTGCACGCCGCCCAGCGTCATCACGATGTCGGCGCCCGCGGCCCGCAGGGCGTAGAGCACGAGGGGGTGCACCCCCTCACTCCCGCGTGGCCCGGAGCAGGCGATCACGGTCGGCACGCCGGCCGCCTTGGCGGTGGCGACCGACATATAGGCCGAGGCGATATGCGCGTAGCGGCCGGCCGGCACGTAGCAGCCGGCGACCTGCATGGGCACGAGCTTCTGGCCCGCGATCACGCCGGGTGAGAGCTCGACCGAAAAATCCTGCACGCTGGCGCGCTGCGCGAGGGCGAAGCGGCGCACGCGGTCCACCGCGAAATCGATATCCTCGCGGATGCCTTCGGGCAGGTTGGCGAGGCGGCGGTCGATCTCCGCGCCGCTGACGATGATCTCACCGGTCCAGCCATCGAGCCGGGCGGCATGGGCGCGCACGGCCGCTTCGCTGCCTTGGGCGATATCGGCCAGCATGGCCTCGACCACGCCGCGCGCCTCCGAAGTCGTATCCTCCGGCGTGCGGCTTGCGCGCTTGAGATGGGTGATGGCCATGGGCGATGTCCTGGGTCGAGGGGCGCGGGCCGAAGCCCGCGCCAGACTGGGATTACTGGTTGAGCGCGAAGGCGCGCAGTTGGGGATTCTCCGCGATGCGGCGCAGCACCGAGTCGGTGATGTAGACGGAGGGCGCGGGCGGGTTCGCCACCGTCCCCACCTGGTTCAGGAAGGCGGCCAGCCCCTCGAACCAGCGATCCACCTGCGAGGGGCCGGCGCTGCGGTCCATCAGGCGCAGATGCTCCTCCAGGCCGAAGGTGGGGTGGCGATCAATCTCGGCCCGGAACGCGGCCTCCGAGATGGTGACGCCGCCTTGCGCGTAGAAGCGCTGCATGGATTGCAGCGCCGCCTCGCGATTGGTCTTGGTCCAGGCGATGCCGCGCAGCACGGTGGCGAGGAAGCGCGCCACCATCTCGGGGTTCTGCCGCAGGTATTCCTCGCGGACGACGATGTTGGAGGGCACGGTGGCGCCCGCATCGCTGCCGCTGCACAGCGGCACGGCGCCCATGCGCTCCTCCGCCGTGTAGATGTTGGGCGCCCAGAGGCCCGCCACGCGCCCCTCGCCGGTCGAGAAGGCGGAGAGGATCTGCGCCTGTGCCAGGTTCACCACTTGGAGGTCGTTGCGGGCGAGGTTGAAGGTCCGCAGGCAGTTCTGCAGCACGTAGTCCACCGTGGTGTTGACGGTGATCAGCACGCGCTGGCCGCGCAGGCTCTGCGGATTGGCGCGGATGCCCGCGAGATCGGCGGCGCGGACCATCAGGATATTGGTCTGGCTCTCGTCATTGGAGATGCCGATGGTGCGCAGGTTGAAGCGCGAGGCGCCGAGCACGGCGGGTGCGGAACCGGTGATGCCCACATCCCAGGCATTGGCGGCGGCAGCGGCCACCTGCGGCGGGCCGGCCGGGAAGAAGGAGATGTTGGCGTCGATGCCCATCTGCCGCCACCAGCCCTGTTCGCCGGCGAGGAAGACCGGGAACATCGAGAAATCGGCCGGCTGGATCGAGATGTTGAGGCGCGTGAGCTGCTGCGCCTGGGGCGCCGGCGGCGCTGCGAGCGCCATGGCGGCGGCGATCAGACCGGTGGAAACAAACCTGCGAAGCATCGAGCTCTCCTTTTCTGGATCAGTGGTTGTTCATCAATGGTCGGCCGCGGCCTGCTCGCGGGCCTTGAGCAGTTTCCAGATGCGGCTTCGCATGTGGGTGAAGGCGGGCGTGTCCATCACCTCCTCGATCGGCATCGTCTCCCATGCGCCTTCGGCGCGCAGCGGCTTGATGTCGATCGTCTCGATGATGCGGCCGGGCTTGCGGCCCATCACCACCACGCGGTCGGCCAGGTAGATCGCCTCGTCCACTGCATGGGTGATGAAGATGACGGTGCGTGGGTTGCGCCGCGCGAGGCGCACCAGTTCCTCCTGCATCACGATGCGCGTCTGCGCGTCCAGCGCGCCGAAGGGCTCGTCCATCAGCAGCGCGGCGGGGTTCATCACATAGGCGCGCGCGATGGCGACGCGCTGCTGCATGCCGCCCGAGAGCTGGTGCGGGAAGCTGTCCTCATGGCCCGCCAGGCCCATCAGCTCGACGTAATGGGCGATGGCGGCATCGGCCTCGGGTTTCGGCGTGCCCTTGCACATCAGGCCGAAGCCGATGTTCTCGCGCACCGACTTCCAGGGCATCAGGGCGAATTGCTGGAACACGACCGCGCGTTCGGGCCCCGGGCCGCGCACGGCCTTGCCGCCGACCTCGACGCTGCCGGTCGAGGGGAATTCCAGGCCGGCCGCCATGCGCATCAAGGTCGTCTTGCCGCAGCCGGAGGGGCCGACGATGGCGACGAATTCCTTCTCCTCGATGCGCAGGTCGGTGGTGTCGATCGCCAGGAAATCGCCGCCCTTGGGCAGGCGGAAGGTCTTGGTGACCTGACGGAAAACAATCTCGCTCATGCTCCGCATGATCCTTCTTGACGCGGCCGATTCAGCCCTCCGCGCGAAGTGGCGCTGCGGGTACCGGACGCGCT
>NZ_JAIEQY010000231.1 GCF_019747315.1 Roseococcus sp. | reverse complement strand
TCAACCTCGGCTTCGCTGGGCGGCGCGGCGCGGCCCATCGTCACGTGCCGGCCATCCTGCGCCAGGATGATCCAGCGGCGCTCCGCGACATTTGGTTGGTGGCCCATCGTAAGCTCCGTCGCGGCGGGGCTGGATGCCCTGCGCGTGACGGACGATTCGCGCTGTGTCGGAACGCAGCCAAGTTGAATGATCGATGTGCACTGTAGGTTTTCGATAGTCGCTAAGATGCGCGATGTGCAACATCGGGCGGCAAGCAGAGGACGGCTGAGATGCCACAGCGGAACGCACCGAAAGACATCGAGAAGATGGTCTATGAGACGGCCAAAGGGATGGCTCTGGCGGGGAACGGTGTCGGCACACCGCATGTCGTAAAGCTGTACATCGATGATGCCCGCGAGGTGCTGCGGGGCGTTGCCACCGCTGCGAAGCGTCAAGGATGGACAGTGGAGGAAATGGTGCTCGCCCTCGATCCCCCGAAGCCGAAATTGAAGCCCGGGGAACGGCATCAGGGTCCGCCGCGTTCCAGCAGCGAGCCCTGACCAACCCCTCCCGGCGTTACTCGGCCAGAGCGTAAATGGTGAAGGACCCCTTCGCCCCCGTCTTGTTCGGGCCGACCTGGCGGATGCGCTCCAGCACCTCGACCGCGTGGCCCTTCTTCTTGAGGCCAGCGAGGAAGCCGCGGACCGTGTTGCTGTTCCAAGCCGTGGCCTCGGCGATCTGCGCCACCGTGGCGCCCTCGGGCCGGCGCAGCATGGCCAGCACCTGCTCCTGCTTCGTGCCGTCGCGCGGCTTGCGCGGCGCGCCAGGCTCACCCGGGGTGCGAGCCGGCTTGTTGGCAAGGGCGGCACGCAGCTGCTCGACCGCCCGGCTGATCGGGTTGTACGTCGCATCTTGGCAGGGGCTGGCATCCCAGGCGGCCAGCACCGCCGCGGCAGCGTCGCGCAGGCGGGCGGGCGGCGTGCCGGCGCGTTCCGCGAGGGCCTGGTCGAGCATGGCAATTTCCTCCGTCAGGGGCGCGGCCTGGGCGGCTTCGTCGGCGAGGGCGTCCTGTGTCGCGGGCTCGGCGCCCGCCGCCACCGTGGGCGCCGTGTCGGCCACCACGTCGCCCTCATTCGGGTCGATGCCGATGGCGCGCAGCCCGTCGTCAGTGATGCGCGCCACGATCCAGGTGCCGTCATCATCCTGGCGCCAACCCAGGCCGACATGCTCCCGCGGCGCATTGATCTCGGTGAGCAGGTTGTTCTTGATCAGGCTGCGGAACACCGCGTTGCGGGCCGCGGCCGGCAGGGTCTTCGGTGCGCGGGCGAGGCCCGTCTCATGCTGCGCGGCGGCGCTGAGGATCACGCGCTGTGTGTCAGAAAGCTTGGTCATCGTGGTGGTCTCCGGTTCCGGGTGCCGGTCATCGGCCCCCTACTGCCGGGAGCCCCGCCGGCGCTGCCGGTCGGGGCGGTGCGGGAGTGGCCCGCTTCAGCAGGCGTATTCGCCGCGGCGAAAATGCTGGTCCGCGATATCCTTCAGCTTCGCGGCGGCGTCGGAAAGCCAAGCCGCTTCGCCCCAGAGTACCGTCTCGCGGTCGGCGCCAAAATGGTCCTCGCTGGCCTGGGTGAGTTCCACGAGGAGGGCGTCGAATTCGGCCTTCTTCGCGAGGAAGGCGGCCAGGCTGCGTTCCTGGTTGCGGGCGGCGCGGGCTTCGCGGTCGGTCATGGTCGTCTCCGTCGTGGGGCAGGGCATCCCCTGCGTGTGACGGACCAATCGCGCTGTGGCGCGCACGAGCCAAGCAAGATGCAGCGTTATCTTATTGCGATGATTGGGACTTCTGAATCATTGAGTGTGCTGCGCTGACTTTAGAACAGCGTGAGCTGCTCCACCTCATCGAGCCGAACGACGCCGTTGATCAGCCACGTATCTGGGTAGAGCGAGTGGGTGCCCATCGCCATCAGCATCCCCTTCGTCGGATACTCCTCGCCAAACACGCGCTGCATCTCTGCAAGCGCCCGCTGCTCCCCATACGCTTGCCGCCACTTGTAGAATGTCGCCTCGATCTCCCAATCCTGGCAGGTCCCTTGGCGGATGCCGTCGTCCGTCTCGTAGCGGTACTGGAACCTAAACGGGCAAGGCTGATACGGGATCAGCGGTTTGGTGTTGAAGAGATCGCTCTGGTTGTGAAGAGCAGCAAAGGCCGTGCCTTCGCGCGCGAGTTCCTCATCCGTCTTCCGCTCATGCGAGAAGCCAAGGATGCGCGCCTTCAGCAGCGCAAGACTGCGCTTCGCTTCGCGTTCACGCTTGAGACCAGTGACGATACGGGCCGCGAGAAACCGCTGGCGCTCCGTTTGCCGAAGCTCGCCGACCACTCGGATACTGTCCTGATCGACCCGCCGACTCTCCGGTCGGGGGTCGTCATTAGGCAGGCGCCACCGAAAACGAATGCGATCCCATCGGCCGAATTTCTGTCCCTCATCCAGCGTGCGGAAGGCAACGGGATACAGCCGCAACCAACTACCCTGCAGGTCAATTCCTGCACAGCACACTGTCTCGCCGTGCTTCTGCCCAAGCTGCGGCGCAGCTTTGACGATGACGACCGCCTCGGCCTCACCAGAGGTGGGTGGTGGCGCGCTCATCGTTGCCTCGGGAACTGGACCGAGCTGGTGGATCAACGCGGAGATGCGTCACTCGGATGCCGGTTGCGGCTGTCATGGCATCCGCCACGATCGAGCGGTGGCAGCCGTCGTGGTCTCGCTCGAAGCAAAGTAGGCAGGATCGCACGGCGGTGGCTTGGCGGCTCGCCTCTGCCAAGGCCGTCTGTGCAGCGGTCCCGGCGAGGTGCCGTGTGTAGATTCGCAGAAAGCCAGGATGGTCGCCTCGTCGCGCAGCTTCACGCCCAGGCTTTGGGTCTCCGAGATCGCGCAGGTGCAGATACTGGATGCCGCTGTCGGCGAGCGCGGCCGCGAGGGCTGACTTCGAGAAGCCACGCTTTCTGGAGAGCGGCAACTCTCGCACGTCGATCACCTGCTTGATGCTGGCGGAGGCCAGCTTCGCAAGGAACGACGCCAGATCCGCTCCTTCATAGCCAATGGTGTATACCTGTCGCTGCGGCACAGCCGGTCCTCGAAACGGGTTGGTCAAAAGGCCTAGCGAGGGCGTAGCAGTGTGCCCCGTGGTCACGCAATCACCGTGGCGGTCCCGACATCGCGCGCCGCGGCGATATCGGCAAAGATGCGGTCGTTACCCTCCAGCACCGCCGCTTCGCCCGTCGTTTCCTGCCAGCGCCGCACGATCACGTCGGCATAGGCGGGGTCGATTTCCAGCAGCACAGCGCGCCGCCCGGTGCGCTCCGCCGCGATCATGGTCGTGCCCGAACCGCCGAAGCAATCAAGCACCGTGTCGCGCGGCTTGCTGCTGTTGCGGATCGCGCGCTCAACCAGCGCCACCGGCTTCATGGTGGGGTGCAGGTCGTTGCGGGCCGGCTTGTCGAAGTGCCAGACATTCCCCTGGTCGCGGGCGCCGCACCAGTAGTGCTGCGCGCCAGCCTTCCAGCCATAGAGCATGGCCTCGAACTGCTGGTGGTAGTCGGCGCGGCCGAGGGCGAAGGTGTTCTTCGCCCAGATGATGGTGCTGGACCATTTGCCGCCCGCCTCCTGCCAGACGCGATGCAGCGTCGGCCATTCGGAGGAGGACATGCAGACGTAGCAGGCGCCCTTTGTCACCGAGAGCAGGTTGGCCAGCGCAGGGCGGAGGAACTCCGGGAAGCCGCCGCCGAGCGCGTCATTCGCGATGGTCATTTTGGCGGCGGTGCCGCCCTCGTAGGCCACGTTGTAGGGTGGATCGACGAAACCCATATCGGCCAAGTGGCCGGCGCCGAGGGCGTGCTGGACGTCTTCGAGTCTGGTGGCGTCGCCGCACAGCAGGCGGTGCTCGCCGCAGCGCCAGAGGTCGCCGGTCCGGCTGATCGGCACCACCGGCGGCGGCGGTGCGTCGTCGGCATCATCGCCGAGCCCCGCGTCCGCGGCCGCCAGCAGCCGGTCGAGCTCCATGCCGGAGAAGCCCAGCACGTCGAGGTCCACGACGGAATCGTCACGGATGCGCGCGATCTCGGTGGCCAGCAGTGCCTCGTCCCAGCCGGAGTTCAGCGCAATCTGGTTGTCAGCCAGGCGCAGGGCACGCGCCTGCGCAGGAGAGAGATGACCAAGCCGCAGGACCGGGACAGAGGCGAGGCCCAGCTGCTTGGCCGCCATGACGCGGCCGTGGCCGGCGATGAGCACGCCCTCGGCGTCGACCAGCACCGGGTTCACGAAGCCGAACTCGGCGATGGAGGCGGCGATCTGCGCTACCTGCGCCGGCGAATGCGTGCGTGCATTCTCGGCGTAGGGCACGAGGGAAGAGACTGGCAGGGCGGAGACGACGAGGTCAGGCTGCATCGGCGGTGACCTCCATCCGCGCCGCAGCGACAGCGTCGTATTCGCGGTCATCATCGGCCAACGTGACCGGCAGGTCGGGATGGAGCATCCGCCAACGGGCGACCGCCAGATCGACATAGGCCGGCGCCAGCTCGATGGCGCGCACGCGGCGCCCGGTGCGCTGGCCTGCCAGGACGGTGGTGCCGGAGCCGCCGAACGGCTCGAAGATAATCTCGCCCTCGTCCGTGTAGGTCCGCATCAGGAATTCCGGCAGCACCACCGGGAACACGGCGGGGTGCTCAGTTTCGATGCCGCGGCCCTTGTGGCGAGTGAGACGCAGCACGTTGTCGGGGATCCGGAAGTCCTGCACGGGCAGCCCGGCATGTTGGTACTCGGAGATAGTGCCGTCGGCGGCACGCAGCCCGCTGCCCTTGTTCGGCGTGCCAGCCCATTTGCAGGGCACGATCTTATTCGCCTGGCGGGCCTGGCGGTTGAAGTGGAAGACGAACTCGAAGGCCGGCGCGAGACGCCCGTTCCAGTCACCCGGCAGGCCGGGCCCCTGGTCCCATGTGTAGAGCCCGAAGCGCCGCCAGCCGCGGGCGCGCATCCAGTCGAGCCAGCCGGCCCAATAGGGCTGCCATTCATTGTCGCGATGGATCAGCCCGAGGTTCACCAGCACCTGTCCATCCGGTCGCATGGCCGCGTCGAGATGCTGGAACACGCCCTGCATCAGGGCATCCCAATCCGTGACGCCGCCGGTCGTGTAGTCGCGCTGGTTCCCGTAGGGCGGCGAGGTGAACAGCAGCGCGGCACGGTCGTCGCCCATCACGCGCGCCACGGTGTTGGCGTCGGTGCTGTCGCCGCAGAGCAGGCGGTGGTCGCCCAGCAGCCAGAGGTCGCCAGGGCGGGTCACGGCCTGGCGCGGCGGCTCCGGATCTGCATCGGCGGGATCGTCCGCTAGCTCTTCATCCATCGCTGCCGCGCCAGTCGCGCCGCCCCCCTCGGCGGGATCCACGGACAGAGCCTCGGGCGCGTCGCCGTCGGACACGGCATCTCCAGCCGCCGCGAGGATGTCCGCGAGCTCATCCGCCGAGAAGCCGAGCGGGCCGAGGTCGATGTCCGGCGCCGCCTGCACCGCGGCGAGCGCGTCACGCAGCAGCGCCTGGTCCCAGGTCGCGTTCTCCGCGATGCGATTGTCGGCGAGCCGCAGCGCCTCCTTCTGCGCCGCGGACAGATGCCGCAGCACGATCACCGGCACCTTGGCGATGCCGAGCGCCGTCGCGGCCTCGAGCCGGCCGTGACCGGCGATCAGCACGCCATCCTCGTCCACCAGCAGCGGGTTGGTGAAGCCGAAGGCGAGCATGCTGGCCTTGATCTGCTCCAGCTGCGCGGCGCTGTGCACGCGCGCGTTGCCGGCATGCGGGCGCAGCTCCGCCACCGGACGCAGCAGGATCTTCGCCGCCATCCAGGGGAGCGTCATGGGACCATCCGGTTTGCAGGTGGTTTGCAGGGCCGCGGCCCGGCGCCGTTTTGCAGCTAACGATTTGAAGCCGCGGGCGAAGGCTGCAAACCGCAACCCATATTTTCGGCCTGGCGCTAGCGATGTTGCGCGCTTCCGCCCCCCGCATACAGCGGGGCCAGGAAGGACCCTGGAGATGGAAAGCAGCGCTGGCGCTCGACGCACCTTCTCGACGTGGCTGCATCATAGCCAATGCGATTTGCGCTGCGCCATGGGGTGAATTGTAACAGCGCAGCCAGTCGGCTCAGAGCGAGGCGGACGCCCGATCAACCGCGTCGCGGGACGCCTGCAGCGCAGCCAAGGTCAGGCCGGCCTGCTTTGCCGCCGCCGCGTCATCGGGGTCCACGTAGGAGACCTGCTCCTCAGCGTCGGCCACGCCCACGACGATCTGTTCGCGCATCTCATCGAGCCAGGTCTTGGCATCCTGTGGGTCGGCGTCGGGCACGCGCAGCCATTCGGCGACGATGATCTCCACCTCGCGGGCAACCCGATGGGGCGGCACTCCCTTGGCGGCGAGCTCCATTAATCGGACGGTCGCGGCGTCAACAGGGCGCATGCGTGCCGGGGGTCGTTTGGCCATGGCTCATCTCCT
>NZ_JAIEQY010000175.1 GCF_019747315.1 Roseococcus sp. | reverse complement strand
TAGCTGTTTACGAGCGGCACCAAGCTCAGCACCAGCAGCACCGCCATGGCGATATTGAAGGCCCTCAGCCGCGCCCCCTCGCCCAGCAGCCTGCCGGCCGCCTGACCCAGCCACCCCCAGAAGAGCAGGCAGGGCATCGAGACGAGCGCAAAGACGCCCGCCACGACCAGCGCCTGCGGCAGGATGGGCAGGCCCGGCGTGGTGAAGGCGGGCAGGGCGGCCAGCGCGATCATCCAGGCCTTGGGGTTCACCCATTGAAAGCCGGCTGCCCCCCAGAAGCCCAGAGGTGCCCGTGCCTCGGCCGGGCCGGCGGGGCGGGCCATGGCGATCTTCCAGGCGAACCAGAGCAGCCAGAGCCCGCCCGCCACCTGCATGGCGCGGTGCAGCCAGGGGAATTGCGCGAAGGGCAGGCCGAGGCCCAAAGCAAGCGCCAGGATCATCGCCGGAAAGCCGAGCGTGATGCCGAGCATATGCGGCAGCACACGCCGCAGGCCGAATTGCGCGGCGGCGGCCGTGACCATGAGCGTGTTCGGCCCCGGCGTGGCGGAGGTGGCGAGGGCGAAGCCAATCAGGGCCAGGGCATAGTCCATGCGCCAGCTTCCGGGCCGGGGAGGATTTATGTCAATCAATCTGCCGTAATGGCAGGGTTGCAGAGGCCTCTGGCGGCTGGGGCCCGTGGCCCCAGCCGCCAGAGGCCCTGTTTTACGTCCGCTGCCGCAGCATCGCCTCGATCCGCGCCAGCGCCTCCTGCTGGCGCCGCAGCGTGATGCCCAGGCCCCCGATGGCGATCAGCGCCAGCGAGGACACGCCCCCCGCCCCCGCATAGAGCATCCGCGCGCGGGACCAGCCCTCGCCGCCCCAGGGCGTGGCACCCCAGGCCAGATGCAGGCAGGCCAGCAGGGCCAGGCTGCCGAAGACCTGAAGCGTCCGATGCAGGATCATGCCCGGCGCGCCAATGCGGCTTCCAGCGTGTTCTCCAGCAGGCAGGCGATGGTCATGGGGCCGACGCCGCCCGGCACGGGCGTGATGGCGGCGGCGCGGGGCAGCGCCTCGGCATAGGCGACATCGCCCACCAGCTTGCCATCCGGCAGGCGGTTGATGCCCACATCAATCACGATCGCGCCCTCGCGCACCCAATCGCCGCGGATCATTTCGGGGCGGCCCACGGCGGCGATGAGGATGTCCGCGCGGCGGCATTCCTCGG
Source organism: Roseococcus sp. (assembly GCF_019747315.1). Classification (GTDB taxonomy): domain Bacteria; phylum Pseudomonadota; class Alphaproteobacteria; order Acetobacterales; family Acetobacteraceae; genus Roseococcus. Next base: position 5,287 of record NZ_JAIEQY010000175.1, on the reverse strand, counting down.
GCAGGTCCCGCGTGCGGGAATGGGCGATGGTGACGGTGCAGTCGGCCGCCAGCAGCAGCTGCGCCATGGGCCGGCCGACGATCTGGCTGCGGCCGACCACCACGGCGCGGGCGCCGCGCAGATTGGCCTTGGCCTCGGCCAGCAGATGCATGGCGCCGCGGGGCGTGCAGGGAACGAGGCCGGGCAGGCCGGAGGCCAGGCGCCCGGCATTGATGGGGTGGAAGCCGTCCACATCCTTGGCCGGGTCCACGGCGGCGATGGCGGCCTCGGCGCGGATATGCGCGGGGAGCGGCAGCTGGACGAGGATGCCATCCACCGCCGGGTCCGCGTTCAGGGCGGCGATCTCGGCCAGCAATTCGGCCTCGGTGGTGCTCTCGGGCAGGTGGCGGGTGCGGGAGGCGAAGCCGGCGGCCGTGGCGGCCTTGTCCTTGTTGCGGACATAGACGCCACTCGCCGGGTCCTCACCCACGCGCAGGACGACCAGCCCGGGCTTGAAGTCGAGTGTGGCGATTCGGGTGGCGAGCTGCGCGCGCAGGCGCTCTGCCACCGACTTGCCGTCGAGGATCATCGTCATCGCTCAGAAATAAACCCCGAAGGCGATCATGTAGCCCTTCACGGCGCCCACCAGCAGCATGCAGGCCTGCACCAGCAGCAGGACCACGAGGGGCGAGATGTCGATACCGCCCAGGTTCGGCAGTCGGTTGCGCACGGGGCGCATCACGGGCTCGGTCACGCGGTAGAAGAAGTCCGAGATGGTCCAGACCAGGCGGTTGCGCGTGTCCAGCACGTTGAAGCCGATCAGCAGCGAGAGGATGGCCGCGATCAGGATGGCCCAGAAGAACAGGGTCAGCCCCGCCTGGATGAGGAAGAAAAACGCGTCGAGGATCATGAACGTCGGCGCTCCGGCGGTGGCGGTGTGAGGGGCCTTTGTCGCGGATGGGCGCGCGGCGGGCAAGAGGGATGGCGGCGGGTTCATCCCAGAGCATGATGCGTTGAGGCGGAATCGCCGAAACGCTGAATCATCCTCTCAGCCGCGGGCGCTTGACACCCGCGGCCCCATCCCGCATGACGCGCCCCGCAAACGGGGCCAACGCCCCGGTGGCTGGTGCGGGGCTGTAGCTCAGTTGGTAGAGCGCGTCGTTCGCAATGACGAGGTCAGGGGTTCGATTCCCCTCAGCTCCACCACTCCCCCGAGCATATCGCCGCCCCTCAGTGATTGTGCCGGCTCTCGCCCCGCGTCTCCAGGATGTTGAGATAGAGCGTCGCGGCCTCCAGGCAGGCCCCGTTGCCGAGCTGCCCCACGGAATTGCGGTAGATCTCCTCCCACGGTGTCTTGTTCACCAACGCCGGCGGCACCCAGGCGGCCCGGCGCGTGGCGAGCTCCGCCTCCGGGATCAGCACATCCACCCGCCGGGTCTTGAGATCGATCCGGATCCGGTCGCCATGGCGCAGCAGCGCGATGCCCCCGCCCACCGCCGCCTCGGGCGAGACATTCAGGATGGAGGGCGAGCCCGATGTGCCGCTCTGCCGCCCGTCGCCCATGGTGGGCAGCGCCCTGATGCCGGCTTTGATCAACGCCGCGGGCGGCTGCATGTTCACCACCTCGGCCGAGCCCGGATAGCCCACCGGGCCGCAATTGCGGATCACCAGCACGGTCTTGTCATCAATGCCCAGCGCCGGGTCCTCGATGCGCGCGTGGTAGTCCTCCGGCCCCTCGAAGACCGCGACCTTGCCTTCGAACACGTCCGGGTCCTCGGAGAAGAAGCGCTGGCGGAAGTCGGCGTCGATGACGCTGACCTTGATGACGGCGTTGTCGAAGATGTTGCCGGTCAGCACCAGGTAGCCGGCCTGCTCCTTCATCGGCTTGCCATAGGCGCGGATCACCTCGCGGTCCGGCGAGAGCGTGATGGCGGCCAGGTTCTCCGCCACCGTCTTGCCGGTTGCGGTCATCACATCGCCATGCAGCCGCCCGGCTTCCAGCAATTCCCGCATCACCGCCGGCACGCCGCCCGCGCGGTGGAAGGCCTCGCCCAGGAAGCGTCCGGCGGGCTGGCAATCCACCAGCAGGGGGATATCGGCGCCGACGCGCTGCCAATCCTCCAGGCTGTGCTCCACGCCCATGTGCCGGGCGATGGCGATCATGTGCGGCGGGCAGTTGGAGGAGGCGCCGATGGCGCTCGCCACCGCCACCGCATTCTCGAAGGCCTTGTGCGTCATGATCTGCGAAGGGGTGAGGTTATCGCGCACCATCTCCACGATGCGCCGGCCGGACCAATAGGCCATCTGCGCGCGTTCGCGGTGCGGGCCGGGAATGGCGGCGCAGCCGGTCAGGCTCATCCCCACCGCCTCCACCAGCGAGTTCATCGAGAGCGCCGTGCCCATGGTGGAGCAATGCCCCCAGGAGGTGCTGCTGGCCGCCACCATCTCCATGAACTGGCGATAGTCGATCTCGCCCGCCGCCAGCATGCGCCGGGCCTCCCACACCACCGTGCCCGAGCCCACCAGGCGGCCCTTGTGCCAGCCATCCAGCATCGGCCCGCCCGAGAAGGCCAGCGCCGGAATGTTCATCGTGGCGGCCGCCATCAGCCCGGCCCCGGGCGTCTTGTCGCAGCCGATGGTGAGCACCACGCCATCCAGCGGATAGCCATGCAGCACCTCGACGAGCGAAAGGTATTGCAGGTTGCGGTCCAGCGCCGCGGTCGGCCGCTTCAGGGTTTCCTGAATGGGGTGCACCGGGAATTCCAGCGGCACGCCCCCGGCATCGCGGATGCCCTCCTTGATGCGCTGGGCGAGGATGGTGTGGTGGCGGTTGCAGGGGGCGATGTCGCTGCCCGTCTGGCTGATCCCGATGATCGGGCGGCCCGACTGCAACTCGTCGAAGGTCATGCCGAAATTCAGCTGCCGCTCGGAATAGAGCGCGGTCATGCCCGGGTCGGCGGGGTCATCGAACCAGCGCTGGCTGCGGAGCTTGAAGGGCTTCTTCGTCTGGTCGTGATCGTCCATCGGGCGCGTCCTGGTTGATGCCTGGCGAGGGGACACGGCGGCCCAGGCGGCTGTCAATCATCACCGCCGCGGACCTTCCCCTCATGGGCGCGGTTGCGCGCCCCGCACGGGGGGCGGACCCTCCGCACGCCGCATGCCGCATGCCGCATGCCGCATGCCGCAACCGCTGCTTCTGTTCCATCCAGGCAACCCGCCATGGCCGAACCACCGCACCGCAGGGATGTCCTGGCCGGAGCGACCGCCGCAGCGCCATCACGCCCGCAGCAGCGCCGTCGGGTAGAAGCGCCCCTCCTGACGCCCGCCCTCCAGGACGAAGCCGCCGGACAGCTCGATCCGCACGGACTCGGCCGGTGCATCCGCCCAGGGGTCCCAGGCCTGGCGCAGCACGCGGCCCTGCATGCCGGCCGGCTCCACGCCCAGCAGGTGCAGGATGGTCGGCGCCACATCCGTTAGATCCGCCATGCCGCGCATCGTCAGGCCCGGGGTGAAGGGCCCGCCCTCAAAGGCCAGGACCGTGGCCAGCTCCCGCCGGTGCAGCCCGCCATGCATGCCGCCGCCCTCCGGCACATCGCCCGCATCGAAGGGCGCGCGGCCGGGCAGGCCATAGGCGTCCGCGCCCTCCTCGCCGGCGAAGAGCAGCACGAGATCGGCGGCGCGGGGGTGGTTGGCTTCCAGCAGGGCCAGCGGCGCGGTGCGGCCGGGCAGCAGGGCCGGATCATTGGCCAGCAGCGGCCCCGCCCAATCCTGCCGCGAAAGCCAATCGGCCACCTGGGGCGCGAGGGAAGGGTCGGCCAGCCAGATGCCCGGCGCGCCCGCCGGCGCCACGGTGATGGCGGTGCCGCCCGCCCCGGCCGGCAGCCCATCCCGCGCCATCAGCTCGGCCACCGGGATTTTTCGATGCCCGGTGACATGGCCGTGATCCGAGAGGACAACGAGGCCGATTTCCTTCGCATCCGGCTGCGCGTCCCGCCACGCCGCGATGCGCGCCACGCAGGCATCGGCCTCGGCCAGGGCGAGCGCCGTCTCGGCATCGCCCAGGCCACGGTAATGGAAGCTGATATCGGGCTCGGGGCACCAGAAGAGCGTCACATCGGGGCGCAGCTCGGGCAGGACATGTTCGGTCAGCACGCGGGCCGCATGGCGCGTGCGGGCCAGGTTGGGGATGCTGGCGGGGGGCGTCGCACCCAGGCGCGCGGCCACCGCCAGGGCCTCGGGCGTGTCGGTATCGGCGGCGTTCCAGCGAAACTGGCCGAGGCGCCGGGCGGCCGGGCTTGCGACCAGCGTCTGCCCCGGTGTGCCGGCCGAGACCACGGCAAAGGAAAGCCCCGCGGCGGCCAGGTGTTCCCCGATGCCAGGCCGCAGCAGCGGCGATTCCGCCCCGGCCGAGAGGATGGCGTAATCCGCCGCATCCTTGGTGCGCAGCAGCCGGTCCGGCGCCAAGGCGCGGTCAAAGACGGTGTTCGCCACCATGCCATGCGCCGCCGGCCGGCAGCCGGTGACGAGCGAAGGTGTCGCGACGCGCGTCTCGCTCGGGAAGACGCTGCGCGCATGGGCGAAGCTTGTGCCGCGGCCGATCAGCCCGGACAGCGCCGGCAGCGCCGGGACCATGTCGGGCCGGAGACCATCGAGCACGATGAGGATGAAACGCATGGCGCAAGCTCCTGAGAGAGCGCAGAATGCCTGCGCCGGCGGCGCGCGTCATCGCGCCCCGTGTGACATTGGCGCGAATCTGTTGCGCTTGCCGCAAAGTGGTGGTCTAGCCAGGGATGGCGCGGGCCGTTGTGAAGGGAATGGGCGAGGTTGCAGCGGGAAATCGCAGAAGTGATGGCGTCCTGCGCCCTGCGCGGCTTTCGCTACATCGCCTTTCCGCCGATCGTGTTCGACGCGCCCAAGCCCGTGGCGGCGCTGGAGCCCGAGCCCGAGCCCGAGCCCGAGCCACAGGTCGATGAAGCCGCGACCCCGCCCGCCGAAGCCCCGCTTGCCAAGGCGACCCCTGCCGGGGCCATGCCGGTGCAGGCCGCGCCCGAGCCGCCGCCTGTGCCGGTGGCCGCCCCGCCGCCCCCCGCCGCGGCTATGCCGCAGGCCCCCGCGCTTGCGTCCCCCGAGCCTTCACCCCCCGAGCCTCCGCCCCCCGAGCCTGCACCCTCTGCGGCGGCATTCGTGGCGCCGCCCGTGCCCCCCGCCGCGGCTTTCGCGCCTCCGCCGCCGGCATCGCCCGCCCCGGCCATGCGCCGCCTCAGCGAATTCGCGGCCCAGGCCGCCGAGCCTCAGAGATCGGAAGAGC
>NZ_JAIEQY010000002.1 GCF_019747315.1 Roseococcus sp. | reverse complement strand
CGATTGCGGCGCCAGCCCCCGCCGCGCCATAGCCGCGTCAAACCCGCCCGGATTGGCGCGGATCGCCCTGATGTCATGCATGGTCAGTTCACCATTCGAGAAGAAAAAAGCCCCGCAATCAGGGCAGCTTGGTCAGGCCGCGCAGGAAGGTGCCAACCTCCTGGAAGGTCAGGGAGGTCCCCTCCTCCCAGAAACGCAACAGGGCGGAGCGGTTCATTTCGGCCCACTCCGCGGCGGCCACCGCCGAAGAGGCCTCGCGCGGCGGAACCCCGTGGTTGAGGATGCGCGGCGGGTTCTCCAGCGTCACGGTCAAGAAGGCCTCGCCTGACCCACCCCGGCGCGGATACCATTTGATCCGTGGGCCATGCCGCCCCTGGCGTGTGGAGACATAGATGATGCCGGGAACGCCCGTCTCATCTTCGGTCAGATTGGCCATCTCGACAGGGTCATCCAGCATCTCCTCGCGCAGGACATCCTGGGCGGCGGCACCTGGGGCGTATTGAACAACCAGGTTCATCACGCCTTGTCCTCGGGCTCCGGCTTCGGCGTCATCCAGGCCGCGAAGAGGATCGAAATCTCGTAGAGCAGGATCAGCGGCACCGCCAAACCCACCTGGCTGATCACATCCGGCGGCGTGATGATCGCCGCCACCACGAACATGCCGACAATGGCATAGCGCCGCCCCTTGCGAAGCGCCGCCACGTTCAGGATGCCCACCTTGCACAGCAGCACGAGGGCCACCGGCATCTGGAAGGCGAAGCCAAACGCCAGGATCATGTGCATGACGAGCGAGAGATACTCGCTCACCTTCGCTTCCAGCTGGATCGGCACGGTGCCGGCACCGGCGGGCGTCTCGAAGCTGATGAAGAAGTGCCAGGCCAGCGGGAAGATGAAGTAATAGGCCAGCGCAGCACCCAGCAGGAACAGGATCGGCGAGGCGACCAGGAAGGGCATGATCGTCCGCTTCTCGGAGCGGTAGAGGCCGGGCGCGATGAAGAGCCAGAGCTGCGTGGCCCAGATCGGGAAGGAGAAGAAGATGGCACCGAAGAAGGCCACCTTCAGGTAGGTGAAGAAGGCCTCATACAGCGCGGTGAAGATCATCCGCCGGTCGCCGCCGCCCTGCTCGAACAGGACGTTGGCCAAAGGCTGTGCCAGGAAGCCATAGATCTGCGTGCTGAAATAATAGCAGAGCGCAAAGGCGATGAAGAAGGCGCCGACGGACCAGAGCAGCCGCTGGCGCAGTTCCATCAGATGCTCGATCAACGGCATCGGCTTGTCGTTGATGGGGTCTTCGTCCTTCACGGTGTTGGACACGGGGGCCTCAAACGATCTTGGCCGCGGCCTCAGCCGCAGGCGGTGAAGGAGCGGTTGCCGCAGGCGGTGAAGGAGCGGTTGCCGCAGGCGGTGAAGGGGCGGTTGCCACGGGCGGCGGTGCTTCCGGCTGCGCCGCGACGGGCGCCGGCATCTCGTTCAGCGGCGCCACGTTCAGGGGGGCCACGTTCAGGGGCGCCGGCGTTGAAGGCGGCACGAAGGAGGGCATGTCGGGCGCGGGCGGCGTCGGCAGCGGGTCGGGCGCCTTGTAGGGCGCCATGGTCTGCGGCGGGATCATCGCCGGAGCATCGGGCGTGTCGCGTGCCGTCGGCGGGGGCGTCCAGGCGGGCGTGCTTGTACCCATCGGGCTTTCCGAGAAGGTCTTGGTCAGCGTGCCGTCCGAATCCACCGCCTTCGTGATCTCGCCCTTGAGGTCGAAATTGCGGATCTCGTTCAGCGCACCCTTCACATCGGCGATCTGGTTGCGGACTTCGTCCAGCTTCGCCTCTTTGACCAACTCATCGGCTTGCTGCTGGAAGCTGGCCAGCTTCTGCTTGCCGGTCTTGATGAAATTCGCGATTCCGCGAATGGCCCCGGGCAGGTCCTTCGGCCCGATCACCACCAGCGCCACCACGGCGATCAACAAAATCTCGGACCAGGCGAGGTCGAGCATCCCATCCCCAATACGTTTGCAGCGGCCCTGGATACCAGTAGCCCGGCCTGTCGCCAATGCGGCCTGTGTGATCTAGGCGCTCAGGGGCTCACTTGCACCCTGCCCGCCCAGGGCCGAGCGCGGAAAAGCGAAAGCCCGGCCCGGATCCAGCGCCACCCCCACCCTCTGGCCGCGCACCAGCGTGGCGCCGGGCGGCAGGCGGGCATGCAGATGCAGCACACCGCCCTCGCCATCCGGGACGGCCATATGGACCAGGGTGGTGGCGCCCAGGAGGCGGCAGGCCTCCACCTCGGCCTCGGTGGTGGCGGGGTGGCCGGCGGGCAGCACACGCAGCCCCTCGGGGCGCACCAGCAATTCGGCGGCACTCCCCTCCGGCAGGCCGCCCGCCGGCGCGCAGCCGATGACGCTGACCGCCTGGCCCTCGCGAATCCGTGCCGGCAGCCGGTTCACTTCGCCGAGGAAAGTGGCGACGAAAGGGTCGACCGGCTGGAGATAGAGTTCCTCGGGCGTGCCGAGCTGCACCACCCTGCCCTCCCGCATCAGCGCGATTCGGTCGGCCATGAACATGGCTTCCTCGGCATCATGCGTCACGATCAGGGCGGGAATCCCGGCTTCCTGGAGCACATGCAGCGTGTCGTCGCGCACCTGTTCGCGCAGCCGGGCATCCAGGCTGGCGAAGGCCTCGTCCAGCAGCAGCACGGCCGGGCGCGGCGCCAGCGCGCGGGCCAGGGCCACGCGCTGCTGCTGCCCCCCCGAGAGCTGGTGCGGCCAGGCGCTGGCATAGGCCTCCAGCCCCACCCGGGCCAGCGCCTCCGCCACGCGCCAGACGCGATCGCCCTTGGGCATGCCGCGCAGCCCGAAGGCGACATTCTCCTGCACGGTCAGGTGCGGGAACAGCGCGTAATCCTGGAAGACGAAGCCGACATGCCGCTGCTCCGGCGGGATGTCCGCGCCCGGCTCGGCCAGCACCCGGCCATCGAGGGAGATGCGCCCCTGTTGCAGATGCTCCAGCCCGGCGACCAGCCGCAGCAGTGTGGTCTTGCCATCGCCGGAGGGGCCGAGCAGGCAGACGATTTCGGCCCGCGCCACCTCGATGGTGATGCCGCGAAGGACTTCACGCTCGCCATAGCTGTGGCGGATATCGGAGAGGAGGAGGCTCATGCCGCCTTGTGGGCGGGGTGCGCGCGTCTGTCCAGGATCAGGCCGCCCGAGGGCCCTCGGCGATGAGCGGCGGCGCGCCGGTCGGCTGCGGCGCCAGCTCCATGCTGGCCAGGTCGCTGGAGACCAGCTCCTCCTTGCGGGGCATCTCGTTCAGCGATTTCAGGCCGAACTGGTCCAGGAAGCGCGCCGTGGTGGCCCAGAGCGTCGGCCGGCCCGGCGCTTCCTTGCGGCCGCGCGGCGCGATCAGCCCGGCATCCAGCAGCGCGTCGATGCTGGTCTGGGCCAGGGCCGCGCCGCGGATTTCCTCGATCTCGGCCCGCGTCACCGGCTGGTGGTAGGCGATGATGGAAAGCGCCTCCATCGCCACGCGCGGCAGGCGCCGCGGCACCTCCACGATGCGGGTGATGGCGGGTGCGAGGTCCAGCGCGGTGCGGAAGGCGAAGCCCCCGCCCACCTCCACCAGCTCCACCGCGCGGCCGGCGGTGCGGGCGGTGAGCGCCGTCAGCACGCTCATCGCCTCGATCCCCGGCGGCAGGGCGAGCTGCACGCGCGCGGCCGGGACTGGGCGTTCCGAGGCGAAGATCAGCGCCTCGGCGATGCGCAGCGCGTGCTCGAAATCGGGATCAGCTTCAGGCGACATGGTAGAGTTCCCCCTCATGGCGGCGCAGCAGGATCGGCCCGAAGGCCTCCTCCTGGCGCAGCTCGATTCCGCCCCCCCGGGCGGCCTCCAAGGCAGCGATCAAGGTGCTGGCCACCGCCGCGCGGCGGTCCAGCGGTGACACCATCCCCTCCGGCAGGAAGCTCGCCAGGGTGTTCCAGCCGGGCGTGCTGCCGATCAGCCATTGCAGCCGCGCCAGCGCCTCGGCCACCGACCAGAGCTTGCGCGGCTTGGGCGTGAAGGGCCGGTCCGCCGCGCCACGCCGCCGCGCCGTGGCATAGGCGCGCAACAGGGTGGTGAGGTCCGCCACCAGGCCCGAACGGTCCTCGACGCGCAGCGATTCCGGCGCGCCGCGGGCAAACACCTCGCGCCCCAGCTGGGCGCGGCTGCCGAGCCAGGCGGCGGCGGCGCGCATGCGGTCCAGCTCGGCCAGGCGCTCGGTCAGGCGATGGGCGGCGAGGATGGGGTCTTCCTCCTCCGGCCCGCGCTCTTCCTCGGGCAGCAGCAGGCGGGATTTCAGCCAGGCGAGCCAGGCGGCCATGACCAGCCAGTCGGCGGCGAGCTCCAGCCGCACGCGCCGCGCGCCCTCCACGATGGCGAGGAACTGGTCCACCAGCGCCAGGATGGAGATCTGGCGGATATCCACCTTCTGGGCGCGGGCCAGCTCCAGCAGCACGTCGAGCGGGCCCTGGTAGCCTTCCAGGTCCAGTTGCAGCGATTCCTGGATGACGGCCATCAGTGGTTCAGCCCGGCGGCGCGGATCACGAGGTCGAAGGCCGGCCGCACGATCTCACGGACGAAGAAGTCCATCGGCTGGAAGGCCGGGATCAGCGCCGGCAGCAGGAAAAGCACGCCGATGACGATGAAGAGCCCCGCCGGCTCCAGCCGCGCATAGGCCATGGCCGCCCGCCAGGGCAGCAGCCCCGTCACGATGCGGCCGCCATCGAGCGGCGGAATGGGAAAGAGGTTGAACAGGCCGAGCACCAGGTTCGCGAGGATGGAAAGAGCGAGGAAGCGATAGACCAGCGCCATCGAGTCGGCCGAGAGACTTCCCTCCAGCAGCCCCGCCGGATGGATCAGCAGCGCCGCGATGAAGGCCAGGGCGAAGTTCATGGCCGGCCCGGCGGCGGCCACCAGCATCATGCCGGTGCGGGGGTTGGTGAGGTTGCGGATATCCACCGGCACGGGCTTGGCCCAGCCGAACATCACATCCACCCGCCCCGTCGCCAGCAGTTGCGAGACCAGCAGGATGCCCGGCACCAGCAGCGTCCCCACCGGGTCCACATGGCGGATCGGGTTCAGCGAGACCCGGCCCAGGATCTTGGCCGTCGGGTCGCCCAGCGCGAGGGCGGCATAGCCATGCGCCGCCTCATGCAGGGTGATGGCGATGATGCTGGCCAGCACCGCGACGGCCAGCTCGGGGAGCATTTCGAACACGGTGCTAGGCGGCGCGCTTCTGGCCGCGCGAGGCTGCGAGGCGCCGCAGCGCGGCCTCTGTGAAGGACGGGCAGGCCTCCAGCACGGCCAGGCTTTCCGCGAAGACCCCGGAGCAATGCAGCACCGCATCGCAGCCCGCCGCCAGCGAAGCCCCGGTGAGGTCCGCCAGCCCGCCGGCCAGCGCCTTCATGCCGAGGTCATCGGAGAGCAGGAAGCCATCAAAGCCGATCTCGCCGCGGATCACCTCGGCGATGACGGAGGGCGAGAGGGTGGCGCAGCGCGCCTCATCCAGCGCGGTGTAGAGGATATGCGCCGTCATCCCCCAGAGATCGCCCGCCCCCAGCGCGCGGAAGGGCGCAAAGTCGGCGGCGAGTTCTTCGCGGCTGGCGGTGACCACGGGCAGCGCCTCATGGCTGTCCAGCGTGGCGCGGCCATGGCCAGGAATGTGCTTGATCACCGGCTGCACGCCCGCGCGGCGCAGCCCCGCGATCCAGGCGCCGGCCAGCCGCGTGACCTCGGCCGGATCGGCCGAGAAGGCGCGGTCGCCGATCACCTTATGCATGTCGGGCAGGCGCAGGTCGAGCACGGGGGCGCAGACCACATCGAAGCCCAAGGCACGGCATTCGGCGCCGATCGCCGCCGCCTCGGCCTCCGCCGCTTCGGCGGGGCCGTTCTCGAAGCTAACGGCGGGCGGATGGGCGCGCCAATGCGGCGGCCTGAGGCGGGCGACGCGGCCGCCCTCCTGGTCCACCAGGATGGGCGCGTCTGTGCCCAGCGCCTCGCGGATTTCGCCGGTGAGGGCCCGCAGCTGGGCGGGGTCCGCCACATTGCGGGCGAAGAGGATGGCGCCGAGCGGCTTGTGCCGGCGCAGCAGCGCCCCCTCCTCCACCGTGAGGCGGAGGCCGGAGACTCCGATGATGGCGGGCTTCATCTCAGCCGCCCACCGGGATGCAGGGGATCTCCCGCGCGCGCAGCGTCTCGCAGAAGGCGCGGGCGGCGCCGGCATCGGCGAAGCCGGCCGTGCGCAGGCGCCACAGCGTGGGCTGCCCCTCGCGCTCCAGCTGGGTGATGACGGGCTGGCGGCCGGCGAGTTCGGGCACGCGGCGTTGCAGGCGCTGCCAATCGGCCCGGGCGCCTTCCTCGCTGCGGGTGGCGGCGAATTGCACCATGAAGCGGCCGCCGGCGGCGGGCGCCGGGCGAGCCGCTTGCTGCGCGGGCGGCGGGGCCGCGGCCGGGCG
>NZ_JAIEQY010000237.1 GCF_019747315.1 Roseococcus sp. | reverse complement strand
TCAGCCCAGGATGTGGTAGCCGCCATCGACGTAGAGCGTCTCGCCCGTCATCGCGGCGCCGTAGTCGGAGGAGAGGAAGACGCAGGCCGCCCCCACCTCCTCGATCGTCACCAGCCGGCGCACTGGCGCGCGGGCGGAGACGTTCTCCATCAGGTCATCGAAATCCTTGATGCCCGAGGCCGCGCGCGTCGCCAGCGGGCCGGGGCTCACGGCATGCACGCGGATGCCCTTGGGGCCGAGCTCGGTCGCCACATAGCGCACGGCCGATTCCAGCGCGGCCTTCACCGGGCCCATGATGCCGTAATTGTCCACCACCGCATTGGCGCCGAGATAGGACATCGTCACCATCGTGCCGCCATGCTTCATCAGCGGCTCGGCCCGCCGCGCCATGTCGAGGAAGGACCAGCAGGAGACATCCATCGCCGCCAGGAAGCCCTCGCGCCCGCAATCCACCACGCGGCCCTGCAGCGCTTCCTTCGGCGCGAAGGCGATGGAATGCACCAGGATGTCCACCCGGTCCCAGGCCTTCTCGACGGCGTCGAAGACGGCATCCACCTGCGCGGGATCGCGCACTTCGAGCGGCAGGAAGAGCGCGGCCTGGACCTGCTTCGCCAGCGGCTCCACATGCGGCTTCGCGCGCTCGTTCAGATAGGTCATGGCGATGTCGGCGCCGGCCTTGCGCATGGCCGAGGCGCAGCCCCAGGCGATGGAGCGGTCATTCGCCACGCCGATGATCAGCGCCTTCTTGCCGGTGAGCACGGGCGGCAGGCGATCGGTATCAAGCATCTTCGTTCCTCAGTTCAGCAGCGTGCGCGTGTGGCGCGCGATCATCAGGTTCTCGTCGGTCGGGATCACATGCACGCCGATGCGGCTGCCCGCGGTCGAGATTCGCGCGGCGCGCGCGGCATTCGCGGCCGCGTCCAGCTCAACGCCCATCCAGCCGCAGGCGCGGCACACCGCCTCGCGGATCGGCGCCGCGTTCTCGCCCACGCCCGCGGTGAAGACGATGCCGTCCAGCCCGCCCATCGCGCCCGCCAGCGAGGCGATGTTGCGCGCGACCTGGTGCACGAAGACCTCGATCGCGAAGCGCGCGCGGGGATGGTCGCTCTCCAGCAGGTCCCGGAAATCGGAGGAGATGCCGGAAAGCCCCAGCATGCCCGACTTGCGATAGAGCAGGTCCTCGACCGCCTTGGTCGTCATGCCTTCCGTCGTCAGCAGGTGCAGCACCACGGCGGGGTCGAGCTGGCCGCAGCGCGTGCCCATGGGCAGGCCGTCGAGTGCGGAAAAACCCATCGTCGTCGCCATGCTGCGCCCGGCCCGCAAGGCGCAGAGCGACGCGCCATTGCCCAGATGCGCCACCACCACCCGGCCCCCCGCGATGGCGGGGGCGGCCTCAGGCAGCACGGAGGCGATGTATTCGTAGGAGAGGCCGTGGAAGCCGTAGCGGCGGATGCCGCGCTCCATCATCTCCAGCGGCAGCGCGAAGGCCTGCGCCACCTCGGGGATGGTGCGGTGGAAGGCGGTATCGAAGCAGGCGACCTGCGGCAGCGCGGGGTTGCGCTCCAGCGCGGCCAGGATGGGCGAGAGGTTGTGCGGCTGGTGCAGCGGCGCCAGCGGGATGAAGGCCCTCAGCTCCCCCAGCAGCGCGGGCGTCACGCGGGCGGGGGCCGCGTATTTCGGCCCGCCATGCACGACCCGATGGCCGATGGCCGCGAGCTGCCGGCCCGCGAGCCAGTCCTGCAGCCAGGGCAGCAGCGCGATCAGCGCATCGCCGGGTGTGGCGGGCGGGGTGGCGGAAAAATCGGGCGCCGGCAGCACCTCGCCCTGGCCGGTTCGGGCCTTCACCGCGGGGTGCACGCCGATGCCGTCCACCTGGCCGTTCAGCAGGCAATCATCGCCCGCATAGATCGAGAATTTCAGCGAGGAGGAGCCGGCATTGATGACGCCGATGAGGGCTTCGCTCATGCCGCCTTCCCCGCCGCCAGCAGCCGCGCCACCGCGATGGACGCAAGCCGCGAGGCCACGCTGTCCGCGCGGCTCGTCAGGATGATCGGCACCTTGGCGCCCAGGACGATTCCCGCGCTGTCCGCGCCCGCCAGGTAGCTGAGTTGCTTGGCCAGCATGTTCCCCGCCTCGAGGTTGGGCACCACCAGGATGTCGGCCTCGCCCGCCACGGGCGAGACGATCTTCTTGATCTGCGCCGCGGCCCGGCTGATCGCGTTGTCGAAGGCGAGCGGCCCGTCCAGCAGCGCGCCGGTGATCTGCCCGCGATCCGCCATCTTGCAGAGCAGTGCCGCGTCGAGCGTGCCGGGAATCTTGGGATTCACCTGCTCCACCGCCGAGAGGATCGCGACCTTGGGCTGCGGGTTGCCCAGGACATGCAGCATGTCCACCGCGTTCTGGATGATGTCCGCCTTGGTCATGAGGTCGGGCGTGATGTTGATCGCCGCGTCGGTCACGAACAGCGCCTTCGGATAGGAGGGCACGTCCATCGCGAAGACATGGCTGATGCGCCGCGACGTCCGCAGCCCGCCCTCGCGCGAGACGACGGCGCTCATCAGTTCATCCGTGTGCAGGCTGCCCTTCATCAGCGCCTGGGCGCGGCCATCGCGGCAGAGCAGCACGGCGGCCATGGCGGCTTCGACCGGCGTCGCGGCCTCGACGATCTCGGCGCCGTCGAGCGAGACGCCGGCGGCGGCGGCGGCCTTCCCGATCTCGGCGCGCGGCCCGACCAGGATGGGGCGCACCGCGCCCTCCTGCATGGCCTGCAGGGGGCCCAGCAGGCTGTCGCGGTCGCAGGGCCAGGCCACGGCCACGGCCAGCGCGGGCAGGCGCGCGGCGGCAGCCATGAGGCGTTCGAGGTGGCGGTGATGATGCAGGATGATGTCGGCCCGCGCCTCCGGCCGCACCGAGACCGGCTCGGCCGGCAGGCGCACCAGCACATGGCCTTCGGCCAGGCGGCCGCGGGCGCACTCCACGGTCAGCGTGATCTTCGCCGTCTCCGCATCGGGCCGCGATTGGATGGTGCCTGAAACCACGACCGTGTCGCCCGGAACAGGGTCGAGCCCGAAGCGGATGTCCTGGGAGAGTACATCGCTGCCCGGGCCGGGCAGGCGGCGTTCGACGAAATCGAGGATGATGCCGTGCAGCAGCAGGGTGAGCGCGGCGTCGCACAGCTTCCCATTCTGATCGGGTGCGCCGAAGAATGCGGCGACCATGTCGAAGCCGCGCCCCTGCAGCACATGCTCGGCCCTGGCCGTCATGCCGGCAGCCGCGTCCCGCCGCGACAATCCGGTCAGGATGCCGTTCTCGTCCATGCTGCTCACACGCAACTCCTCAACCTTGATCCCGGGCCGGTGGCTTGCCGGCTGTCGTCCGGCTTTGCCGAGCAAGTTCACGATGGACCATATCGGCGACCAGTGCCGCTCTCACATCATGTCCGTCGATGTAAGTTACAGTGACGTTCACATGGTGGCATTGATCTAACGCAAGCTCCTTCCGCAATCCTCGGCGATAGGATGATCCCTGGCAGCATCGACGATGCGGCCCAGGCTCATCGAAACAGGTTCGCGAAGCGGACAGGAACAGGTCAGGCCCGGCATGCGCACGGCGCTCTCAGCGGAGGAGGCAGCGGGACTGGTCCCGGACGGCGCGACCGTCATGGTCGGGGGCTTTCTCGCCGTCGGCTCGCCGGAGCGCATCATCGATGCCCTGGTGGCGCGCGGCGCGCGTGGGCTGACCATCATCGGGAATGACACCGCCCGGCCGGGGCGCGGCATCGGCAAGCTGATCGATGCGGGCTGCGTGGCGCGGGTGATCGTCTCGCATATCGGCACCAACCCCGTCACCCAGAAGAAGATGCTGGCCGGCGAGATCGAGGTGGAACTCGTCCCGCAGGGAACGCTGGCCGAGCGGATCCGCGCCGCCGGCGCGGGGCTGGGCGGCGTGCTCACCGCCACCGGCGTCGGCACCGAGGCGGCGGAGGGGCGCCAGCTGCTGGAGCTGGCACACGGCACCTTCCTGCTGGAGCTGCCGCTGCGCGCCGACATCGCGCTGATCCATGCGCGCGAGGCCGACCACTTCTTCAACCTGACCTACCGGCTGACGGCCGCGAACTTCAACCCGCTGATGGCCATGGCGGCCGATTGCGTGATCGCCGAGGCGGAGGAGATCGTGCCCATCGGCGTCATTCCGCCCGATGCCGTCCGCACCTCCGGCGTGCTGGTGGATCACCTGGTGGGGCGTTCGCGATGAGCATGGACCCCAAGGAGCTCATCGCCCGCCGCGTGGCGCTGGAGTTGCACCACCGCACGCTGGTCAATCTCGGCATCGGACTGCCCACGCTGGTGGCGCGCTACGTGCCGCCGGGAATTCGCGTGGCCTTCCAGAGCGAGAACGGCATCATCGGGTTCGGCGCGCCGCCGCCCGATGGCATGGAGGACCCCAACCTCACCGATGCCGGCGGCGCCTTCATCAGCGCGCTGCCGGGTGCGTGCAGCTTCGACAGCGCGATGTCCTTCGCCTTCATCCGCGGCGGGCATCTCGACATGACGGTGCTGGGCGGCTTGCAGGTGGATGCGCAGGGGCGCCTCGCCAACTGGAAGGTTCCGGGGAAGATGGTGGCCGGCATGGGCGGCGCGATGGACCTCGTGGCCGGCGCGCGGCGCGTCATCGTGGCGATGCAGCATGCCGCGCGCGGCGAGTCCAAGATCGTGCCGGAGCTGACGCTGCCGGCCACCTCCTCGCGCCGCGTCACGCTGGTGGTGACCGACCTCGCCGTCATCGAGCCGACCGCCGGGGGGTTGCTGCTGCGCGAGCGCGCGCCGGGCGTGAGCGTGGAGCAGATCCTGGCGGCCACCGCGGCGCCGCTCATCCTGCCCCCGGTCGTGCCGGAGATGCGCCTCGCGCCCATCCAGCCGATGGCCGATTCCGAGACCGCCATCATCGAGACGTCCGAAAAACAAGGCCGCGTCACGGGCGCGGCGAGGGAAGGCTAGCATGACCAGCATACGAACCCCGAAGGATGCCAGGCCGCGCGCCTCCTGGCGCCGTGCCGCGCTGCTGATGGGAGCCGCCGGCTTCGGCTGGGTCGCGGCGACGGCGGGCTGGCAGGCCTCGCCCGCCTTCGCCCAGGCCGCGCCGGCCGCCGCACCCGTGGCGGCGGTGCAGGCGGGGCAGGATGGCCGCCTCAGCCAGCCGCAGCTGGAGCAGGTGCTGGCGCCCATCGCGCTCTATCCCGACAACCTGCTGATGCAGATGCTGATGGCGGCGACCTATCCGTTGGAGGTGGTCCAGGCGCAGCGCTGGCTGCAGCAGGGGCAGAACGCGCAGCTGCGCGGGGATGCGCTGGTCCAGGCGCTGGTCGCGCAACCCTGGGACCCCTCGGTGAAGTCGCTGCTGCCCTTCCCCGATGTGCTGAGGATGATGAATGACCAGCTGGAATGGACGCAGCAGATCGGCGACGCGCTGCTGGGCCAGCAGGAGGATGTGCTGAATACGATCCAGGTGCTGCGTGGCCGCGCGCAATCCGCCGGCACCCTGCAGACCGGACCGCAGCAGACCGTCATCGTCTCGCAGACCGTGCGCGAGCCGCGCGCGGGCTCCGCCGCCGCCACGACCACGGTGGTGCAGGCGCCGGCGCAGACCATCGTCATCCAGCCGACGCAGCCCGACACGGTCTATGTGCCCGCCTATGACCCGAGCGTGGCCTATGGAAGCTGGCCGTACCCGGCCAATCCGCCGGCCTATTATCCGCCACCGGCCGGCTACGGGCTGGGCAGCGCGCTGCTGACCGGCCTGGCCTTCGCCGGGGGCGTTGCGATGGTCGGCTCGCTCTGGGGCTGGGCCTCGCCGGGCTGGGGCGGCGGCAACGTCAACATCAACGCCAATCGCTACAACAACATCAACGCCAACCGGAACCAGATCAGCGGCAATACCTGGCGGCATGACAGCTCGCATCGCGGCGGCGTCGCCTACCGCAATGAGGATGTGCGCAACCGCTACCGGGCCGATGGGGCGGGCGCGGGCGGTGCCGCGCGCGGCGCGGCGCAGAGCCGCGACCAGTTTCGTGGCCGCATGGACCAGGTGGATCGCGGCGGATCGCTGACCGATCGCGGCGGTCCGGGCGACCGGGGCGGCCTTGGTGACCGCGGCGGTCTTGGCGATCGCAGTGGTCCAGGTGGCGCTGGCGGCATCGGCGATCGTGGCGGTCCGGGTGGCGCTGGCGGCATCGGCAATCGCGGTGGTCCAGGTGGCGCTGGTGGCGTCGGCGATCGTGGCGGTCCGGGTGGCGCTGGCGGCATCGGCGATCGCGGTGGTCCAGGTGGCGCTGGTGGCATCGGTGACCGTGGTGGTCCGGGTGGCGCTGGCGGCCTTGGTGATCGTGGGCCCGCCGGCGGCGCGCAACGCCCCGGTGGTGGCGCCGGCTCCGGCGCGGCCCAACGTCCCGCTGGTGGCGCGGGCCCCGGGCGG
>NZ_JAIEQY010000295.1 GCF_019747315.1 Roseococcus sp. | reverse complement strand
CTAGGTTTAGGGCGCCTGGCCGTCGCGCTCCAGCAGGCGCCGCTCCAGCTGGCGCAGCCGCAGGTTCATCTGCGCCTGCGCCGCCTCGACCAGGTCATGCACGGCATCCAGCGAGACGGCGGGCGAGAGGTTGGGCGCCGCCGGCACCCGTCCCGCGATCAGCGCCTCCATCGCGGCCATGCGCTCGCGCAGTTCCGTGCCCAGGCTCGCCATGCTGGCGCCCAGCGCCGCGATCTCGCCGGCCACGGCGGGGCCCAGGCCGTTCAGCGCCGGCGCCTCGCGTAGTTCCTCGATCGCCTGTCGGAGCGCGAGGGTGCGCAGGCGCAGCTGCGCGGTCAGTGCCTGCTCCACCGGAACCGGGCCGGGATCCGGCTCGACCACCAGGCCGCATTGCCGCCCTTCCTCCGATTCACGAAAGAGTTGGATCAGGTCCGGCCGCCGCTCGGGATGCCCCGTGATGATGGCGCGGTGATGGGCGAGCCCCGCCGCATCCGGCCAGCGCCCGAGCGTGGCGAGATAGAGATTGACCAGGAAATCCTCGTCGGAGCCATGCAGCAATTCGCCCACGCTGATCACGGCTGGCCCTCCGCAGGCAGAACGCCCAGGCTGGCATAGAGGGCGCGCAGCCGTTCGGCGTACCGCTCGGGCGTGAAATCCGCCGCTCGGACCGGGCCTGCTGCCTCGAAGCGGCCGCGCAGGTCGTCATTCTGGTCCAGCGCCCGCAGCGCCTCGGCCATGGCGCGGGTGTCGGTCGGGGTCACGGTCAGGGCCGCATCGCCCACCACCTCCGGCATGCAGGAGGTGTTCGAGGTCAGCACCGCGGTGCCCATCTGCATGGCTTCCACCGCCGGCAGGCCGAAGCCCTCATAGAGCGAGGGAAAGCAGAGCACGCGGGCATGGCGGACCAGGATTTCCACATCCAGCTCCGGCACATAGCCGAGCCAGCGGATGCGCCCATCGGCCGAGCGCGTGCCGCCCGCCTCGGTCAGCAGCCGCAGCTCCTGCTTGCCGTGATGGGCCAGGCCGCCGACGATGATGAAGGGCATTTGCGAGCCGGAGGCGATATAGGCATCCAGCATGCGCGCCAGGTTCTTGCGGGGTTCGATGCGCGAGAGAAAGAGGAAGTAGCCCCGCGGCTCCAGCTGGTGGGCGCGCTTCAGCCGCTCCACCGACATCGCCTCATCCATGCCGAAGCGCGGCGGATGCACGGCGAGGTGGATCTTGGTGACGCGCTCGGCCGGGATGCCGATCTGCTGGATCAGATCCTGCCGCGTGTGCTCCGAATCGGTGACGATATGGTCGGCCTGGCGCCCCAGGCAGCGCACCATGTTCAGCCAATTGGCCTTGAAATCCAGCGTGGCCCAGGGCAGCCGCAGCGGGATGAGGTCGTGGATGGTGTAGATGTTGCGCGTGCCGGCCAGCCGGATCGGGTGGATATGGGTCCAGTGCATCAGGCTCGGCGGCGGGCCGGGCACCCGCACCGGCATGAGGCTGCGGCGCAGGGCGAAGTGCAGCTGGGCCCGGCCGAAAATGTCATCCGCGTTCCACAACTCATCCACGTCGGGCAGGTTGGCGGTGGCGAAGCTTTCATAGGTGACGGCCGAGGTGGCCGAGATGTCCACCATGCTGGAAATCGGGATGGACTGGGCCAGCGGCCCGCGCGGGTTGCGCAGCAGCGCCAGCAGGCGCTGGTTCAGGTTGCGCCCGGCCGGCACGCGCGCGTCGAAGAAGCGGACTTCCCGCTCCCCGGCATCGGCGATGCTCGGCAGGGGTCGGCCATAGAGCATGCCCAACCGGACGCCCAGCGCGCGCAGCGTCTCCGCATGGCTCCGGGCATAGGTCGTGATGCCGGTGCCGTGTGCGAGGGTGAGGGGGAAGCCATCCATCCAGACCCGGGGTGCGCCAAACTTCATGCCCCCAACTTGCCTTTCGGCCGGCGAGGCGACAAGGGTGCCATGAAATCACCGGCTTCCTCCGCCAAAGGACGGCCCCGTCATGAAAGGTCCCCGATGAGCGCTCCTGATATCGTCCCCGTGATCCTCTCCGGCGGAACGGGAAGCCGGCTCTGGCCCTTGTCGCGGGAATCCCACCCCAAGCAGTTCTGGCCGCTGCTCTCCGAGATGACGATGGTGCAGGAGACCGCCCGGCGGGCCACCGGCCCGGGCTTCGCCGGCCCCGTCATCGTGGTGGGCGAGAGCCACCGCTTCCTGGTGGCCGAGCAGCTGCGCGAGGCCGGCATCGGCGCGCCGCGCATCGTGCTGGAGCCGGAGGGGCGCAACAGCGCCCCCGCCATCGCCGTCGCTGCCCTGCTGGTGGCCGAGGCGCAGCCCGATGCCGTCCTCTGGATCATGGCCGCCGATGCCGCCATCAACGATGTGGCCGCCCTCCATGCGGCGCTCGACCTCGCCGCCCAGGCCGCCCGCGGCGGGCGCATCGTCACCTTCGGCATGCATGCGCATGAGCCGCACACCGGCTTCGGCTATATCGAGATGGGCGAGGACCTGGCCGAGGTGCCGGGCGTCCGCCTGGTCCAGAGCTTCACCGAAAAGCCCGACCTCGCCACCGCGCGGCGCCTTTGCGCCGATGGGCGGCATGTCTGGAACAGCGGCATGTTCGTTGCCACCGCCGGCACGCTGATCGCCGAGCTGCGCGAGCATGCGCCGCAGGTGTTGGCGGCGGCGCGTAGCGCCCTCGAAGGCGCCTCGCGCGATCTCGACTTCATCCGCCTGGGAGCCGAGGCCTTCCGCCAGGCGCCCGCCATCTCGATCGACTATGCGGTGATGGAGCGCACCCGCCACGCCGCCGTCGTGCCCGCCGATCTGGGCTGGAGCGATGTCGGCAGCTGGGATGCGCTGTGGCAGGCCGCACCCAAGGATGGCGCCGGCAATGTGACCAAGGGGCCGGTGGAGCTGCTGGAGACCAGCGGCTCCTATATCCGCTCCGAGGGCATGCTGACGGCGGTGCTGGGCCTGCAGGATGTGGTGGTGGTGGTGACGGATGACGCGGTGCTGGCCATGCCCCGTTCGCGCGCCCAGGATGTGAAGCGGGTGGTGGAGCAGCTGAAGGCGCGCGGCACCAAGCAGGCGGTGGAGCATCGCCGCATGTACCGCCCCTGGGGCCATTACGAGGGGCTGATCATGGGCGACCGCTTCCAGGTGAAGCAGATCGTCGTGCTGCCCGGCGGCCGGCTCTCGCTGCAAAAGCACCATCACCGCGCCGAGCATTGGGTGGTGGTGAAGGGCACCGCGCGCGTCCAGCGCGACGCCGAGAGCCTGCTGCTCTCCGAGAACCAGAGCGTCTATCTTCCGCTCGGCTGCATCCATCGGCTGGAAAACCCGGGCATGATCCCCCTCGCCCTCATAGAGGTCCAGGTCGGCTCCTACCTCGGCGAGGATGACATCGTCCGGCTGGAGGATAATTATGGCCGCAGCTGACCCGCGGCGCTGAGGCCTCCCGCATGACCGCGCCGCGCTTCGTGGTGGACCTGACCGACCTGATGGACCTGCTGGAGCTGCATCGCGTGCCCATGGGCGTCGCGCGGGTGCAGATGGCCTTGCTGGATGCCGGGCTGGCGCCCGGGGCGCCGCCGCTCTTTGAACTCACCTGCTTCTCGCCGGAACAGGGGCGCTTCGTCCAGCTTCCCACCGCCTTGCTGCTGGCGGTGATCCGCGGCGCCCGCGAAGGCGGCCCGCATGACGAACCCTCCTGGCTGGCGCTGCATGAAGCGCGCCGGACAGCCCGGCAGGGCGCCCTCACCTTCGCCTTCCAGCAGGGAGACCGCGTGCTGGCGCTCGGCCTCACCGGCAGCAACCCGATCCAGCTCCGCCGCCTGCGCGAGCTGCGCCATGCCCATGGCATCCTGGTCTGCGTGCTGTTCTACGATGCCATTCCACTGGCCACGCCCGAGCATTGCGACACCAGCCTCTCGCGCAGCTTCTCCGAGCATTTCCTCGCCCTGTGCCTGCAAATGGACCGTGCGGTGGCGATCAGTGCCAGTGCGGCGCGGGATTTCCGCATGTGGCAGCGCCGCGTCGCGCCCTATCTCGACATCCCCGTCGGCGTCATGCCGCTTGATGCGCAATTCCCCCCGGCCGAGGAAGCGCCATCCGGCGACCTGCCCGCGGTGCTGCGGGAGGGCCGGCCCTATGTGCTCTGCGTCGCGACGATCGAATCGCGCAAGAACCATCTGCTGGTGCTCCATGCCTGGCTCACCCTGCTGCGCCGGCATGGCGATGCGGTGATCCCGGACCTGGTGCTGATCGGCCGGCCCGGCTTCCAGGCGGAACCTGTCCTGCATCTGCTGCGATCGGCGCCCGAACTGCGCCGGAGGGTCACGCATCTGCAGGATGTCGGCGATGGGTTGCTGGGGCAGCTCTATGCCGGCAGCCTCTTCACCATCTTCAACAGCTTCTACGAAGGCTGGGGCCTGCCGGTGACCGAGGCGCTGGCGCATGGCAAGATTCCCCTGGCGCCCGACCATACCAGCCTGCGCGAGGCGGGCGGCACGGCGGCACTCTACTTCACCCCGCAGAGCGAGCCGGAGTTGGCCGAACTGGCCTGGAGCCTGATCCGCGACCCCGCCCATCGCCAGCGCCTGGAGGCGCAGATCCCCGAGCGGGTCCGCCTGCGCTCCTGGCGCAAAGTGGCTGAGGGGCTGATCGCCACCCTGGCCGCCGAAGCCCCAGCCCAGCCGGAACCCGCCGCCCGCATGCCCTTCCCCTGGGGCCGGCGCATCGGCTTCGAACGACCGGTGATCCCGGATTTGCCACAGCTGATGCAGCCGCTGGACCTGCTGCACCAACTGCTCTGCGAGGGCGAGGGCTGGGCCTTGCAGGAACGCTGGGGGATCGGCGCCACCTGGGGCGTGGTCCGGCTCCGGCTGCCGGTCCTTGCTCCGCCCATCGGCCCGCTCATCATGATGCTGGAACTGGCCGCGCCGCAGGAATCACCGGCGATGCTGCGGCTGCGGGTGATCCGGCCCGGACTTCCGCCGGGCCCCTGGGTGACGGATCACCTGGCACCCGGCACCGCGCATCCCATCCGCCTGCATATTCCGCCCTGCGAGCCGGGTGACCTGGTGGTGGAATTCGATCTCGGGCCGCGCCCTGCGGATCCGCAGGCCGGGGTCAGCCTGGTCTTCCTGGGCCTCATGCTTTGCGCCGAAGCCGACCAGGCCGCGCTGCTTTACTATTTCTCGACCCGCTCGGGCGTCACGTCGCTCAGGCTCGATTGAAGCGGGTTCCGCTTACCGGCAGTTGATGATCCTGAGGTCATAGACCGGGTGCTCGAACATGTTCACCGCCGGGGCATCGGCGAAAAGCCAGCCCCGGAAGATGGGCGGGCTGCCGGCGGGGCTGCGCTCATCCGTGACTTCCAGCCAGGCGGCGGCATCGGGCACTTCATCCGGCGGGCGGGCGTGGCAGGCGCGCAGCGTGATGGTGAGCGTGCCGAAGCGCGTCGGCTCGCCCACCGTGGCGCGCAGCGTGGCGACGCGGGCATTCACCTTGTCCAGCGCCTGGATTTCGCCGACCCGGCGCGGCACCCATTCCTGGGCGCCCGCCACCGAGGGCAGGCCCACCAAGGCGATGAGGGGCAGAATCATGGACAGGAGGGCGCGGATCACCGGCGCTTCGGGCTCGGCAGGGTTGCGACCATCTCGGCCAGGATGCGCCGCATCGCGGCCTCATCCACGCCCATGAGGACGGCATCCTCGAAGGCGTCGCGCAGCACCTGCGCGGCCTCGGTGTGGTTTTCCGTGAGCAGCTTCACCTTTTCCCGGCAGGAGATGGGCTGGCCGTCGCTGCCCGGCCAAAGGGCGGGCGCGGCGCTCATCGCGGGGTGGGTTCGGCCGGCGTGGCGCCGGCATTCATCTGGGTGACCGAGAAGATGAACCGACCGAGCAGGCTCTCCAGGCTCACCGAGCCCTGGGTCTCGGTGATGCGCCCGCCATCGCGCAACAGGCGGTCAGCCCCGCCGGGGACGATGGCGACGTATTTGCCGCCCAGCAGCCCCTCCGAGGTGATCTCGGCCGAGGAATCGGCGGGCAAGGCGAGGTCGGAGCGCACGCGCAGCGTGACCACGGCCTGGAAGCTGCGGGGATCAATGCGCAAGTCGCTGACGGAGCCGATCTTTACGCCGCCGATCTTCACATCGGCGCCCGGGTTCAGCCCATCCACACGGTCGAACTCGGCGGTAAGGGCGATGCCGGCGGCCTGTGGCGCGCGGCCACCGTGCAGGATGGCGTAGACCAGGAAGACCCCAGCCACGGCCAGGACCATGGCGCCGGTCAGCACTTCGGCGATGCTGCGGCCCTTCATGCGATCAGCTTCTTCATGGGCGCACAGATGGCCTGTCAGCCGCCCGGCGTCCAGGCCTCATAATCGCCGCCGGTCAACCGGCGCTTGCCGCCGAC
>NZ_JAIEQY010000220.1 GCF_019747315.1 Roseococcus sp. | reverse complement strand
GTCTGGGCCAGGGCAGGGGTGGCGAGCAGGGCCGCGAGCAACGCGCGGCGGGGAGGGTTGCGGCGATTCTTCAAGGCCGGGCAGTCTCCGCTGCATCGCGGCATGATGCAATCACGGGCCGCGCTTGAGCTTCGCCACGCTTGACCTCGGCGGTCCGGGCGAGGAACGTGCCGCCCGAACATGGAGGACCCCCGCATGAGCCAGAGCATGACCCATATCGCCCATGGCGCCGGCGGCGGGCCCGAGATGATGGTGCTGGCCGACGGGCCGCGCCCCAGCCCCGCCGCCGATGAGGTGCTGATCCGCGTCGCCGCGGTCGGCGTGAACCGGCCCGATGTGCTGCAGCGCTCCGGCGCCTATCCGCCGCCGCCGGGAGCCTCGCCGCTGCTGGGCCTCGAGTGCGCGGGCGAGGTGGTGGAAGTCGGCGCCGATGTCACCGCCTACAAGCCGGGCGACCAGGTCTGCGCGCTGACCAATGGCGGCGCCTATGCGCAATATTGCACGGCGCCGGCGGCGCAGACGCTGCCCTGGCCCAAGGGCTTCGACGCGCTCAGCGCCGCCGCCCTGCCCGAGACCTTCTTCACCGTCTGGGCCAATCTCTTTGGCACCTCCCACGCGCTGGGCGGGCGCTTGGCGGCGGGCGAGACGGTGCTGGTCCATGGCGGTTCCTCCGGCATCGGCGTCACCGCCATCCAGCTCGCCAAGGCCTTCGGCGCGACGGTGATCACCACCGTGGGCAGCCAGGCCAAGTGCGACGCCGTGCTGCGCTTCGGCGCCGACCACGCCATCAACTACCGCGAGCACGACTTCGCCGAGGAGGTGAAGCGCATCACCGAGGGCAAGGGCGTGGATGTGGTGCTGGACATGGTGGGCGCGCCCTATTTCGGGCGGAACATGCGCAGCCTGCGCATGGATGGGCGCCTGGTGCTCATCGCCTTCCTGGGTGGCGAGATGGCGGCCAACCTGGATCTCCGCCCCATCATGCTGAAGCGCCTGACCGTCACCGGCAGCACCATGCGCCCCCGCACAACGGCGCAGAAAGGCGAGATCGCCGAGGCGCTGCGCACCAAGGTCTGGCCGCTGCTGGAGGCCGGGCAATGCGCCCCGCATATCCATGCGACCTTCCCCCTGGCCGAGGCGGCGGCGGCGCATGCGCTGATGGAAAGCAGCCAGCATATCGGCAAGATCATGCTGACGGTGGAATAGGCGCGCTTGTCCCAAGGCCGGGCGCTCCAGCTCCTTCTTCTCTCGGTGTTCCTGTTCGGCGGCGTCTGGCCTGTCACCAAATACGCCTTCGCGCACGCGACGCCGCTCTGGTTCGGCTTCACGCGGGCGGCGCTGGCGGCCGTTTCGGCGGCGGTGCTGATGGCGGCGATGGGGCGGCTGCGCCTGCCCAAGCGTGCCGATTGGCCGGGGCTCTGCGCCATCGGCCTGTTGCAGATCGGCGCCTTCTTCGCGCTCGCCCATGTCGCGCTTTCGCTGGTTCCGGCCGGGCGCACCGCCATCCTCGGCAATGTCACCATCTTCTGGCTCGTACCCCTCTCCGTGCTGGTGCTGGGCGAGCGCGTCTCGCCGCAGCGCTGGTGGGCGGCGGGGCTTGGCCTCGCGGGCGTCGGCGTGATGATGAGCCCCTGGGGGATGGACTGGTCGGCGCCGGGGGCGGTGTTCGGCCATGCGTTGCTGCTCTGCGCCTCGCTGTGCTGGAGCCTCGCGATCCTCCTCACGCGGCTCTATCCGCCGCGCACGCCCATCGCGGATCTGATTCCCTGGATGTTCCTGCTGGGGGCGCTGCTGATCCTGCCGCTGGCGCTCTGGCGCGAGCCCTTCTCGGCTGGCGGCGGCGTGGGGCGCGAGGCCTGGTGGGTGGCGGGCTTCATCGGCCTGGTGGCCGCACCCATCGGCACCTGGGCGACGGTGGAGGCGGGGCGGCATCTGAACGCGGTGGTGGCCTCGGTCGGCTTCCTCATGGTGCCCTTGGTGGGGCTGGTGCTGGCCACCACATGGCTGGGCGAGCCGCTGGGCTGGGACCTGATCCTGGGCGGCGGGCTGGTGGTCATCAGCGTCATCGTGGCAGCGAGAGGGTAGGGCATTGCGCCTGAATGTGATCGAGATGGGGGAGGGCAGCCCGGTTGTCCTGCTGCACGGGCTGTTCGGCGCGGCGCGGAATTGGGGCGGCATCCAGAAGCGCCTGGCGCAGCGCCACCGCGTCCTGGCGCCGGATCTGCGCAACCATGGCGAGAGCGACCACGCCGCCGCCATGGATTACCCCAGCATGGCCGAGGATGTGGCCGAGGTGATCGCCCGGCGGGGCCTGGCCCCGGCCGCGGTGCTGGGCCATTCCATGGGCGGCAAGGTGGCGATGGCGCTGGCACTCCGGCACCCGGAGATGGTGGGGCGGCTGGTCGTCGCCGATATCGCGCCCATCCGCTACCCGCCCGCGCTGCGCGGCTATGTGGCGGCGATGCGCGCGCTGCCGCTGACGCCCGGCCTGACCCGGCGCGAGGCGGATGCGGCGCTGGAGGCCGCGATCCCCGAGGCCGGCATCCGCGCCTTCCTGCTGCAATCCCTCGATTTCGGCGGTGACATGCCCGCCTGGAAGATGGGCCTGGCCGAGATCGCCGCCGCCATGCCGGTGATCGAGGATTTCCCGGTCACTGGCCGCCATGAAGGCCCCACCCTGGTCCTGGCCGGCGAGCGCAGCAACTACATCAAGCCCGAGCATCACGCCCTGTTCCGCCAGCTCTTCCCCGCCGCGCGCTTCGCCGTGGTGGAGCGCGCCGGGCATTGGGTGCATGCCGACAATCCCAACGCCTTCCTGGCCCTGACGGAACCGTTCCTCGCATGACCTCCTTGCCCATCACCTCCTTCTACGCGGCCTTCTTCGGGCTGCTGCTCTTTGCCCTCTCGGTGCAGGTGATCCGTGCGCGGGTGGCGTCCCGCGTGGCCATCGGCCTCGGCGACGACATCCGGCTGCTGCGGGCCAGCCGCGCGCAGGGCAATTTCGTCGAATATGCGCCGATGATCCTGATCCTGCTCGGCCTGCTGGAACTCTCGGGTGCCGGTCCCTTCCAGCTGCACGCGCTGGGCGGGCTGGCGCTGGCCGGGCGCGTGGCGCATGGCATGGGCATCTCGCGCGAGCCGGAGAATTTGAAGCTGCGCCAGCTCGGCATGGCGTTGACCTTCACCGTGCTGGGGCTGGCGCCGCTCCTGCTGCTGGCGCGGATCGCCTTCGGCTGATCAGGCGCCGAGGGTGACCTCGACGATCTCGGGCGGCACGCCAAACCGCACCGGGAGGATGGAAGTGCCCAGCCCACCGGAGACGATGAGATCGCGCCCGCCTTCGCTGATGCGCCCATAGGCGTAGCGATTGCCGAAGCGCGAGGGCACGGCCGGCGAATAGCCGAAGAGGCGCACCTGGCCGCCATGGGTGTGGCCGCAGAGCGTCAGCGCCACGCGGTCGGGCAGGGTGGCGAAGATGTCGGGTTCATGTGCCAGCAGGAGGATGGGCGCGGCATCGGTGACCTGGGCCAGCGTGCCGGGCAGGTCATCCGCGCCGCGGCCGCGAAAGGCGCGCTGGCTGTCCAGCCCGGCGAGCCAGAAGCCCTGCGCGAAGCGACGCGCCTCGTTCTGCAAGGGGGTGATGCCGTGCCGCGCCAGCGCCGCCAGCCATTCCGGGCGGCCGGAGCGCCGCTCCATGGCCGCCTTGTCCTCCCACCAATCATGATTTCCGGCGATGGCGAAGACGCCGAGCGGGGCGCGCAGCCCAGCCAGGATCGGCGCCACCTGCTCCGGCGCATAGGGCTGGCGCACCAGGCGGCTCACCGGACCGTAATCGCCCAGCAGCACGATCATGTCGGCATCGAGCGCATTGGCGGCGGCGACGATGCGCGCCACGCGCTCCAGCCCCATCAGGGGCGCGCCGGCATGAAGATCGGCCAGCACGGCGATGCGAAGGCGCAGCCCTGGGGGCCAGCCCTTCGGCGTCAGCGCGTAGCGCGTGATGACGGGATCGGCGAAGGCGGCGAGGCCCAGGGCATGGGCGCCAAGCCCGATGCCCAGCAGGCCGGTGCCCAGAAAGGTGCGGCGGAGGATCATGCCATGCGTCATGGCGGCTTGCGGGTGGCGGAACTCGGGCCAGTTTGAGGTCGCATGATGGCAGACCCCACCCGCAGCGCGGCCCTCGCGCGCCTCGTTGAATTCGCCCCGCATATGGGGCGCGACTATGCGCAGCGCCGCAACAGCGATGGCGGGCCGGAGGCGCGCTGCGTCTCCGGCCTCTCGCCGCATATCCGCCACCGGCTGGTCTCGGAGAGCGAGGTGGTGGGAACGGCGCTCGCCCATCACGGCGCCGAGCGGGCCGAGAAATTCATCCAGGAGGTGTTCTGGCGCAGCTACTGGAAGGGCTTTCTCGAACTCCGCCCGGAAATGTGGCGCGACTACCGCCAGGCCGTGGCCGATACGCCGGAACCGCCCGGCCTTGCCAGCGCCATGGCGGGCGAGACCGGCATCGCGGGGTTCGACGCCTGGGCGCGGGAGCTGATCGAGACCGGCTGGCTGCACAATCACGCGCGCATGTGGTTCGCCAGCATCTGGATCTTCACGCTGCGCCTGCCCTGGGAGCTGGGCGCGGAGTTCTTCCTGGCGCATCTGGCCGATGCGGATGCGGCCTCCAACACCCTCTCCTGGCGCTGGGTCGCGGGCATCCAGACGCCGGGCAAGCATTACCTGGCGCGGGCCGAAAACATCCTTCGCTACACCGAGGGGCGATTCGACCCGCGCGGCCAGCTGAACGAGACGGCCGCGCCGCTGGAGGCGCCGCCACCCCCGCCCGCCGGCCGCCTGCCGCGGGCGGAGCCGCTGCCGCAGGGGCCGGTCGCGCTGCTGCTGCATGAGGATGATCTGGGCTTCATCCCCGAGGGCTGTGAGGTGGTGGCGCTGGGCGCGCTCACCGGGCTCAGCTCCCGCAGCCGCTTCGGCCCCGGCCGCCGGGCGCGTGAATTCACCCAGGGCGCGACCGGCGATGCGCTCCGCCGCGCCGGCGCCCGGCTCGGCCTTTCGCCCGCCCATGTGTCCTGCGACGGCGTGGCCCATTGGGCGCGGGCCATGGGGGTGAAGAAACTCCTGCTGCCCTGGGCGCCGGTCGGCTGGGTGCGGGACGCGCTGGATCTGGCCGTCACGCAGGGTGTCACAATTCATCACGGCCGCCGCCCCTGGGACGAGGCCTGCTGGCCACTGGCGCAGCGCGGGTTTTTCCCCTTCAAAGCGCAAATCCCCCGCCTGATCGCCGAATTGCGCCCAGCGCCCCCTTGACGCGCCGCCCGCCCGGACGCCACATCCGGGGCCTATGTTGACGGCGTTTACATGATGCAAGACCCCCTCAAACCCTCTGGTTGGTCGCCATGGCGCACGCGCAAGCCTTGCACTGGGGGGTCGGCATGGCGATCTTGGGGGCATGGACCGAAACAACACCCCGTCGAGCCGCCTCCTGGCGAGCGTGCCGCTGCCGCTGCGCGTGATGGTGGGGCTTGGGCTGCTGGGCCTTTGCGCCTGGCTGCCGGCGGCCATCGCGCTGTTCCGCTGACCATGGGCTGGAAGAATCAGAAGCGCGCCTGGAAACGCCGCTGGGAGCAACAGCCGCGCGAGGCCACCCGCCAGCCCATCTTCGGCTGGCGCGTCTGGCTGCTGCCGATGTTCTTCTGGCCCCTGCTGCTGGACCTGCCGGTGGAGATCATCCGTGGCAACGCCAAGCAGCTGGTGGGCACGCTGCTGGGGCTTGGGCTCTCCTGGTTCGCGGCCTCGCTCATGGCGCAGGGGCGGCGGCGCAAGGGGGCGCAGCTCTTTGGCGTGGCGGCCGGCCTGACTGCGGGGCTCGCCGCCGGAATCACGCCGCCCGTTGCGGTCGCGCTCGGCTTCGGCGCCTGGTTCGGCGCACGCCTCCTCACCGATGACCTGCCCGAAGTCGCGCCACCCCCGGCGCCGCCTGCGCCCGCCCAGCCCGATCCGCTCGATGGCCCGCGCGCGCAGCTGGCCCGCATCGCCGGCGCCGCGCCGCAATTGCCGCTGGGCACGCTGCTGCTGGAAGCCGCCGGCGCCATGCAGGGCGTGGTGGAAGACCTCGAAGCCCGCCCGGCGCGGCTGCATGAGGCGCGGCGCTTCCTGGCGGTGCATCTCGACGGGCTCTCGCGCATCGTGGACCGGCTGGAGGCAGGCGCCGCCCCGCCCGAGACCCTGCCGAGCCTGCTGACCGACCTCGCCGCTTCCGCCCGCAAGCTGCGCAGCGAATTGCGCGTGGCCGAGAGCCAGGCGCTCGACATCCAGGTGAAGGTGCTGGCCGAACGGCTGCGCCAGGAGGAACCATGAGCGA
>NZ_JAIEQY010000019.1 GCF_019747315.1 Roseococcus sp. | reverse complement strand
CGGCTCCATGCTTCCAGTCGCCTCATCGGCTCCATGCGGCCATCGGATGGTCCTGCGCCGCGAAGCGCGGGTCGCGGGCGCGGTAGATGGCGACGTTCTCGACCACGCGCTGCACATAGTTGCGCGTTTCGCCGAAGGGGATCAGCTCGATCCAGTCCAGCATGCGGATATTGCCCTGGCGCGGATCGCCATAGGTGGAAAGCCACTCATCCACGCGCCCGCCGCCGGCGTTGTAGGCGGCGAAGGCGAAGGGCATCACGCCGCCATAGCGGTCCAGCCGGTCCTGGATATAGGCGGCCCCCAGGCGGATATTATGCGCGGGGTCCGTCGTCAGCCAACCCGGCTGGTGCGGGATGCTCAGCCGCCGCGCCACGGATTGCGCGGTGGCCGGCAGCAGCTGCATCAGCCCGCGGGCATTGGCGGAGGAGACGACATCCACCTCGAAATTGCTCTCCTGCCGGGTGATGGCGAAGACCACGGCGGGCTCGGCGCTGTTCTCGGGCGCCGGGAAGGGCGCGGGCCAGCCATCCTCGACCAGCATGGCGCCATTCACGCCCGCGCGCCGCGCCACCCAGACCGCCTGGTCCGGCCGGCCCATGGCGGTGGCGAGGCGCGCGACCAGCAGCCGCTCGGCATTCCCGGGCGCCGTGTCCTCCAGGCGCAGCAGGAAGGGCCGCCCGCGCCGCACCTCGCCCAGCTCGGTGAGGGTGAGCAGCAGGCGCGGCAATTCGCGGTTCATGAAGGCGCGGGCCTCCGCCTCGGTCGGGCGAGGCACGGCGAGGTTGTTGATGCGGGCCGAGATCTGCGCGCCATTCTCGCCAAGGGCCAGCGCCCCCATCTGGCCATAGAAGGTGACGGGGAAGCCGGCCGCGCGCTCGAAATGGGCGCGGGCGCGGGCCTGGTTGGGCTCGGCGCGGCCCTGCCAATAGGCGGCGCGCGCCTGGGTGATGGCGCTGCGGCTGCCCTCGCCCAGGCGCTGGAAATGCGGCATGGCGCGGGTGGGGTCATCGAGCAGGCGCAGCGCGATGAAGCCGGCCAGGAATTCCGCCTCCTGCCGGGGCTCGCCGGCCACCGCCTGGCCGTGCTGGGCGGCGACGGTATAGGCCGCCTGGGGGTTGCCCAGGCGCACCAGCTTGCGGGCCAGCACCTGGCGCTCCGTCCAGATGGCGCGCTGGGATTCCGGCGGCAGCCCGGCCTGGGCGGCGGCGCCCGCAGCCCAGGCGGCGGCGGCCTCGGCATCGCGGTCGGCGCGGCGCAGCATGCGCGCGCGCTCCAAGGTGGCGCCGGCATCGCGCGCGGCGGCGGCGGGGTTCGGGTCGCTCCCGGCGGAGCTGGAATAGGCGATGCGGAGCTCCCCCAGCGCGCGGCGCTGGGCATCGAGCAGCGGCAGGATGCGCTGGGCCGCGCCGAAATCCCGTCCGAAGGAGAAGCGGTTGAACCGGCGCCAATGCTCCTCCGGCGTCAGGAATTCGCCGGCACGGGCGAGGAAAATGGGCTCGGCGGCGGCATCGGCGCCGGTGTCCTCGGCCCAGGCGCGGCGGGCGGCGGCGCGGGCCTCGGCCGTGCGGCCGGCATTCACCAGCGCCGTCACATGGCGCGTGGCGCCATCCAGCGTGCGGGCGGGCCGGGGGGTGAAGAAGCGCAGGGCCAGCGCGTCATCGGGGTCGCTCGCCAGCCATTCCTCGGCGCGGCGGGCCAGCGCGTCCTGGCTCGGCCAGTCGCTCGCGCTCTCGATGAAGCCCACGATTTCCGCGGCACTCCCGGCGCCGCCGCGCTGCGTCAGGCGCATCCAGGTGACCATCTTCGCGATCAGCGGATCGGCCTCGCGCGCGGCCGATTGCGCCTCACCCCAGCGCTGGGCCTGGGCGGCGGCGATGGCCTGGCGCCCGGCCTCGCGCTGCGGCTGCGCCTGGGCGGCGGACAGGCCGAGGAGGAGGGCCAGGATGGCCCAGAGGAAAGCCAAGGGGAAATATGGAACACGTCGCATGCGCCCTTCTAACCTGTTGGCGCAAGTCGGTCATCCGGCATGCGCGCTTGTGACAAAGCGCGCGCGCACCTAATTTGGGCGCAAGTCACAAGGAAGCTCGCCATGTCTCCGCTCCGCCTGCAGGGTTCGCTCACCGCCCTCATCACGCCCATGCGCGCCGATGGCAGCCTGGACGAGAAGGGCTTCGCCGATTTCGTCGAGTGGCAGATCAGCGAGGGCATCGATGGCCTCGTGCCGGTCGGCACCACCGGGGAATCGCCCACGCTCTCCCATGCCGAGCACAAGCGCGTGGTGGAAATCTGCGTCGAGGTCGCGCGTGGCCGTGTGCCGGTGGTGGCCGGCGCCGGCAGTAACTCCACGGCCGAGGCGATCGATTTCGCCGCGCATGCGAAGAAGGCGGGCGCCGATGCCACGCTGGTGGTCACGCCCTATTACAACAAGCCGACGCAGGAGGGGATGTTCCTGCACTTCACCGCCATCGCCGATGCCGTCGACCTGCCGCTCATCATCTACAACATCCCGCCGCGCAGCGTGGTGGATATGACGCCGGAGACGATGGGCCGGCTGGCGAAGCACAAGAACATCGTGGGCGTGAAGGACGCGACGGCCAACCTGGCGCGCCCGCTGCATCAGCGCGTGACCTGCGGGGCCGATTTCATCCAGCTCTCGGGCGAGGATCACACGGCGCTGGCCTTCAACGCGGTGGGGGGGCTTGGCTGCATTTCCGTCACCTCCAACATCGCGCCGCGCCTCTGCTCGGACATGCAGCGCGCCTGGCGCGAGGGCCGCGTCTGCGACGCCATGATGATCCAGGAGCGGCTGCTGGCCGTGCATGACGCGATGTTCTGCGAGACCTCGCCCGGGCCGGTGAAATACGCGGCGAGCCTGCTCGGCAAGGCGACGGATTTCTGCCGCCTGCCGCTGGCGCCCGTGGCCGAGAGCACGCGCGTGCGCGTCGAGGCGGCGATGCGTGGCGCGGGCCTGCTCAATTGACGCGTCCCGATGCTGAAGCGCAGCGAAAGCTGAATCGGGCCGCGCGATGAATGCGGCCCCCGTTCCCCGCAAGAAGTCCATCATCAGCATCGGCACGGCGGCGCAGAACCGCCGCGCGCGCTATGACTACAAGATCGGCCCCACCTATGAGGCCGGCCTCGTGCTCTACGGGCCGGAGGTGAAGAGCCTGCGCCTCGGCCGTGCGTCCATCGCCGAGGCCTGGGCGGGCGAGCGTGAGGGGGAGATGTTCCTCTTCGGCTGCCACATCCCGGAATACCAGGCCGGCAGCTTCATGGCGAAGTTCGACCCGGTGCGGCCGAAGAAGCTTCTGCTGCACCAGAAGCAGATCCGCGAACTCGTCGGCGCCATCACGCGCGAGGGAGCCACGCTGGTGCCGCTTGAAATCCTGTTCAATGAGAAGGGGCGCGCCAAGGTTCTGCTCGGCCTGGCGCAGGGCAAGAAGCAGCATGACAAGCGCGCGGACATCGCCAAGCGAGACTGGCAGCGCGACAAGGCGCGGGTGATGCGCAACAAGGGCGGCGAGTGATCCGCCGCCTCGCCCTCGCGGCCCTGCTGGCCCTGGGCGGATGCGCGACCGCGGAAGCCGATCTCAGCCCCGCACAGGCGGGCGATACGCTGCACCTGCCGGCCGCCCATGTGCCGGGCGGGCTCTACACGCGGCTCTGCGCGCCGCCGCCGGGTGCGCCGCGTGGGCGGCTTGTCGTCATCAACCATGGCTCGCCGGGCGATCCCGCGATCCGCCCGGCGATGCGCCCGGCCTCCTGCCAGAGCGAGGCGGTGCGCTGGTTCACCGCGCGTGGGCATCTCGTCGCCATTCCCATGCGGCGCGGCTATGGCCAGACCGGCGGCGCCTGGGCCGAGGGCTACGGCCCCTGCGGCGCGCCCGATTATGCGCAGGCGGGGCGGGAGACGGCGCGGGACATCCTGGCCGTGGTGCGGGCCATGCAGGCGCGGCCCGGCACGCCGCCGGGGCCGGCCATCGTGGTGGGGCAATCGGCGGGCGGCTGGGGGGCGCTGGCGCTGGCCGCGGCTGATCCGCCGGAGGTCGGCCAGGTCATCAACATGGCGGGCGGGCGCGGCGGGCGGCAGAATGACATGCCGAACAATGTCTGCCGGCCGGAGCGGCTGGTGAGCGCCACCAGCGCGCTCGGCGTCACCGCCCGGCTGCCCACGCTCTGGATCTATGCCGCCAATGACAGCTTCTTCGGGCCCGAGCTGGCGCGCGAGATGGCGGGGGCCTGGCGCCTGGCCGGCGCGCCGGTGACGCTGCGCCAGATGCCCCCCTTCGGCCGCGACGGCCATGGGTTGTTCTTCGGGCAAGGCGGCAGCGCCGTCTGGGGGCCTTTGGTCGCGGAGTTCCTGAAGTAACGGGGTCCGGGGCCTTTCGGCCCCGGCGGGTCCAGGGCAGAGCCCTGGATTTTACACCTTGCCCCAGACTTCCTCGGCAACCTCTACGCAAAGCCGCAGCTTCGCCCATTGCTCCTCGACGGTCAGCACGTTGCCCTCCTCCGTCGAGGCGAAGCCGCATTGCGGGCTGATGGCGAGTTGCTCCAGCGGCGCGTATTGCGCCGCCGCCTCGATCCGGCGCTTCAGCAGGTCCTTCGATTCCAGCTCACCGCGCTTGGAGGTGACGAGGCCGAGCACGACGGTCTTGCCCTTGGGCAGGAAGCGCAGCGGCGCGAAGCTGCCCGAGCGTTCATCGTCATACTCCATGAAATAGGCGTTCACGTTGATGGCGTTGAACAGCAGCTCGGCCACCGGGTCGTAGCCGCCCTGCGCGATGTGCATGGAGCGGAAATTGCCGCGGCAGAGATGCATGGAGACGAACATGTCGGCCGGGCGCGCATCGATCGCGCGGTTGATGAGGGCCGCGTATTTGCCGAGCAGCCCCTCGGTCTCCTCGCCGCGCGCCTTGAGCTGCGCGATCTGCTCCGGGTCGCAGAGATAGGCGATGTTCACCTCGTCGAGCTGGAGGTAGCGGCAGCCCACGCCGGCGAAATCGGCCACGGCGGCGGCATAGGCATCGCCGAGATCCGCGAAGAAGCCCGACATGTCCGGATAGGTGTGGGCATCCACAGCGCGGCGCCCACCGCGGAAATGCAGCACGGAGGGGGAGGGGATGGTGATCTTGGGCGCCGCACCCCCGGCATTGGCGGCGACGAAGGCATAGTCGCGCACGAAGGGATGGGTCTCGTAGCGGATGGGTCCCGTGACCTTCAGCCCATAGGCCTTGGTCTGGCCGCCCTGGAACTGGATGCCCTGGTCCGCCTCATACATCTCGACGCCGCCAAGGCCGGCGAGGAAGTCGAAATGCCAGAAGGCGCGGCGGAACTCGCCATCGGTGACGGCCTTCAGGCCGATGGCCTTCTGCTCGGCGATCACGGCCTGGATGGCGGAATCCTCGGCCACGCGCAACTCCTCCGGGGAGAGGGTGCCGGCGGCGCGGGCGGCGCGGGCTTCGCGCAGGGGAATGGGGCGCAGCAGGCTACCGACATGGTCGGCGCGGAAGGGGGGAGTTTGCATGGGGTTTCCTCTCAGGGTTTCTGGATGGATCGAACTCGCGAAAGAATGCCCGCCACGACCCTTGGGCTTATTCCGGTCCATGCGGCACGGGCGGGCATTCTTTCGCGAACTCTCAGGCTTGGGCGATGAGTTGCGTCACGCCCGGCTCGCCGGCGGCGAGGATCAGGCGAAGGTTGCGCCGGGCGTTTTCGGCGTGTTCGCGCATCAGCCCCTCGGCGCGGCTGCCCTGGCCGGCGGCCAGCGCCTCGACGAGGAGGTGATGCTGGTGATGGGCCTGGCGCAGCAGCGTGTGGCGGGCGGCCTGGCTCCGCTCATGCGGCACGAGGGCGGAGGCGGCGGCGAAGGGCAGCGCGGTGATGGCGGCCAGGGCCCGGGTAAGCGCGGCGTTGCCCGCGGCCTCCAGGATGATTGCATGCAATTTCGTGTTCATATCGCCATAGCCGGCCAGGGCGGCGGCGTCGAGGCCGGGCGCCTCCAGGGCAGCATCGCCGGCGGAGAGGCAGGCTTCCAGGGCGCGGCGGGTGGCGGGGGCCAGGCCCTGCTCGGCGGTGAGACGGGCGGCCATGCCTTCGAGCTGGCCGCGCACGGCGATGGCGTCCTCGATCTCGGGCAGGGTGAAGCGGCGCACCAGGAATCCGCCACCAGGCGAGGCGAGGACGAGGCCCTCTGCCTCCAATTGGGCCAGCGCCAGGCGGATGGGCGTGCGGGAGACGCCGAGGGCTTCGGCCAGCGGAATTTCGGCGAGGCGGCTGCCCGGGGGGTGCTCGCCCGCGAAGATGCGGGCGCGAAGGCTATGCGCGATGCGGGTGGGGTGGCCGGCCATGGGGGGG
>NZ_JAIEQY010000085.1 GCF_019747315.1 Roseococcus sp. | reverse complement strand
TGGAGGAGGGCCGGATGAAGATCGGCGACCCCATCACCCAATGGCTGCCCGAGCTGCGCGAGCTGAAGGTGATGACCGCGCAAGGCGAGGTGCCATTGGCGCGCCCCATCACCGTGCAGGATCTGCTGCGGCATTCCTCAGGCTTCGTCTATGCGGCCTCCGCCCCCTTCCCGCGCATCCGGGAGATGTACCAGGAGCTGGACATCGAGGCCCGCCGCGGCCCCGTGCCGGGCGATGAGATGCTGCGGCGTTTGGGCACCGTCCCGCTCGCCTTCCAGCCGGGCGCGCAGTTCTTCTATTCCATCAGCACCGATGTGCTGGGCCTGCTGCTGGAGCGCGTGGCGGGCCAGCCGCTGGACAGGCTCATCGCCGAGCGGCTGACCGGGCCGCTGGGCATGACCGATACGGTGTGGTGGGTGGACCCGGCGCGGCGTTCGCGCGTGGCGGAGAGCATCACCTCCGACCCGCTTTCCGCCTCGATGTGGCAGAGCTATCGCATCGAGCAGAATCCGGCTCCCGCCGGTTTCTTCAAGGGCGGCGCCGGCATGGTGGGCACCAGCGCCGACTATTTCCGCTTCGCGCAGATGATCGCCAATGGCGGCAGCTTCGAGGGCAAGCGCTACCTCTCCGCCCCCATGGTCAACTACATGCTCTCCGACCATATGGGCAGCATGGGCGGCACGCCGGCCGCCAGCACCGGCCCTGGCTATGGCTTCGGCCTTGGCTTCGCGATCCGCCGCGAGCAGGGGATCGCGGTCGCACCCGGCTCGCCCGGGGATGCGATGTGGGCGGGGGCCTGGGGCACCAGCTTCACCATTGATCGCGCGGAGAAGCTGGTCGGCGTCTTCATGGCGCAGGGGCCGTCCAGCCGCACGCATACGCGGATGGTGTTCAAGAACCTGGTCTATGGCGCGATGGTGGAGAGCCTGCGCGGCTAACGCGGGGAGAGGGTCTCCGTGCCGACACCGCCTTCGCGGCCCTGGGTCCAGCGGCCGACGAGGCGGCCATCGGCCATGACCTCATAGGCCACGACGCCGGTTTCGCGACCGGAGACATAGCCGATGACCAGCAGGTTGCCGACGGTGAGGGCGATCCCGTTGGTGGTGTCACCCGCCACGCGCCAGCTCATCCGCCAGGTCTGCGGGCCGGTTGCCGTCAGCGTGGCCGAGCCCTGGTAGGTGGTGCCATCGGCGCCGCGGCCCTCAACGGCATAGACGCCGCTGCGTTGGGCGGCGGCAGGCTGGACGCAAAGGCAGGCGGCCAGCAGGGCGGTGGCGGCATAGGCGAGA
Organism: Roseococcus sp.; assembly: GCF_019747315.1. Taxonomy (GTDB): domain Bacteria; phylum Pseudomonadota; class Alphaproteobacteria; order Acetobacterales; family Acetobacteraceae; genus Roseococcus. Next base: position 5,035 of record NZ_JAIEQY010000085.1, on the reverse strand, counting down.
CGGGGCATGGGAGACTCCAAAGGGTGCGAGGGCTTTCCTACACCGGACAGCCTAACAAAGCCCTTGCGGCCATTGCGAGCGGCGCCGGCAAGCCCATCTCCGCAACACAGCCGAGGAGAAGACCCATGGTCCTGAAACTGATCTGCGCCCAGGTGATACTGACGAAGCTGGCGGTGCGCGGGGCCTTCACCCTGGGCGCCGTCGCTGGCACCGCCGGCGTGATCGGGCTTTGCGCGCTGCGCAAGGCGGCGAAGGAGAAGCGCGACAGCGCCGCCTAGAATTTCTCGACCCAGGGGCGGAGCGCGATTTCGCTGCTCCAGGCCGAGCGCGGCTGCGCCAGCACGTGCAGGTAGGTGTCGGCGATGGCGTCTGGATCGAGCAGGGAATCAGCGCCGGGTTCGGCCACCCGGGTGGCCGAGGCGATACCGCCGTCAATGACGAAATGGCAGATGTGGATGTTCTGCGGGTGCAGCTCACGCGCCATGCTCTCGGCCAGGCCGCGCAGCGCGAACTTGCCCATCGCGAAGGGCGCCGATTGCGGAAAGCCCTTCACCCCGGCCGAGGCACCGGTGAAGAAGATGGTGCCACGCCCGGCCGCCAGCATGCGTCGCGCGGCCTGCTGCGCGGCCAGGAAGGCGCCGAAGGCCGTGACCTCCAGCGTGCGGCGGACCTGCGCGGGATCCAGCGTCGCGACCGGGCCGCGCACGCGGAAGCCCGGATTGTAGATCACCAGCGAGGGCGTGCGACCCGCTGCGTCCAGCCCGGCAAAGAGCGCTGCGACTCCCTCGACATCGGCGGCATCGCAGGCATGCAGGCTGGCGCGGGTCTCGGCGGCCAGCGGTCCCAGCTTGTCCGTGTTGCGCGCGGCCAGCGCCACATCCCAGCCGGCGGCGCCCAGCTTGCGCGCGAGCGAGGCAGAAAGCCCTGCCCCCGCGCCGATGATCAGCGCCGTCTCAGTCATGGCCATAGAGGCGCCTGGCCTCGGCTTCGCTCACCAGCCCATCCGCCACGTCGCGCGCCACCAACGCGGGGTCACGCTGCCTGGGGTCGCCCATGCCGCCGCCGCCGGGCAGCAGCAGCACCAGGTGCCGCCCCTTCGGGATCACCTGGAAGCCCTTGGTGCGCAGCACGGTGCCGTTGTCGTCATCGAGCCCGACCCAGCCGCCCGCCCCCATCTCGCCGCCGAAGCGGCCCTTGGGCGGATTGGCCACGCGGTCGAAGATGGCGTTCACCGCGAATTCCGCGTTCTTCTTGGCGCCGATCTCCATGATCTGCCCGAAGCCGCCGCGCGTCTTGCCGGCACCGGCCGAATCCGGCCGCAGCTCCTTCCGCCAGAAGATGACGGGCGCCACGTTTTCCGTGGCTTCCACCGGCATGGTGCGCACGCCGGAGGGGAAGGCGATGCCGTCCAGCCCGTCCTTCGTCGGCCGCGCGCCGGTGCCGCCGGAGTTGAAGGTGATGATCTCGAAATCCTCGACCTCCGCCGCCTGGCCGCTCACCTGGGAACCACCGCGGAGCGGCGGGTTCCAGAGTGCGGAGGCGCCCTCGGCATTCACGCGCTCCGGAATGGCCTGGGAGAGGCAGCCCATCATCAGATCGGGGATGAGCTGGCCGATGACGTGGCGCACGCTGACCGGATAGGGGCGCGGGGCATTCAGGATGCAGCCCTCCGGGATCTCCATGCGGAACGGCAGCAGGCTTGCCCAGTTGTTGGGGATTTCCGGCGCGATCACGCATTTCAGCCCGAAGCAGGCATAGGCGCGGCAATAGGCCGGCGGCACGTTGATGCCGCGGGTGGACAGCCCCGAGGTGCCGGCGAAATCCACCACGATCTCGCCATCCTCGGCGCGCATCGCCGCATGCAGGGTGACTGGCGCCTCATAGCCATCCGAGCGGATCTCGCCGCGCCAGACGACCCCCTGCGGCAGCTTGGCGATTTCGGCCTGGGTGGCGCTCATGCTGCTGTCGAAGATGAAGGCGGCCAGCTCGTCCAGGCTCTCCATCCGATACTCGTCCATCATCTCGACGAGGCGCTTGGCGCCCGCATCATTGCAGGCGCAGAGCGAGTAGATGTCGCCCTCCAACTCGACCGGCGTGCGGCTGCCCACGCGGATGAAATCGAAGAAGGTCTCGTTGGGCGCGCCAGCGTCGAAGCACTTCACGATGGGGATGTAGAGCCCCTCCTCGAAGACCGAGCGCCCCTCCGGCCCCATGCCGAGGCCGCCGATGTCGATGATATGCGCGGTGTTGGCAAAGAGGCCGACGATCTTGCCCCGGCGGAAGGCCGGGCTGACCACGGTCAGGTCATGCAGGTGGCCGGTGGCGAGCCAGGGATCGTTGGTGATGTAGTGATCGCCCGGCTTCATCGTGTGGGCCGGAAATTTCTTGAGGAAATGCCCCACCGCCTCGGCCATGGAATTCACATGGCCCGGCGTGCCGGTGACGGCCTGCGCCAGCATGCGCCCCTCCAGGTCGAAGACGCCGGCCGAGAGATCGCCCGCCTCGCGCACCGTGGTGCTGAAGGCGGTGCGGATCATGGTCTGCGCCTGCTCCTCGACCACCGCGATGAGGCGGTTCCACTGGATCTGGCGTTGGATCTTTTCGAGTGGATCAATGGCCAGCATCATTTCACTTCTCACCGGATTGGGTTGAATCGGCAAACTGATTAAATGCAAAGACTGCTCTATTGGCGAAGTAACGAGCTCCTTCGACAGTCGGCGTCCAAAATATCTTTTCAACGCGCCCCGTGGGCTTATTCCTCCAAGGCACCGCCTCAATACCGCGAGGCTCAACCTGCTCCGGCACAGCCATGATAAATCCAGCAGCAATTAGCTTTGCTCGAATATGTAACAAACCGAGGTCATTCAGGGTAACGTAGGCATTGCCGATATTTCCTTCACCTATCGCAATTTCCTGAATTCCTTGAATGATTTCCTTATTATTTTTTTGGAAATAATCGACTATAATAGAATAAATATCCTCTTCACGCGTCTTTGCTGTCATGGTATTCGCAATACATTGTATTATCAGGCTCCAAGCCACAGGCAATTTTATTTCTCTTCTTTGAGCGCCTTCTATGACACCCTTTTCAATGTTCATTTTTCCGGGTCGCACAATATAAAATATCAAAGATAAAATTTCGTCATCGTTAATCGAGGTGTTTGCATAATCTCTCTTTGTGGCCCTCTCATCGTCAAGCTGGCGCTGAAGATTGAGTACAGTATTTTCTAGTAGAAGAATTTTTTCATTATTTGTTTTTTCGACATCACTCATTCTCACCCAACCAACCGCAGGCTTTTGTCTAATTATCTGGGTTATGCCGCGGCTTACCTTAGCACCAAGATCACTAGTTGAATTCCAAAATTTACATAATCTGTTCGCCTTAATTTTTTCGCGAAACTGAGCAAATTTTTCTCGCCTTAAGGCATCAACTTCAATTTTTAAGGCAGTAAGCTTTTCTATATCTTCAAAAACAAAAGATAAAATTGGCCGGCCTATAGAAACAGCGAAATCGTACTCCATCTCCGTATAGGATAGACCTGATTCTGGATTTATGCTCCCATATTTTCCCGCTACTATAAGTATATAGTAGTCAGATTCTTCAATTACGCCCTTTATGTATTGAAATTGTTCATCATCATTCGCCGGAAATAACTCCATGCCACAGGGAATACAATCTAATTCCAGGAGCGCTTGCATAACTTCGGCCCGCTCCTGCTTAAGATCTTCGTAAGTAGAGCTAATAAAAACTTGATATCGAACCGCCATATGATTACCTCCGGCTCCCAGTTTCTTTGCTCAGTTCCAGATAGCCCAGCCCATCCATCCGGCAGGTCCAGCCCGGGCCCACCAGCGTGCTCGTCTCATCCTCGGCGATGATGCAGGGGCCCGGCACTTCCGCGCCCGGCGCCATCTGCGTGCGGTCATAGACCTGCCAGGTGGCGACCACGCCCGTCGCCGTGTCGCGGACCTGGTGGACGCGGATCGGCTTGGGCGGCGGCGCATCGGCCACCTCGGCCGCGGCCTGCACCGCATCCACCACGGTCGCGACCGTGACGGCGAAGCTCAGCACCTCGACATCCGAGCCCGGAACCGGGCGATCGTAGAAGCGCGTGTACTCCGCGTCATAGGCGGCGCGGATTTCGGCAATATCGGCTTCGACCAGCGGCCGCACCGGCAGCGCCACCGCGATCTCATGCCCCTGCCCGACATAGCGCATATAGCCGATGCGATGCTCGACCGTGGGCGCGCCGAAGCTGCCCTCGGCCACCACCTTCATCGCCTCGGCGCTCATCGCAGCCAGCAGCGCATTCACGCTGGCCACGTCAAAGCTCGCGAAGCGGGTGTAGAGGCTCTTCACCACCTCATACCCCACAGGCGCGCGGAGAAAGCCGATGGCGGAACCCACGCCGGCACCGGAGGGCACCAGCAGCTTCTTCACGCCGATCTTCTCAGCCACGCGATAGCCATGCACGGGGCCGCCACCGCCAAAGGCGATGATGGCGCGGCCCTCGTAGGACTTCGCGGATTCGATGGCATGGACACGCGCCGCATTGGCCATGTTCTCATCCACCATCTCGACCACGCCCAGCGCCGCCATGCCGGCCTCGAGGCCCAGCCCCTTGCCCACATGCTCCACCAGCGCGGCCTCGGCCGGCGCGGTCTTCAGCGGGAAGTTGCCGCCCGCGAAGGCCGCCGCGTCGTAGCGGCCCAGCGTGAGGTTGGCATCCGTCACGGCCGGCTTAGTGCCACCGCGGCCATAGCAGGCCGGGCCCGGATCGGCGCCCGCGGATTCTGGCCCCACCTGGATGCGCCCCATGCTGTCCAGATGCGCCAGCGAACCGCCGCCCGCGCCGATCTCCACCATCTCGATCACGGGGATGCGCAGCGGCAGACCCGAGCCCTTGCGGAAGCGGCCGACGCGCGCGACCTCGAAGGTGCGGCTCGCCTGCGGCGCGAAGTCGTCAATCAGGCAGACCTTGGCGGTGGTGCCGCCCATGTCGAAGCTCAGCACCTTCGACCAGCCGCGCTGCTT
>NZ_JAIEQY010000159.1 GCF_019747315.1 Roseococcus sp. | reverse complement strand
GGCGCGGGGCCGAAGCCATCCTCCAGATCGCCATTCACCGGCAGGCCGGAGAGGCGGGCGATCATCGCCGCGTGTTCGATGGAGAGGTCCCGCCCCAAGGCCGCTGCGGCGTCGGGCAGGCCCAAGCCGAAGGCGAGGCCGGCGGAGGTGGAGGCCAGCGCGGTAAACCCCTCGCGCTTCAGCAGCAGGGTGGAGGCGCCATCCCAGGGGTTGGGCATGACGAAGATGCTGCGGTGCTGGTCACGAAAAGCTTCGTAGGCGGCGGACATGGGCGCGGCTCCTGGGCGTATGCGAGGAGCCTAGGCGGGGAAGGGCGGCGGATGCTTCGGGGATTCGCGAAGGGCTGGGTTGCGCGCCGAAGGTGCCGCAGGGGTCCGGGGAGCCCGTGGCTCCCCGGCGGGGTTTGGGGCGGCGCCCCAATCGGTGCGGCTGCCCATGACATGAAGGGGGGCTTTACCCCCAGATGCGCCCCAGAACCGGAACGCCCTGGAGGTGATGCCGCAGCGCCAGCCCCGCATGCGCCGCCGCCAGCACGATCAGGCTCCAGGCGGCGATCTGGTGGATGGGCCGCAGCCAGGCATAGAGCGCCGGGTTCGGGTCCAGCAGATGCGGCACGGGGATGACGAGAAACAGCGTCGTCGGCACCGGCCCGGCCGCGGCCTGGGCGGTCAGGTAGCCCAGCAGCGGCACCACCAGCAGCAGCGCGTAAAGCACCGCCTGCCCCCAGCGCGCGGCCTGGCGCGTGCCGGGGGAAAGCCCGGTCATCTCCGGCGCGCGCCGCGTCAGCCGGAAGCAGAGCCGCGCGAGGGTGAGGATCAGCACCAGCAGCCCAAAGCTCTTGTGCAGCTGATAGGCCAGGAATTTCGCCAGCAGCTGGGACATGGGCAGCGCCACCATGGCGAGCGCGAGCGCGAGCGTCAGCACCACCAGCACCGCCCCCCAGGCGTGCAGCCGCCGCTGGGGCAGGGACCAGCGCTCCGGCGTGTCGCTCACACCGCGATCCGCACATCCACGCTGAGCTGGATGGAATCCGAGATCAGCGCGCGGTCCGCCACCATGCCGAATTCGCCGCGGCGCATCTCACCCTCGGCCTGGAAGCGCGCGACGCCGGCCTGGCGCTCGATCAGCCGCGCGGTCATGCGGAAGGGGCGGGTGATGCCGCGCACCGCCAATTCGCCCGCGATGGGGAAGCCGCCGGTGGAATCCAGGCCGCTCGCCTGGCCCTGGAAGCGGGCCGTCGGGTGGCGGGCAATGTCGAAATACGCCTCGGAGCGCAGCAAATCCGTCGCGCCGGGGAAGGGGATGCTGACCTGGCCGGTCTCCACCACGCATTCGACGCTGGCGGTGCCGGGATTGGCGGGGTCGATCAGCAGCGTCGCCTGGAAGCGGTCGAACTGCCCCTGCGAGGTGAAGAGCCCCAGGTGCCGCGCCGAAAAGCCGATGCGGCCGGCGCCCTGGTCGAAGACATACCGCGTGCGGTCCTGCGCCCGCGCCGGAAAGGCGGGCAGGACGGCCATGGCCAGCAGGGCGCGACGATCAAGCACAGGCTTGATGTGGGGCGTGGCGGCCATCCGGGAAGGGCGGCAACCAAATGTCATGAAAGGGGCCGGACCCAAGGGCCCGGCCCCGCGCAACTCAGCGACCCAAACTCAGCGACGGAGGCCGAGCTTGGCGATCAGCGCGTCATAACGCGCCTTGTCCTTGCGCTTCACATAGTCCAGCAGGCCGCGGCGCTGCCCGACCATCACGAGGAGGCCACGGCGCGAGTGGAAATCCTTCGCGTGGGTCTTCAGGTGCTCGGTCAGGTTGGAAATGCGCTCGGAGAGCAGGGCGACCTGCACTTCGGGGCTGCCGGTGTCACCGGGCTTGGTGGCATGTTCGAGAATGAGCGCGGCGCGGCGCTCGGCAGTGATCGACATCGGGGATGTCCCTTCAAAGGTTGGAGGAGTGAGGCGGCCCGTGGCGCGGCGTGGGCTCAGCCCGGCGCCATCAACCTTTCGGCCCGCAGCATCCCCTCTTCGAGACGACACAGGCCGACAAACCGCTCCCCTGCCATCGCGCGCACCATGCCCCCATCGGGGCTGGCGTCGGACGGAACCCGGCCCATGAATTCCACCAGGCTGAGGGCTTGGCCGAAATGCAGGCGGGCGGCCTCAGCCTCGGACACGGCCAGCGCCGGGATGTCGGCCAGCGCGGTCGTGAGCGGGAGCAGGAGGTCCAGCGAAGGGGGCGGGGTATCGCCTGTTACGACGATCTTGTCCAGGGGGACGGCATGGGATTCATGAAACGGCCCCACCCGCAGCCGCCGGAGTGCGGCGATATGGCCCACCGTGCCCAGCGCCCGCGCCAGGTCCCGCGCCAGCGAGCGCATATAGACGCCCTTGCCCGACTGCACCTCGAAGATCGCCGTATCGGCATCGGGGCGGGCGATGAGTTCGAAGCGGTCCACCCGGGCGGGGCGGGCCTCGAGCTGCACCACCTGGCCGTCGCGCGCCAAATCATAGGCGCGCTCGCCATTCACCTTGATGGCGGAATAGATCGGCGGGATCTGCATGATGTCGCCAGTGAAGGGCGGGAGTGCGGCGCGGATCGCCTCGTCCGAGGGGCGGAAATCGCTGGTCTCGATCACGGCGCCATCGGCATCGTCGCTGTCGCGTGCTTCGCCGAAGCGCAGCGTGAAGTGATAGACCTTGGTGCCGTCCATCACATAGGGGACGGTCTTGGTGGCGTGTCCGAAGGCGATGGGCAGCAGGCCGGTGGCCAGCGGGTCCAGCGTGCCGCCATGGCCCGCCTTCTGCGCGTCATAGGCGCGCTTCACGCGGTTGACGACATCGGTGCTGCCGATACCTGTGGGCTTGTCGATGATGAGCCAGCCATCAATGGGGCGGCCCTTGGGTTTTCTCTGGTGACGGGGCATCTACTTTTTCAGTTGCTGGTTGTTGCGTGCTTCTACGCCCATCGGCGCGGAAGGCTAGGGATCAGGCCGCCCGAACGTGACGTCCTGGCTGCCATGAAAGACATCCAGGATGATGACGGCATCGCCCTCCCGGATCAGCGCGATGACAGCGCGCCGACGCCAGCCGACCAGCCGAAGGCCGGATGCGATATCGTCGCGCCGCGCGCCCCTGTCCGGAAAGAGCGCGAGGGAGCGGCAATAGTCGAGGAGGCCGGCGAGACAGCGGGGGGCACGCGCCTGGCCGCCCTCCGCTTCGATCCGGGCCTGCAGCGCGTCCAGCTGGTCGATGGCACGAGGCGCAAAGCGAATTCCGGTGGTCAGGCGTGACCCCGGCGTTCGAGGCGGCGGTGCTCCAGCGCCCCCATCACTTGGTCAAGCGGGAGTGCCGCTTCCGGGTCACGGTGATGCTCATCAAGGGCCTTGACGACATCGGTGCGGAGCCACGTCTCGAAAGCAGCATCGGTCGCGAAGGCGCTGCGCAGTGCATCGGCCACGGCCGCGGCCTCATCGGTGTAATGGCCGGCGGCGACGCGGGCACGGAGATCAGCGACCAACTCGTCCGGCAGCGACAGGGTCAGCGGGATGTTTTCGCTCATGGCGAAAACCTAGCCTTTCGCGCCGTCGGGTGCATCGTCCTTTTCGCGAACAAGGTCCTGCGCGACCTGCGGCTGGCGCATCAGGACGTCGATCTTCATGGCGTAGTCCAGCGCGCCATCGGGCTGGAAATGCAGGTCGGGCGCGAATTTCAGGCGGACATTCTTCGCCACCTGGCCGCGCAGGAACGCATTGGCCCGCTTCAGCGCGGCGTATTGCTCCGGCGGCACGTCCTTGCCCAACCCGCTGATGAAGGCGGTCATGTGCCGCAGGTCCGGGCTCGCGCGCACCTCGGTCACGGTGATGCGGGCATTCGCGAGGTCCGGGTCGCGGAAATCGCCGCGCTCGAAGATGGCGGCGAGCGCGTGCCGCACCTCCTCCGCCACGCGGAGCTGGCGCTGGCTGGGCGCGCCAGGGTTTTCATTGTGGCGCTTGGCCATCTCTCATTTCTCTCGAAAAGCCCAAGGGGAAAAAAGAAAAGGCGCGGCGGGCTGCCCCGCCGCGCCCCATATCAGAAACACGGAAGCTCAGGCCGCCGCGACGGTCTCGGTTTCGAAGCACTCGATCTGGTCGCCGACGCGGATGTCGTCATAGTTCTTGAAGCCCATGCCGCATTCGTAGCCGTTGGTGACTTCCTTCACGTCGTCCTTGAAGCGGCGCAGCGTGCTGAGCTCGCCCTCGTGGATGACGATGCCCTCGCGCAGCAGGCGCACGCCGCAGCCGCGCTTCACCACACCCTCGGTCACGCGGCAGCCGGCCACATTGCCCAGGCGCTTGACCTCGAAGACCTGCAGGATCTGCGCGTAGCCGATGAAGCTCTCGCGCTGGACGGGGGCGAGGCGCGACTTGAAGATCGCCTCGATGTCGTCCGACACCTGGTAGATGATCGAGTAGTAGCGGATGTCCACGCCGTCGCGCTGCGCCATCTCGCGCGCCTGCGTCGTGGCGCGCACGTTGAAGGCGACGACCACGGCGTTGGACGCCTTGGCCAGCTGGATGTCGCTCTCGGTGATCTGGCCGACCGCCGAGTGCAGCACGCGGATGCGAACCTCGTCATTGCCGAGCTTGCCGAGCGTCACGTTGATCGCCTCGGCCGAGCCCTGCACGTCGGCCTTCACGACGACGGCCACTTCCTTCTGCTCGCCCGCCTGGATGCGCGCCAGCATGTCGTTCAGCGTGCCACGGCCGGCGCCAAGGGCGGCGGCTGCCTTCTCACGCGCGCGGCGCTGGCGGAACTCGCTGACTTCGCGCGCCTGGCCCTCATTATCCACGGCGACGAAGTTCTCGCCGGCCGAAGGCACGCCCGAGAGGCCCAGGATTTCCACGGGAACCGAGGGGCCGGCCGTCTTGAGCGGCTTGCCCAGGCTATCCACCAGGGCGCGCACGCGGCCCCATTCGGCGCCGGCGACCACGATGTCGCCCTGCTTCAGCGTGCCCTTCTGCACCAGCACGGTGGCCACCGGGCCACGGCCGCGATCCAGCTTGCTCTCGATCACCGTGCCCTCGCCCGGGCGGTCCGGATTGGCGCGCAGGTCGAGGATTTCGGATTGCAGCAGGATGGCTTCCAGCAGCTTGTCCAGGTTCGTGCCCTTGGTGGCCGAGACCTGGATCTCCTGCGTCTCGCCGCCCAGGCTTTCCACCACGATCTCGTGCTGCAACAGCTCGTTGCGGACGCGGTCGAGGTTGATGCCGGCCTTGTCGATCTTGTTCACGGCCACGATCAGCGGAACATCCGCGGCACGGGCGTGCTTAATGGCCTCGATGGTCTGCGGCATCACGCCGTCATCGGCGGCGACGACCAGCACCACCATGTCGGTCACGCCGGCGCCACGGGCGCGCATGGCCGTGAAGGCCTCATGGCCCGGGGTGTCGATGAAGGTGACGATGCCCGACGGCGTCTGCACCTGGTAGGCGCCGATATGCTGGGTGATGCCACCGGCCTCGCGGCCCGCCACATCGGTCTTGCGCAGCGCATCGAGCAGCGACGTCTTGCCATGGTCCACATGGCCCATGATGGTGACGACGGGCGGGCGCGGCAGCAGCGCCTCCTCCTCATCCACCATGCCTTCGAGGCCGAGTTCGACGTCATCCTCGGCGACGCGCTTGACGCGGTGGCCGAATTCCTGCGCGACCAGCTCGGCCGTGTCGGCGTCGATGCTCTGCGTCAGGGTTGCCATCACGCCCATGCGGAACAGCGCCTTCACCACCTCGCCGCCACGGGCGGCCATGCGGTTGGCGAGCTCCTGGACCGAGATGGTCTCGGGGATCACGACGTCACGGACGACGCGCTCCTGGCCGGCGCGCAGGCGCTGGAGTTCGGCCTGGCGGCGCTCACGCTCACGGGCGCGGCGCACCGAGGCCATCGAGCGGCTGCGCTCATCCTCGCCATCCATGGCGGCGGCGACGTCGATGCGGCCTTCGCGGCGGCCCAGCGCCAGCGGCGCCTTCTTGACCGGCGCGGGGGCCGGGCGCTTCACCCCACCGGGCGAGGTGCCGCCACCGGGACGGCGCGCGGGACCGCGGCGGTCATCCTCTTCCTCACCGCGCGCACGCGGGTTGAGCGAGAGCTTGGCGCCCGCGTTGGACGGCGGCGGATTGGAGGGGCGAACGGCGGGCCCCTGCACGGCACGGGCGGCGAGCGGCGTCACGCGCGGCGCGGCGGGGCGGGCGGGCTCGGCCGAGGCATTGGTCCGGGGCGCTTCGGCGCGCGGCTCGGCGCGGGCGGG
>NZ_JAIEQY010000252.1 GCF_019747315.1 Roseococcus sp. | reverse complement strand
CCCCAGGCTTGGCCTTCGGAGTGCGACAATCCCCCCTGCCCTGAGTCCACCACGCGCCCGGACGGGGACACGAAGCGCTCCTTGAAGCTGGACCAGCCGCTGCTCTGCGCTCCGGCAGATTTTGGTGCGGCCGCGACGAGGGCGGAGGCAAGCAGGGCACGCCGTGACAGCGCGTTTGTGATGACAGGCATCCCCGAGAACTAGCCCTCGGCCCATCATGTCGCTCGCCGAGAAAGAGTGATTTACGACGACCGACTGCACAGGAAAGCGCGAAATTGTCCGCGCCGCCACACGAGCGGCTGCTCCCGCCGCAAAGCACGATGACCGTCGGGCCAGGCGACCCGGGTGCCGGCGGTCGGCATGACGATATTGAAGTGGCCACCCTAACCGGATGGCTGGCCCCAAAGCCTGGGAACCGCTGGAGAGGCTTCATGAGGGGCCGATCGAGGCGGGTGATGGGGATGGCGGCGACCCCGCTGGAGCCCATTAGGCTGGCCGTCATAGGGCCTGCCGAGAGGGATGGTGCGTGCCCAGTGTGAGTGCGATGCTGGGCACGCCTATCCGCCGATCAGCCGCCGCAGCACCGCTACCACGCTGCCTTCGCCGACGAGCAGCAGCAGCACTATGGCGGCCAGCACGATCTCGATGCGCCCGAGCCTTTCGTTGGCCTGCTTCCAGCGTTCGGCGCAGACCGCTTCGTGCACGGCGAGCTTTGTCGCCACCTCGTCCTCGCTCACGGTGATGTCCTCCATTCCAGCAGCCACTCGACCGGCCGGAAGGCCCGATCCAACTGTGGCAAGCTGCCGCGCGCCGCAGCGGCCTTATCGCGGAGCCGCTTGACCACGCCCATATCCATCCGAGGATCCCCGTTCATGCAGGCCACTCCATCTCTGGCAGGCCGGCGATGAGGTCCCTGATCCTTGGCGCAGGCGCGCCCTGCTGGACCTCGGCCATGGTGCCAAAGGCCGCCATGTAGACAGCGTCCCGCCACGCCAGAAAGGCGGCTGCCTCGGCCGCCCAGGCGGGCACGGTGCTGTTGATATAGCCCGCGCAGGACGCAGCGCTGCTGTAAGAGCGCGAGCGCGCCACGGCCTCCACATGCTCAGCGATGGCCGCCTCATAATCGGCCAGTGTCGGCGCCGGCGTGCGCCCCAGCACCGGCATTTCCGCGGACGGCTCGATTTCCAGGGGGGGCCAGTCGGCCGGCGGCGTCCGGTTCCGAAAGGCCGCGGCAACATGCCAGCCCCGCAGCGCCTCGGGCGTGGTCTCGTCATCGATTGGAGGCGCGTAAACTGTGCCCGTGGCTAGCAGCGCCACATCGGGCGGCGTACCCTCGGCCCAGCCCACGGCGGCCAGCGCGGCGAGGTAGGCCGCCTCGGACGGCCAGCGATAGGCGAGATAGGTCCACATTCGGTAATCTCCGATCAGGTGAGGGTGGCGAGGGAGGTACCAAAGAAGCCAGCGGGACGGATCTCCATCCCCGCAATCCGCCCGGCGAGCGGGCGGGTGGTGCTGTAGCGGCCCGGCATGAGGTGGGTGATGATGGGCAAGACGGTCTGCCCCGTGAGCTGCGTGCCCACCGCCCCGCGTGCCGCCACCTGCATCAGCCCAGCGTCGATGTCCCAGGCAAAAGCGCAGCGGATGGTTTCGCCCGCGGCGGGTGGCGTGACGCCGTTGATGGCCGCGGTGGTCTGCGACACCCCGCCCACGGTGCGCCGAAACACCACGCTGCCATGGGCCGGGTTGATCAAAAGCCCCATCACCTCATTGACGCTGAGATCGCCCAGCGACACCAGCGTCATGAAGTCCGTGTCGGCGGCAGAGGTGAACGGGCCTGTCTGGCTGTTCCAGTCCAGGATGATGGTGCCGGCTCGGCGATTGTAGCGCGTGCCCAGGTTGCGGATCGGGATGTCGCAAATGCCCTGGGCGCGTGTGCTAACCCCTGGCGTCCCCACCGGCGGCAGGATCGGGGACGAGGGATAGGGCACGTTGATCTCAAGGCTCGGCGCCCCCACGAAGATCGTGAAATCCACCGGCGTCACCGTGTCATTGTAGGACCAGCGCAGGCCGGGGGTGGCGGGGCTGACGGTCGAGGTCCAGAGGCGGCTGAGACGGGTGAATGCGCCGAGGGTAAAGGCCGTGCCCCCGTCATTCGCCAGGTTGTTCCGAACGCCGAAATTGCCCAGGTTGGTGGTCGTTCCCGCAACCAACTCGACGTAAATCGAGCTGCACAACACCTGCCCGACCGTGTGCGCAACGGAGCTGGTCAATTGCCAGGTCTGGGCACCGGTACTGGTCGGCACTCCCCAAAAGCGCACCAGCACCCCGGGGACGCCGCGGCGCGTGGTGCTGCCGATGACCTCGGTGTTTGGCACGCCGCTGGGCCGCGAGCCCCAACCCGTGGGGGCGGTGCCCGGCGTGCCGGCGACAGCGCCCTCGGCCCGCGGGTTGGTGATGCTGTTGGTGCGGGCTGGCGCAAAAGCCAGGCCCAGCGGCGCCAGGGTGAGCGGATCGAAATCCCAGCGCGGGCTATCCGCGGCGACTTCATCGAGGTTCCCCGCCGAATTGATGCCCCATGCGGGCGTCGCGCGAATGATGGGCCACTGTGCGGCGTCATTGACCCGCCGCCCCACCGTGCGGTCCGCCGAGGCAGGCACGATGGCGGCCGCCAAAGTGGCGCTGGCTGCCGCAGCGGCCCGGTCCACGCCTGCCTGGAGGCGATCCGCGTCGGCCAGACCCACATTGAGGTTGGAGGTCTCGAGCGCGGCCGCGATATCGGTCCCGACGCCGGCGACGGCGCGCATGTCATCGGCGAGGATCGGGGCGTAGCCAAAGCCATTGTAATCGGCCGGCACGCGCGCCGCCAAGCGGAGGCGATCCGCATCTGCCATAGCAAAGATCTCCGGATTGTGGGGGCTTAGGTCATGGCCGCGAGTGTGGCGCCGAAGGCGGCGGCGGGTCTCATTTCGAGGCCTGAAATCCGCCCAAACAGAGGCCGCCCGCTGCCGAACCGGCCCACCATCACGTGCGAAACATCTGGGAATGCAGATTGGCCCGTCAGCTGTGTCCCGGCTGTCCCCCGGGCGGCGATCTGCATCAAGCCCTGATCAATGTCCCAGGCGCACGCCACCTTGGTCGCCTGCCCCGCTGTCGGGGCGCTCATTGTGACAAACGCGGACGTCTGCCCAACCCCCCCAGCGACACGCCACAGCTGAGCCTGCGTGTGGTCGGGCCGTATCACGATGCCCGCGGCATTCGCGCCCAGGTCGCCCAGACTCACAAGCCCAAACCAATCGCTGGTTGATGCAGACGCGAATGGCCCGGACTGGCTGCTCCATTCGACGATCAACACGCCCTGGCGATAGTTGTAACGATTGCCCAGGACCCGGACGGGAATGTCGATGCTGCCCTGGGCGCGGGCGGCGGCACTCCCGGTCGTCACGAAGTGGTTTGACGGAAACCAGGCCGCTTCGGCCTGCGGGGCGCATGAGTAGACCACCGACCCGTTGTCCGCGACGAGACGGAGGACGAAGGGCACCGAGCCCGTGCTAGTCGGCGAGAATACGCGAGAGATTCGCTGCCACTGGTCGCGACGGGCGAAATCGGCGTTCACGGCGGAGTGGAGGGTATGCGCCACGTCGGGCTGCAGGGTCAGCGAGGGCGACACGCCGTAACTCTGTGCCGCGGGAAGGTAGACCCAGAGCGAATAGGCGTAAGGGATGCCACCCGTTAGGCTGAAATTGCCTGCATGGGTCCCGATATTGGTGTCTCCCGTGGCGGTGTCGCGCGTGTGCTTGCGCAGGCCGAGCGCGGGGTTGATGGTTGGGATGTCGGTGCTGGAGACGTTCAAATTCGGCAAGGGGCCGGCGTTGGTGATGCCCAGGGCGCTGTTCGCGACCAGGTTGGTCCGCGCACCAGCAAACGCCGCACCCTGCGGCACGCCCGTCGCCGGGTCGAAGTCCCAGGCCAGGCTGTCCGCCAGCGTCTCGGCCAGCAGCCCATCCGGCCCGAAATTCCAGGACGACGTGGCGCGAACGACGTTCCACAGATCCACATCATTCAGCCGGCGCCCCGTGGTGCGGTCGGCGGTGGCCGTGACCATGCCGGCTGCGGCGCTTGCGCTGCTGGAGGCTGCGGTCCGCTCCACGCGGGTGGCTGCCACATCTGCCACGATCAGGGCGTTGTCCGCGTCCAGGAGGGGCGGTGCCGCGGCCACATCCTGGCCGATCTCGGCCACGGCCCGCATATCGTCGGGCAGCAGGGGCGCGTAGCCAAAGCCCAGGTAATCCGCGGGCAGCCGGGCAGCGAGGCGAGTGCGATCGGCTTGGGGCATCAGATCAGTTCCTCCGCGGTGATGCTCCAGCGCCAGGTGTTCCAGCGCGGGATGGCGATGGCGGCGCTGTCGACCAGCGCGGCATAGATGCTGCGGCGAAAGCGGAACTGGCCGGCCTCATCCACATCCATGGCCAGATAGAAGTTGCCGCCCTTGCCGAGCTGGCGATCCACCTCGAAAGCGATGCCGAGCGCCTCATCTTGCGTCAGGCGTTCGAAGCTCAACTCGAATTGCCGATAGCGGGGGCGCTGATTCACCAGGCGCCGCCCGCCGCGGGTTCGCTTAACCTCGGCTGGGTCGATCCACTGGATGGAGGCGCCATAGGCGGCATTGGTCCGCGGCGACCAGGCGGCCCCCGCCATAAAGCGCCCCAGCTGGACATAGCCGGCGGGGTTGCCGGCGTCGGCGAGATAGACCCAGAGATAGCGACCGAGGCCCGACTGTCCGCTCCGGTGAAAGAATGCGGTGCCGGTGGGATAGGCGGTGACGTCGATCCCGTTCCAGGGCCCGACGCCCCAGGGCAAGGTTCCGGCCACTACGGTGGGCACCCAGACTGGCAGGATGCCCGTGTCCAGGGTGCGCGCGGCGGGGGAGGCATCGGCGGCGTCCGAGGTCACGACAAAGCGCACGGTGGCGGTGGTGGTGAGGTTGTGGTTCAGCAGCACGAAGTCCGAGATGGAGACCGGCATCACGGCATTCAGATCCACCCGAAAGCGCGTATCGGCGGCGGTCACCCCCGTACTGCGCGCCACGCGCCGCACATCGGCCTCGGCGAGGTTCGCGAGCGGCAGGGTGGTGGTCCAATTCCCGCCCGAATAGGCACCGCCATCGGTGGGTTTGCTCCAGAGCAGGGAGACATTGGCCATCAGCCCCAGAGCTCCATGGTGATTTCCTGCTCTGCGGCCTGGCGCTCAATCCGCATCACGCGAAAGCGGCGGCCGGCGGCGAGCCCAAAGCGCGGGTCGGTGATTTCGACGGTCATGCCGGGCCGCAGCCCTGCCACGAGGGGCACCACCGCCTCGAAGCCGGCCCGGCGCGGCCCGTAGAGGGCCACGCGGCGCTGCGCCTCGGTCAGGGCGTCGCTGCCCAGGTCAAAGGCGCTGTCCAGCGTCTCCTCCCGGGCGAGGAGGGAGGCGGCAGCGACGGGGGCGCTGGTGTCGCGCTCCTGGCGCCATTCCTCGATCAGGGCCTGGCGCGCGGCACCGGTGACGCTGCCGGCGATCTCCTGATCCTGGAGGGGGCGAATGCAGCGGCCCCAGCGGATGACCTGCGTCTTGAGGCGCCGCTCGGCCGGCAAGGGGCGAAGCTCGATCAGGTCGCGCTCGCCAAATGCGAAGTCGGCCGTTGCGGCGGGGGCGTCGAGGCGGCCCAGGACGATCTTGCGGCTGTCATCAAAGCCGTAGAAGGCGCCGATGCTCTGCGCCAGCTCGTCCAGCATGGCCCGGAGGGTGAGGTCGCTGGCTCCGTCATACCAATGCCCCAGGGTTTGCGGGCAGAGGGTGTTCAGCGCAGTCACGGTGCCGGTGGCGAAGTCGCTGGGCGTCAGGGTGGTGGCCGTGTCCACCACATGCACGGCGATATCGGCAAAGCGCTTGAGGACGGTCCCGGATGGCTTGGCGCCCTCAGCGTCCATCGTCAGCACGCCGGTGGGTGCCACGCCGAGCCGGATCAGCCCCAGCGCATGGCAGGTGCCATAGCTGCCGGCCGCGATGGTGGCGGCGATCAGCAAGGCGTAGCTGGCGAAGTCGGTACCGGACGTCAGCGCCACACCTGCATCGCGGACCACCAGCGGCCCACCGACCGGCCCGTCGCCAAAGCACCAGACCTGCGCCGGCTCGTTCAGCAGCAGCGGCGTGAATTGCCGCACCACGCCCATGACGCG
>NZ_JAIEQY010000108.1 GCF_019747315.1 Roseococcus sp. | reverse complement strand
GCGCGGCGCCGCCGGCCACATGGCCGGCCGGGCCAAAGAGCGAACGCAGGTCCAGCACCGGGCCGCGCAGCGTCACCGCCCAGGGGCCGCCCGGGGTGGTGGGGGCCCGGGCATCGCCCACCAGCCGGCTGCCGCCGAAGCCCGTCTCCTGCAATTCCACCCGCTCCACCCGCCCGGCCCGCGCCACGGCCCGCGCCCGCAACGCCAGCTCCAGCGCCTCGATCCGGATCGCCTCGATGCTGGTCAGCTGCTCACCTTGCAGCCTCAGGACCGCCTCGGCGCGGCCGGGACTGCCGGAGGGCTTGGTCCAGCCCAGCGGCGGGAAGCTCAGCACGGCATCGCGCAGGTCGCCGCGCAGATTGACCACCTGCTGCCCGTTGCGACGCCGCTCGCTGCGCACCTCCAGCGCCACCGGGCCGCTGAGCAACCCGCCGGAATCAAAGCCGAGCTCCGCGATGCGGCGCGCATCGGGCCGGGCGGTCACCGTCTTGCGCTCCACGATCTGGCCCGGCGGCCCGGGCCGGAAGTCCATCTCCACGCCGATGCGGGCCGGCACGGTGTTCAGCACACCCGTGCCGTTCAGCCGCAGCTGATCGGTATCGGCGGTGAGGTCGAAGCTCACCTCCTCCAGGTCGCGGTCGAAGATCAGGCGCGTCAGCTTGGCGCTGCTGACGCGCGCCTCGGCGTTCAGCCGGACCATGTCCATGTGCAGGGCAGCGACCAGCGGAAAGCTGATCTGCACGCGCCCCGCCTGGGTACCGGCGGTGAACTGGACCGGAAAGGGCCGCCTGTCGAACAGACGCAGGCGCGGATGGCGCAGCAGCGCCACCGTCTCGGTCACCGGCCCGGCCATGGCGACGGTCATTTCCGTGCTCGGCTGGGCGTCCGGCGGCAATAGGAAGCGCAGGGTGGATTCGCGCAGCTCCAGCCCCCCCGGCTGGCCCGCGAGGTTGTCCAGCTTGCCGCTCGTCACCTGCACGGTGATGTCCTGCAATCCGAAGCGCGCCCGCCCGGCCACCTGCCGCACGGGGGGCATGGGCCGCAGCCAATGCACGACGCCCTGGCGCAACTCCGCCTCGCCCGAAAGCCCGGTCAGCTCCACCTCCGCCAGGCCACCCGGGGATTCGCCGCGGAAGCTCCAGCGCCCTTGGCTGATCTCCCCGGCCGTGACGTTCTCCAGGATCCATTCCCGTGCCCCGGGCGCCGCCGCGCGGGGCCAGAGCAATGGGGCATCCGCCAGGGAAAGCCGGTCCAGCGATAATTCCAGCCCACCGCGCCAGCGCCCCTCCGAGAGGCTCGCCTCGCCCGAGGCGGCGATGGCGCTCGCTGGCCGGTCCGGCGCGCCCAGGCGCAGGTTCAATGTCTGAAGGCTAAGGCGGGAGGGGCTGGCCGCGCCCTTCATCTCGGCCTCCTCCACCTCGATGCCGACGCCCTCGGGCGTCACCATACGGGCCGCGGCGAGGCGGAGGGCGAGTTCCCCGCCCTGTGCCTGCCAGGCGGTGAAACCCGCATCACTGCTGAGATCGAGGCCGAGCGCGACGGATTGCAGCTGCCCGCTCGGCAGCGTGCCGCGTGCCGCCTCACGTGTCTCGGGCGCCAGGCTTTCCGGCCAGAGGCGCCAGATCTCGCCAATATCCAGCCGCTCCACCCGGGTGTTCATCCGCCCGGCCCAGCCGACGGGCCCGGCATTCAGCGCGCCCTGCAGGCTGAGCCGCGCTCCCTCCCGCGCATCGCCCGGCGGGGGCGTGAGGGCCACGTCCAGCGAATCCACGGCGATGACCCGCGGGCTCGCCCGCAGCTGGAAATCCGCCCTTGTGATGTCGAGCGCAGCACCCTCGGGCGTCACCAGCCGGGCTTCGGCCAGGCTGGCATCCAGGCTGCCCTCCAGCGGGCGCCAGGCTGTGAAATCCGGATCGGCCCCCAGCCCGAGCCGCAGCGTGGCGGCGACCAGGCTGCCATGCGGCAGGGCCAGGCGTGCCGCCTCCCGTGCCTCGGGCGCCAGCCCCTCGGGCCAGAGATGCGGCAGGTCCGCCAGGTCCAGCCGCTCGACGGAGGCGCGCAGCCGGCCCTCCCAGCCCGCGCGCATGCGGCTGAGATCACCATCGGCGGTGAGGACCATGCCATCGGTGCCGGCCAGCTCCAGCACCGCCTCCTCCAGCACCACGCGGTCCCGGTTGCCCACCAGCCGCGCCGCAAGGCGCGTGAAGGGCAGGCGCGAGGTGGTGGCGAAGCGCAGGTCGCCCCCCTGCTCGGCCTGGAGGGTCAGGCCGAAGCCCGTGGGGCGACCGGCGGCGTCGAATTCGCCCAGGGCCTGGATCGCCACCGGCGCATCGAGCATCGAGAGCGCGCCCAGCGGCGGCAGCAGTTCGGCCACGTCGCCCGGGCGCAGCACCGGCAGGTCCAGCCGGAGCGAGAAGCGCAGCGGCGCGCCCTGGATGCGCCCCAGCAGATGGACGGGGATGTCCACATCACCGACGCGCAGCGTCGCCTCGCCATCGCCCTCGACGCCGCCGCGCGCGAGGCGGCGCAGCTCCATCTGCGGGTCCTTCAGCGCCCATTCGCGGCCAAGCCGGGCATCCCGCACCGTGACCTGGCCACCCGTCACGCGGATGCGGCGCAGCGAGGTGTGCGTCGCGCGTTCCTCCGGCGGGCTCATCAGGTCGGCCAGCATCTCCTCGGTCTCGTCCGGCGCCTCCGCGGGCGCGCCGGGCGGCGCGTCGGGGCCACCGCCGATATCGAGGGAGAGCCCGCCCTCGGCATCACGCAGCAGGGTGAAGCTCGGATCGCGCAATTCGATCGTCGCCGGGGCCAGCACGCCGCGCAGCAGGGGGCCGAGGGCCAGCGTCACATTGGCATCGGGCAGGGCGCCGCGCTGATGCCCGGCGCGGTCCCGCAGCAGCACGCCGGAGAGGCGGATATCGAGCGGAGCGCCATCGCCATGCCAACCCTCCCAGGCGATGGCGGCGCGGCGGATCTCGATCCGCGCCTCGCCATCCGGCCGGTTCACCGCCGCCTCGATCCGCCGGGCGAGGAAGCTGCTCTCCACCTCCCCCTTGGAGAGGCGCCAGGCGAGCACGCCGACGGCCAGGCCCAGCATCATCGGCATGGCCACCAGCAGGCTGAGGCAGGCATGGCTGAGCAGCTGCCAGGGGCTGGCGCGGCGGCGCAGGACTTGACCCCGGCTCATTCCGGCGGCTCCCCTGCCGCATGATGAGCCCGCGCCCCCTGTATGATCCGGATGCGATTCTCCGCCTGAGCGCGCGCCTCGCCGAGGGCGACGCGGCCCAGCAGGCCCTGGCCCTGCGCCCGGATGCGGCGCCGCTGCTCGACATCATGGCCGCGCACAGCCCCTTCCTGGCCGATCTCTGCTGGGCGGAATCCCCCACCCTGGCGCGCCTGCTGGACCGCGGGCCGGAGGAAGCGCTGCGCTGCGCGCTGGAGCCGCTGACCAAGGCGGACCCCGCCTCTCCGCGCGAGGCGGTGATGAGCCTGCTGCGCCGGGCCAAGCGCCAGGGCGCGCTGGTGGCGGCCGCCGCCGATCTCGGCGGCCTCTGGCCGCTCGACCGCGTGACCGGCGCGCTGAGCGAGCTGGCCGACCTGACGATTGATTTCGCCTGCGCCCATCTGCTGCTGGATGCCGCGCGCCGCGGCCAGATCAAGCTGGCCCGCACGAAGGGCGAGCCGAAGCAGATCACGAAGGGCTCGGGCCTCATCGTGCTGGGGATGGGAAAGCTCGGCGGGCGCGAGCTGAACTACTCCTCCGATATTGACCTCTTGTTGCTGCATGACCCGGACGGCCCTTCCTACCACGAAGAATACGGCGCGGCGCCCTATATCCGGATCGCCCGGGACCTGGTGCGCCTGATGGAGGAACGCACGAGCGAGGGCTACGTCTTCCGCACCGATCTGCGCCTGCGCCCGGACCCGGCGGCGACGCCGCTTTGCGTCAGCGTTCCCATGGCGCTCTCCTATTACGAGAGCCTCGGCCAGAACTGGGAGCGCGCGGCCATGATCAAGGCGCGGCCCGTGGCGGGCGACCGTGCGGCGGGCGAGGCTTTCCTGCGTGAATTGCGCCCCTTCATCTGGCGGCGTCACCTGGATTTCGCGGCGGTGGCCGACATCCATTCCATCAAGCGGCAAATCCATCTGCACAAGGCCGAACGCGGCGCGGGCGGCGAGATTGCCGTCGCCGGGCATGACGTCAAGCTCGGCCGCGGCGGCATCCGGGAAATCGAGTTCACGGTGCAGGTGCTGCAGCTCATCTGGGGCGGGCGGGACCCGGCGCTGCGCGACCCGACGACGCTGGGCGCGCTCTCGCTGCTGGCGGCCGCCGGCAAGATGGACCGGCGCGCGGCGGCGGACCTGGCCGATGCCTACGTGTTTCTCCGCAACACCGAACACCGGCTGCAAATGGTGAATGACCGGCAGACCCACCGCCTGCCGGAGGAAGCCGGGGAACTTGCCCGCATCGCCAGCTTCATGGGCTTTGCCGATACCGCCGGCTTCGCCGAGGCGCTGACCGCCTATCAGCGCCGGGTGCAGGGCCATTACAGCCATCTCTTCGAGGCGGCGCCGCGGCTTACCGCGGCCGAGGGCGCGGGCAACCTCGTCTTCACCGGCGTGGAAGACGACCCCGAGACCCTGGAAACCCTGCGCGGGATGGGTTTCCGCGAACCCGCCTCGATCGCCGCCATGGTGCGCGGCTGGCATCACGGCCGCCCCCGCGCCACCCGCAGCGAGCGCGCCCGCGAATTGCTGACCGAGCTGATGCCCGCCCTCCTCGCCGCCTTCGGCCGCCAGCGCGAGCCCGAGGCGGCGCTGGCGCGCTTCGACCGGCTTCTGGGGCAGTTGTCTGCGGGCGTACAGTTCCTCTCCCTGCTGCATCGCAACCCGCGCCTGCTGGACCGGCTGGCGGCGCTGCTGGGCGCCGCACCGCAACTCGCCGACCACCTGGCGCAGCGCCCGGCGGCGTTGGAGGGCCTGCTCGCCGGCAGCTACGCCGCCCCCGGCGAAAAGCCGCTGGCCGCCCTGCCCGCCCTGATGCGCGAAGCCCGCGACCTGGAGGAGGCGCTGGAGGCCACGCGCCGCATGGTCACCGAACGCCTCTTCGAGGTGGACGCGGCGGAGCTGGAAGGCCGGCTGGACGCGGATTCCAGCGGCGAAGCCCGCAGCGCCGTGGCCGAGGCCGCCATCGCCGCCCTGCTGCCCGGGGTGGAGCGCGATTTCGCCCGCCGCTTCGGCCGCGTTCCCGCCGGCAACCTGGCCGTGCTGGCGCTGGGCAAGCTGGGCGGGCGGGAGATGCTGCCCCACTCCGACCTGGACCTCATCTTCATCTATGAGCATGAGCCCGAGACGGAGGGCAGCGAGGGCGGCCAGCGCTCGCTCGCCCCATCGGAATACTTCATCCGCCTCTCGCACCAGATGGTCACGGCGCTGACGACGCCGGGCCGCGACGGCCGCGCCTTCGAGGTGGACATGCGGCTGCGCCCCTCCGGTAATAAGGGCCCGGTCGCGGTGCGGCTCTCCTCCTTCGCCCGCTACCACGCCGAGGAGGCCTGGACCTGGGAGCGCATGGCGCTGACCCGTGCTCGCGTCATCGCCGGGCCCGCCGCCCTGGCGCGGCGGATCGAGACGGCGCTGGATGCGGCACTGACCACCGAGCGCGACGCCGCTTCCGTGCTGCGTGACGCCGCCCAGATGCGCTCCCGCATGGTGAAGGAGCTGCCGGCCGATGGCCCCTGGGATTTGAAGGGCATGATGGGGGGGCTGGTGGAGGTGGAGTTCATCGCCCAGGCCCTCACCGTCGCCCATGCTGCGCAGCATCCACGCCTGCTGCGCCGGACCACGCGCCTCGTGCTCAGCGAACTTGGCCGCGCGGGGCTGATCGAGGAACGCGAGGCGGCCACCTTGATCCAGGCCGAGCGGCTTTGGCGCGCCCTGCTCGGCCTGCTGCGGCTGACGGTCGGCAAGTGGCGCGACGCGGAGTTGCCCGTCACGGTGGAGGAGGCGCTGCGCCACGGCGCCAGCACGCTGGTGCATGAGGAAATCCTGAATCTCCGCCACCTGCGCGATGTGATGCAGGCGCATGCCGAGACGGTGCGCGCCAGCTTCCTGCGCCATGTCGGGCCGCTCGGCCCCTGATCCGGCGGCCCCTGATCCGGCGGCCCCTGATCCGGCGGC
>NZ_JAIEQY010000305.1 GCF_019747315.1 Roseococcus sp. | reverse complement strand
CCCGCGGCCTTGGCGGCGCGCATGAGGCGGGCGGTGTTCTCGACGGCGCGGTCCACGAGGGGCGAGCCGCCCATGGGGAAGCTGGGGTCGGTGAAGCCGGTCTGGAAATCCACCACCACCAGGCCGGGCTTTTCGCCGAAGCCCACCGGTTTCGCGCCGTAGCCGCGGGAGGTGTAGGCGTCGTCGCTCATGCTGGAACCCCATGTTTTTGAAGCTGGACCGGGTGGACAAGTCGTATCGCCAGTGCACCATCCCGGGCGGCTGCTGTGAAGCCGGAGAATTGGTGCATGGCCTATCGTATTTCCGTGGATACCGGCGGAACCTTCACGGATATGGTCGTTCTGGACCCTGCCGGACGGCTGCATATTGGCAAGTCGCTCACCACGCCCGACCGGATTTTCGAGGGGATGGAGGGCGCGCTCGCCGTGGTTGCCGGCGATCTGGGCATCAGCGTGCCGAAGTTGCTCGCCGAGACGGCAATCCTGATCTACGGCACCACGCGGGCCACGAATGCGGTGGTCACCAAGCGCACGGCGCGCACGGCCTTCCTCACCACGCGCGGCTTCAAGGACACGCTGACCTTCAAGGAAGGCGGCAAGCACGGCCCGCATGACTACAGCTACGACTACCCCGACCCCTACATCCCCCGCCGCCTGAGCTTCGAGATCACCGAGCGCGTGAGTGCGGAGGGCGAGGTGGTGGTGCCCTTCGACGAAGCCCAGGCGCGCGCGGTGATCGAGACGCTGAAGGCGCGGAAGATCGAGGCGGTGGCGGTCTCGCTGCTCTGGTCCATCGCCTCGCCCGAGCATGAGCTGCGGCTGGGCGCGCTGCTGGAGGAGATGATGCCGGGCGTGCCCTACACGCTCTCGCACCAGCTCGTGCCGATCCTGCGCGAATATCGCCGCGCCTCGGCGACGGCCATTGATGCGTCACTGAAGCCGCTCATGCAGAAGCACCTGCGCGAGATGGCGGCGGATCTGCGGGCGGCGGGCTTTGCGGGGGATCTGCTGGTCAGCACCTCGGTCGGTGGCTGCCAGGCGGTGGAGGAGCTGATCGCGCGGCCCATCCACACGCTGAAATCCGGCCCCGCCATGGCGCCGGTCGCGGGGCGCGCGGCTTGCGATGTGGAGCGTCTCGGCGGCAATGCCATCGTCTGCGATACGGGCGGGACGACCTTCGATGTGGGTTTGGTCCGCGATGGCGGCCTCGTCTACACGCGCGATTCCTGGCTGGGGCCGCGTTGGCTGGGCGACATCATCGGCACCTCCACGGTGGATGTGCGCTCGATTGGTGCGGGCGGTGGCTCCATCGCCTGGCTGGATGCGGGCGGGCTGCTGCGGGTGGGTCCGCAATCAGCGGGCTCCACGCCGGGGCCGGCCTGTTATGGGCGCGGCGGCGATCAGCCCACCGTCTCCGATGCGGCGCTGCATCTCGGCTACATCGATCCTGGCTATTTCAACGGCGGGCGCCTGCAGCTGGATGCGGCGGCCGCCACGCGCGTCATCACGCGGCTTGCGGGTGAGATCGGCCGCACGCCGGATGAGACGGCGGCGGCGATCATGACCATCGCCAATGAGCTGATGATCAAGGCCATCGGCGAGATCACGGTGAATGAAGGCCTGAACCCGCGCGAGAGCGTGGTGGTGGCGGGCGGTGGTGCCGCGGGCTTCAACATCATGCCCATCGCGCGCGAACTGGGCTGCGCGACCGTGATCCTGCCGCGCCTGGCCTCCGCGCTCTCGGCCTGCGGCATGCAGTACAGCGCCATCGTCTTCGAAGCGACGCGCAGCCGCTTCACCGACAGCGCCGGTTTCGACCTGGCCGGCGTGAACCGCGCGCTGGAGGAGATCGAGGCCGAGCTCGCGGAATTCCAGCGGGGCTTGAAGGGCGCGGATGGGGCCGAGGCGCGGGTCGAACTCGTGGTCGAGGCGCGCTACCGCGCCCAGGTGTGGGAGCTGGACACGCGCCTGCCCATCAGCCGCATCGGCGGCGCGGTGGATGTGGCGGCGCTGGCCGAGGCCTTCCACCAGGCGCATGAGCGCGTCTATGCCGTGCGCGACGAAGGCAGCCCGGTGGAGTTCGTGAACTGGAAGGGCCGCATTTCCATCGCGCTCTTCGCGCCACCCCCGCCGCCCGATCTGGTTGCGGCACCCTATGTGCCGGAGCCAGCAACGCTGCGTCCCTGCTACTTCACCGAGACGGGCCGCGCGGCCACGCCGATCTATCGCGGCGCGAGCTTGCAGGCTGGAGCGCAGATCGCGGGCCCCGCCATCATCGAGGAACCGACGACCACCATCGTCGTCTATCCCGGCCTCTCGGCGGAGCTTTCCGCCGCCGGCAACTACATCCTGCATTGCGCGTGAGGAGCGACCGATGATGGACCCCGTCCTGCTCTCCGTCATGGCCAATCGACTGGACGGCATCGTACGCGAGATGACGAACACGCTGCTGCGCGCCGCGCGCTCGGCGGTGATTTCCTCCGCGCGGGATTTCTCCTGCTGCCTCGTCACCGGAGATGACCAGCTGCTCGCACCCGCCGAAGGCCTGCCGGTCCACATCTTCGGCTGCCACATCCAGACGGCGAATATGCGCCGCTACCATGCGGGCGATATCCGGCGCGGCGATGCCTATCTCGACAACGACCCCTATGGCGGCAACACGCATCCGGCGGACCACACCTTCATGGTGCCGGTCTTCTTCGAGGGCGAGCACCTTTTTACCAGCGTGGCCAAATGCCACATGGCCGATATCGGCAACTCCATCCCCAGCTCCTATTTCGTGCTGGCGCGCGACGTCTATCACGAGGGTGCGCTGGTGTTTCCCGGCGTGCGTATCCAGCGCGACTTCAGGAATATCGAGGACATCGTGCGCATGTGCCGCGCGCGCATCCGCGTGCCGGACCAGTGGTATGGCGACTTCCTGGCGGGCCTTGGCTCTGCCCGCGTGGCGGAACGCCGGCTGGAGGAATTCTGCGCGAAGTATGGCGTGGAGGCGGTGAAGAGTTTCACCCGCGAATGGTTCGACTATTCCGAGCGCCGCATGATCGAGAACATCCGCCGCATGCCGCGCGCGAAGCTCGTGAACAAGGGCAAGTCGGACCCGCTGGAGGGGATTCTTCCGGGCGGCCTCGAACTCACCGTGAAGATCGAGATCGACCCGGATACGGCGATGATCCATGTGGACCTTTCCGACAATCCGCCCTGCGTGGATGTGGGGCTGAACACCTCGCTGGGCGCCGCGACATCGGCCGTGGTCGGCGCCATCTTCAACGCGTTGGACAAGGATTTGCCGCGCAATGCCGGCAGCTTCCGCCGCCTCACCTTCAAATACGCCGAGGAGAGCGTGGTGGCCGCGCCGAAATTCCCGCATTCCTGCTCCATGGGCACGACGAACGTTTCGGAGCGCCTGGTGAACATCACCCAATCCGCCTTCGCGCAACTGGGCGACGGCCATGGGCTGAGCGAGGGCGGCACCGGCCTTGGCGCCGGCATGGCGGTGATTTCCGGCAAGGATCATCGCCGCGGCGATGCGCCCTTCGTGAACCGCATGATGCTCTCCACCAATGGCGGCCCGGCCTCGCCCGTCGCCGATGGCTGGGTGAATTACGCGATCCCCGTCATCGCGGGCCTGATGTACCGGGACAGCGTGGAGGTGGATGAGCTGAAGCACCCGATCCGCGTGAACTCGCTGGAAATCGTCGCGGACAGCTCCGGCGCCGGGCGGCATCGCGGCGCACCGGCGCAGCAGATCGAACTCGCCGCCACGGGCCATGCCGTCACCGCCGTCATCTCCTGCGATGGCCAGCACGCGCCGCCGCGTGGCGTGGTCGGCGGCAAGGATGGCACGGCCGGCAAGACCTGGCTGGTGGGCGAGAATGGCGATGCCGCGCGCCTGCCCAATGTGGTGCAGGTGACCTTGCAGAAGGGCCAGGCGCTGCGCGGGCGGGACAGTTCCGGCGGTGGCTATGGCAGCCCCCTGGAGCGCAGCCTGGACCGCGTGCTGCATGACGTCCTCGAAGGCTGGGAAAGCCGCGAGAAGGCGCGCGACATCTACGGCGTCATCTTCACCGGCGAGATCGAGGATGAGAGCCTCGCCGTGGACATCCCCGCCACCATCGCCCGCCGCCAGGAGTTGCGCGCATGAGCCTCGTTCGTGATCCCGGCCGCATCCGCGACCTCTCCGCCGCCATTGCCAGCGGCGCGCTGACCTCGCAGGCGCTGGTGCAGCGCTGCCTCGATCGCATCGCCGAGGTGGATGGCCAGGTGCAGGCCTGGATCCATGTGCTGGCCGAGCAGGCCCTCGCCCAGGCGCGCCTCCTGGATGCCGAGCCCATCAAGCGCGGCCCGCTGCACGGCATTCCCGTCGCCGTGAAGGATGTGATTGACGTGCGCGGGCTGCCCACGCGCGCCAACAGTGCCTCGCGCGCCCAGATCGCGCCCGCCACCGCCGACGCCACGGTGGTGGCCCATCTGCGCGCGGCCGGCGCGGTGATCCTGGGCAAGGTTCACACCACGGAATACGCCTATTTCGCGCCCATCCCGCCGACGCGAAACCCCTGGGATCTGACGCGCACGCCGGGCGGTTCCTCCGCCGGTTCTGGCGCTGCGGTGGCTTCGGGCACGGTGCCGCTGGCGCTGGGCACGCAGACCGCGGGCTCGGTGAACCGGCCGGCCGCCTATACCGGCACGGGGGCGTTCAAGCCCTCGACACTGGCCATCGGCGGCGTGGGCGTCGTACCGCTCTCGCCCTCCTTCGACACCATGGGCGCTTTCGGCCAATCGGCGCAGGATGCGGCCTTCCTCGCGGCGGGCTATGCAGCCGCGCATCTGCGCCTGGCGGGAGCCACGACGGCCACGCCACGCATCGTGGTGCTGGAGGATGCGATGCTCACGCACCGCACCGCGCCGGGCACGGCGGCAGGCGTCACGGCCCTGACGGAGAGGCTGCGCGCGGCCGGGCTGGAGGTCGTCACCCTCCCCTCGCCCGTGGCGCTGGAAGATGTGCTGAACACCCACCGCCAGGTGCTGCTGGCCGAGGCAGGGCGCACCCATGCGAAGCTCCCGCGCGACCTGATCTCGCCGCGCCTCGCCGCCGATATCGCGACGGGCCTCGCCATGAGCGATGCCGAATATCACGCGGCCCTGCGTGCCCTCGCCGGCTTCCGCGCCAGCTTCTGGCCGGCATTCGGCCCGGAGGACCTGATCCTCATGCCCGCCGCCCCCGATGTGGCGCCCGCCGATGGCACCACGGGCGACCCCTCCTTCGTCATCCCCATGACGGCGCTGGGCGGCCCCATCGCGACGCTGCGCGCCGGCCTCGATGGCGGGATGCCGGTCGGCGCCCAGCTCTGTGCCCCGCCCGGTGCCGATGCGCGCCTCGCCGGCTTCCTGTTTTCCGATCTCGCCACGCAACTCGATCTTTAGAGGAGGGTCCGATGCTGCTGAACGTCCCCATCATCAACGTGGCCCCCTTCCATGAGGGCGACGCCGCGACCAAGCGTGCCATCGCGGCCCAGGTGGGCCAGGCGATTCACGATATCGGCTTCCTGGTCATCACCGGCCATGGCGTGGACCCCGCGCTGATCCGCAAGGTCCAGGACGTCTCCAACGCCTTCTTCGACCTCAGCGAGGCCGAGAAGAACCGCGTGCTGCGCCCGGCACCGGACGTCACGCGCGGCTATATCCCGCTGGAGGCGGAGTCTGTGGGCCGCAGCCAGGGCCTCGACGTGCCGGGCGACCTGAATGAGAGCCTGATGATCGGCCCGGTGGACGTACCCGGGACCGAGTATTTCTTCGGCCCCGCCGCGGGCAAGCATTTCCACCCCAACCTCTGGCCCGCAAACCCGCCCGAATTGCGCGCGCTCTATGAGGAATATTTCCGCGCGATGGGTGCCCTCGCCGAGGATCTGATGGCCATGTTCGCCCTCGCGCTCGACCTCGACGAGGGCTTCTTCACCGACAAGATCAACCACCACATCAGCCGCCTGCGCGTGCGCAACTACCCGGCACCGCTGGTGCCGCCGCAGCCCGGGCAGCTGCGCGCGGGCGTGCATGCCGATTACGGCTCGCTCACCATCCTGCGCGCCCAGGACAAGCCGGGCGGCCTGCAGGTGCTGAACCGCGCGGGCGAATGGGTGGATGTGCCCATCGCGCCGGACAGCTACATCATCAA
>NZ_JAIEQY010000346.1 GCF_019747315.1 Roseococcus sp. | reverse complement strand
GGCGCGCCTGCCGGCTGGTCCTGCGCCTCGCGGCGCGGCGCGCCTGCCGCCTGGTCCTGCGCCTCGCGGCGCTGCGCGCCTGCCGGCGGTCATTGCGTCTGCGTCACCAGCCCGACATCGCGCGCGAGCTGCCGGAATTCAGCGGTCCGGCGCTTGGCCAGCTCGGCATAGTCGGCGCCGACCAGGTTAAACTCGAACAGGCCCTGGGCCGCCCGCGCCTCGGGCCAGGCGGGATGCGCCTGGAGGCGGCGAATCGCCTCCACCCAGAAATTGTAGGCGGCATCAGGCATTTGCGGCGGGCCGTAGAAGCCGCGCACGATGGGCCAGTCCACCTCCACCCCCTGCTCGCGCGCCGTGGGCACGCTGGCCAGCGCGCCCGGCAGGCGCTGCGCCGCCAGCACCGCCAGTAGGCGGATTTCACCCGCCTCGAACTGCCCGCGCACTTCGGAGGCATCGCCCGGGAAAACCTGGATGTGCCCACCCAGCAGCGCCGCCATGGCCTGGCCGCCGCCCTCGAAGGGCACGTAGCGGATGCGGCGCGGGTCGGCGCCGGCCGCGCGCGCCACCAGCGCCGCCTTGTGCCAATCCTGGCTGCCGACGGCGCCGCCCGCGCCCATCGGCACGCTGGCGGGGTCCGCGCGGATCGCAGCCATGAGGTCGGCCAGGGTGTTGAAGCGGCTGTCCTTGCGCACCGCGATCACGCCGTAATCCGCGCCGATGGCGCCGATCCAGCGCACGTCATTCTCGGCGAAGCGCCCGAAGCGCCCCTGCGCCATGTTGACCCAGGAGCCGGTGGAGATGGCCACGATCACATTCGCATCCGCCCGGCGCTGCGCGTTGATGTGGTTGATGGCGACTGCGCCGATGCCGCCCGGCATGTTTTGCGTGCGGATCGCCTGCGCCACGATGCCGGTCTCGTTCAGCATGCGGGTGGTCAGCCGGCAGGTCAGGTCGAAGCCGCCGCCGGGGGCCGCGGGCGCGATGCATTCGGGGTTCTGCGGCGTGAAGCCTTGCGCCTGCGCCGCGAGCGGCAGGAGGGCGGTGGCGGCCAGGAGGGCGCGGCGTTGCATGGATCTCTTCCCGTGGCGATCCGGTTCGCGCGCGGAACTTTTCCGCGCCCTCCGGCCCGCATTCTCCGTTTCCTCGTGCTGGATTCAGCGCGGGCTTGCAAGGGTGTTCAGGCGAGGATGCGGTCCACCCGGTCCCGCAGGCGATACCAGCCGCCGACGAGCGGCAGGAACCAATCCGGATTGCCGTCATACAAGGCGCGGGTCGGGAAATGCAGGCTGTCCAGCGCGAAGCCTTCATTGGCGGCCCCCGCGATCTTCAGCGCGGCGTTGTGGCCCATCCAGGTGGCCATCGCCACGCCGCTGCCCTGGCAGCCGGCGGCGTAATGCACGCCATCCTCGACGCCCAGATGCGGCAGGTAGTCGAAGGTGAAGGCCACATTGCCGGTCCAGGCGTGGGTGACGCGCACATCCTTCATCTCGGGCAGCACATCCACCATCATGGCGTGCAGCGTGGGGGCCGCCTCCTCGGGCGTGGTCGGGCCGAAGCTGGCGCGGCCGCCCCAGAGGATGCGTTTCCCATCGGGCGAGGGGCGGTAATAGTTCAGCACGCGCTTGGTGTCGCTGATCATCCGGCGCCTGGGGAAGATCTTCTCGATGCGCTCCTCGCCGATCTCCTCGGTGGCGATGATGTAGCTGCCGATGGGCATCAGGCGCTTGGTCAGCCAGGGCATGGGGCCGCCGCGGCTATAGCCGTTGGTGGCCATCAGCACCGCATCGGCGCGCATCTCGCCCTGGGTGGTGACAAGGCGGAAGCCGCCCGCCTCCTTGATCGTTTCCGTCACGCGCACCTGGTCCACCAGATGGGCGCCGGCGCGCTCGGCCGCGGCGGCCAGGCTGCGGGCGTATTTGCCGGGGTGCAGGCTGCCCGTGCCGGCGGCGTACATGCCGCCGAAATAATGGTCGGTCGCGACGAATTCGCGCACCTGTTCCTTCGGGATCATGCGGGCTTCGTCGCCGCTGATCTCCTCGATGCGGGCGCGGTTGCCAGCCAGCGTCGCCAGGTGCTTGGGCGTATAGGCGCCGACGAAGCGGCCGCTGCGCACATAGTCGCAATCCAGCCCCTCGCGCGCGATGGTCTCCTCGATGAAGGGGAAGCTGGCGCCGCAGGCGCGGGCGATTTCAGCCGCGCGCTCCTCGCCGAAATTCTGCGTGAGCGGACCGCGCGCCACCTTCAACCCGCCCGAGACCATGCCGCCATTGCGCGAGGAGGCGCCCCAGCCGATGCGCTCGGCATCCAGCACCGTGACCTCATGGCCGAGGCGGCGCAGCGTGAGCGCGGCCGAGAGCCCGGTATAGCCGCCGCCCACCACGGCGACGCGCGTGCGCTCGGGCAGGGCATTGTCGCGGTCGGGCGGTTCGGCCGCTTCCCACCACCAGGGGCGCGCCTGGAATCCGGGGGCGAAGATGCGGTCGTTCATGGCATTGCCCAAGGCTGCGGCATGTGGGGTCTCCGTGGCTCGCATCGGCAGCGTGGCACGGTGTGGTGCCATCGCGAAGGGCCGACAGCGCGGTTGACGTGGCACCGGCCACGCGGGACCATCGCGCCAGCACCACGAAAGAGGGCCGGGTTGAGCGCGGATATCATCTTCACAGGCGGCAGCGTGTTTCGGGGACTGGCCGGAGGTATAGCCGAGGCTCTGGCGGTTTCTGCCGGGAAGGTGATGGCGGTGGGCACCAGGGTCGAGATCGAGGCCCTGGCCGGGCCCGGGACGCACCGCGTCGCGCTGGACGGGCGGCTTGCGATTCCCGCCTTCCATGAAGCGCATATGCACCTGCTGCCCTTTGGCCTCGGCCTTTCCATGGTGAACCTTCGCGCCGAGGAGGTCCGCACGCTGGAGGAGGCCCGCCGCCGCCTGCGCGCCGCGGCCGAGGCCACGCCCAAGGGCCAATGGGTGATGGGCTGGGGCTATGATCATGGCGCGCTCGACATCGGCCGCCATCCCACGGTGAGCGAGCTGGATGCCGCCGTGCCGGACCATCCGCTGCTGATCATGCGGACCTGCGGGCATATGGGGGTGGCCAACAGCGCCGCCCTGCGGGCCGCCGGCATCGGCCACAACACGCCCAACCCCGAGGGCGGCGTGATCGAGCGCCGGGACGGCGCGCTGACCGGGCTGATCCAGGAGCGCGCGCTCAGTCTCATCAAGGCCGCCATGCCCGAGCCCGACGAGGCGCGCATGGTGGATGCGATCGAAGCGGCGGGACGGCGCCTCGCCTCGCTCGGCTTCGCTTCGGCCACCGACATGAATGTCGGCATGAGCTCCGGCATCGCCGAGATCGCGGCCTTCGAGCGCGCGGCGCGGGACGGCCGATGCCTGCAACGCATGTGGCTGGTGCTGGCCGGCAATCCCGAGGGCATCGCGGCCGATGCCTGGGAGGCTGGCCTGCGCCCCTGGCTGCCGGGCGATGACCCCGACGCGGCCCTGCGCTGGGGCGCCGTGAAGGTCTTCGCCGATGGCAGCGCGGGCGGGCTGACGGCCGCCTTCTTCGACCCCTATCTGGCCAAGGCCGGCGGCGGCACTGGCGTCTTCACCTTCCCGACCGAGACCATCCACGCGCTGCTGGCGAAATTCCACGCGCAGGGCTGGCAGCTCGACATCCACGCCATCGGCGACGCCGCGATCGAGCAGGTGCTGACCGGCATGGAGGAGGCGGGTGCCACGCCCGAACGCCGCCACCGCATCGAGCATTGCGGCTTCGTGACGCGAGACCAGCGGCGGCGGATGAAGGCGCGCGGCATCCTGCCCGTGCCGCAGCCGGTCTTCATGTATGAATTCGCGGACCTCTACCTGCGAAACCTGGGCCCCGCTCGCACCGAATCCGCCTATCCCATGAAGACCTGGCTGGATGAGGGGCACCACCCCTCCGCTTCCTCCGACGCGCCGGTCTCCACGCCCGATCCCTTCGTGAACCTCTTCGCCATGGTCACGCGGAAGACCAACCAGGGCACGGTCTTTGGGCCGGAGCAGCGGCTTTCCATCCAGGAGGCGCTGCATTGCTACACCTGGTGCGGCGCCTACAGCAGCTTCGCGGAGAACCAGCGCGGCACGCTGGAGCCGGGGATGGACGCCGATATCGCCATCCTCTCACGCGACATCACGGCGCTGGCGCCGGAGGAATATCCAGGCGTGCAATGCGACGTGACGCTGCGCGGCGGCATTGCCATCCATGACCGGCATGATGAGTTCAGGCGGGGGGAATTCGCCTGATGCTGCGCCACGCCGCCCAACGCATCGCGCTCGCCATTCCCGTCCTCTTCGGCGTGCTGCTGATCGGCTTCCTATTGATGCAGGTGGTGCCGACCGACCCCGCCACCGTCCGCGCCGGCCCCCAGGCCACGGCCGAGATCGTCGCCGCCATCCGCACCGAGCTTGGTTTGGATGAGCCCATCTGGGTGCAGTTCGGCATTTATCTGGGGCGGCTGGCGCAGGGCGATCTCGGCGTCTCCATCATCAACAACGTGCCGGTCACGCAGGAATTGGGTGCGACCATCGGCCCGACGATGGAGCTGATGTTCGCCTCGCTGCTCTGGTCCATTCCCACGGGCATTTTCCTGGGCACCATCGCCGCCTATTGGCGCGGCTCGCTGCTCGACAAGTTCATCATGGCGATCAGCGTGGCCGGCGTCTCGGTGCCGGTCTTCTTCCTGGGCCTGGTGCTGATCTGGTTCGTGGGATTCCAGTGGCAGCTGCTGCCCTTTACCGGGCGTGGAGGGCCGCTCTGGAGCATGGATGGCATCCGGGCCCTGATCCTGCCGGCCGTGACGCTGGGCGGCGTGCTGGTCGGCCCCGTGGCGCGGATGACGCGCACGGCCGTGGTGGACACGCTCTCGGCTGATCACGTCCGCACCGCCCGCGCCAAGGGCCTCGCCGAGCATCTGGTGGTGCTGCGCCACGCATTGCGCAACGCGCTGATCCCCGTGGTGACGCTGATCGGGCTGCAGATCGGCTTTCTCCTCGGCGGCGCCGTGGTGACCGAGACCATCTTCTCCTGGCCCGGCGTGGGGCGCCTGGCCGTGGGCGCAATTCTCTCGGCCGATTTTCCCATGGCGCAGGGCACCATCATCGTGCTGAGCGCGGGCTTCATCCTGATCAACCTGACGGTGGACCTGCTCTACGCCGTGCTGGACCCCCGGGTGCGGCAGGCATGAGCGCCACGACCATCACCGCCGCCCCCGAGGCGCCGCGCCGGCCCTCGCCCCTTCGCATGCTGATGCGGGATACGGGCGGCGCCATCAGCCTGGTCTTCGTCGTGCTCATCATCGCGGCCGCCCTGCTGGCGCCCTGGCTGGCCCCGCGCGATCCCTTCGAGACCGACCTCATGGCCATCATGCAGCCGCCATCGGCCGAATACTGGTTCGGCACGGATGGGCAGGGGCGCGATATCCTGGCACGCATGCTCTATGGGCTGCGCGTGACGCTGGGGATGGGGCTCGCCTCGCTCATCGCGGGTGGGGTGATTGGCGCGCTGGTCGGTTTCCTGGCCGCCTTCTACAAGCGGGTGGACGGGCTGTTGATGCGCCTGATGGACATCATGCTGAGCTTCCCGGCCATCCTGTTTGGCCTGGCGCTCGCCGCCATCTTCGGGCCGGGCCTGACCTCGGTGATCATCGCGCTCTCCATCGCCACCGTGCCGCTCATGGCGCGCATCGTCCGGGGCTCGGCTCTCGTGGTGATGGGGCTGGATTATATCGAGGCCGCGCGCGCCATCGGCATGAGCGACACGCGGCTGATCCTGCGGCACCTGGCGCCCAATTGCCTCTCCGCGATCTTCGTCTTTTCCACGCTGCGGCTGGGGCAGGTGATCCTGCTGGGCTCGGCGCTGTCCTTCCTCGGCCTCGGCGCGCAGCCGCCCCTGGCGGAATTGGGCGCCATGGCGGCGCAGGGGCGGAATTTCCTGTTCATCGCGCCGCATATCAGCGTGATACCCTCGCTCGGCATCTTCGTGATCGTCCTTGCCTTCAACCTGCTGGGGGATGCGCTGCGCGACGCGCTCGACCCCCGGCTGAGAATCTGACGGGTCCGATCGTCCCGGCCACTTCGCCGGGGCGTGAATCGGCCC
>NZ_JAIEQY010000319.1 GCF_019747315.1 Roseococcus sp. | reverse complement strand
TCCGCCTCGGCGCGCTGCACCAGGCGCCGGAGACTGTCGGCCGCATGGGTGATGTCGGCATCGGTGAAGAGCAGCAGGCTGTGCGGCCGGCCGGCCACGGCCCCGAGCCCCTGTTGCAGGGCGTAGAGCTTGCCGGACCAGCCGGGCGCCCTGCCCTGCCCTTCCAGTACCTCGGCCCCCGCGGCGCGGGCCAGAGCGCCCGTGTGGTCCGTGCTGCGGTCATTCACCACCAGAATATCGAAGCGCCCCGGGTAATCCTGCGTGACGAGACTTCGCACCGTCGCGCCAATGGTTTCCGCCTCATCGCGCGCGGGGATGATGATTTGGACATGCGGCCACTGCGCGGGCTCCGGCAGGCCGGCCGCGTCGCGGTCATCATCGCGCGTGCGCCAGAACATCCCGCGGCCGAACAGCAGCACGCCCCAGGCGATCAGCGCGGCCAGCGCGAGCCAGGTCACTTGGTGAGCATGCCTTCCGCCTCGAACCAGGCGATGGCGTCGCGCACGCCCTCCTGCCAGGGGCGGGCCTCGAAGCCGAGGACACGCTGGGCCTTCGCGGCCGAGAAGAACATGTGGTGGCCGGCCATGCGCAACCCGTCCAGCGTCAGCATCGGCTCCTTGCCGGTGAAGCGCGCCACGCTCTCCGCCACCCAGGCCAGGGGAAAGAGGGGCGCGCGCGGCAGGCGGATGGGCGGGCGGTGGTGGCACTCGGCCGCGATGAAGCGCAGCATCTCCGCCAGGCTCACATCCTGGCCGCCCAGGATATGCCGTTCGCCCGGCACGCCGTGGTCGAGGGCCGCCACCACGCCGGCCGCGCAATCCTCGACATGGACGAGGTTCAGCCCGGTCTCGACATAGGCCGGCATCTTGCCGCGCGCGGCCTCCAGGATCACCCGCCCGGTGGGCGTCGGGCGCCGGTCATGCGGGCCGATGGGGGTGGATGGGTTCACGATCACGGCGGGCAGGCCCACCCGTTCCACCATCGCCTCGACCACGCGCTCCGCCTCGGTCTTGCTGCGCTTGTAGGGGCCGATGGCCTCCTCCGGCATCGCGGCGTCCAGCTCGGTCGCGGGCGTGCCATCTTCGCGCGGGCGGAGCGTGGCGACGGAGGAGACATGGACGATGCGCGGCACTCCGGCCTCGAGGGCCGCCTGCATGACGGCGGCGGTGCCGATCACATTGGTCTCGCGCATCTGGCCGGGATTGGGCACGAAGATGCGGTAATCGGCCGCCGCGTGGATCACGCCGCCGACGCCCGCCATGGCGTAGATCAGGCTCTTCTGGTCGGTGACGGTGCCAAGCGCATAGGAGATGTTGAGCCCTTCCAGGCTCTTGCGCGGCGCCTGCGGGCGCACCAGCGCGCGCACCACATGGCCCCGGGCGAGCAGCGCGCGGGCCAGCGAGGCGCCGAGAAAGCCGGTCGCGCCGGTCAGCAGGATGGTCGTGGGGGGCATGCCACCTTGTGGCCGAGGTGCCGCGCGCGGTCCAGCCGGGCTATAGGGGGGCATGATCGCGCGCCGAATCCTCCTCCTGACGCCCCTCCTGCCGCTGCCTGCTTTCGCGCAATCCGCCGCGAGCGAGGTGGTGGAGCGCTTCCACGCCGCGCTGGTCGGCGTGATGCGCGACGCGCAGCGGCTTGGCCTGCGCGGCCGCTATGACCGCCTGGCACCTGTCATGGCGCAGAGCTTCGATCTCGCCGCCATGACGCGCATCGCCGTCGGCCCACCCTGGACCGGCTTCGCCCCCGCCGACCAGGCCGCCCTGACCGAGGCCTTCACCCGCTGGTCCATCGCCACCTATGCCGCGCGCTTCGACGGCTTCTCGGGCGAGAGCTTCACCACCACGGGCACCCAGACCCAGGCGAATGGCGATGCGCTGGTGCGCACCACGCTGAACCGGACCGGCGGGCAGGAGCCGGTGGTGCTCTCCTACCTGCTGCGGGGCAATCCGCCGCGCATCGTGGATATCTACCTGACGGGGACCATCAGCGAACTCGCCTCGCGCCGCGCGGAATTCACGGCGCTGATCCGCGAGGGCGGCGCGCAGCGGGTGATCCAGGAGTTGCAGGGCCGGGCGGCGCGGCTGCTGGGCTAGAGCATCATCCGTTCAAACGGGATCGTTTGGACGGAAAAGATGCTCGGAAAACAATGGGCTAGAGCTTGTGACGTGAGCCCTTGCGAACGGAACATGCTCTAGCGGCGCCAGGGGGCGCGGCCCCTCGCCCGGGTCCCGCCGCCGCAAAGCTCCGCGCGAGTGTAACCCTCACCATCCGAACTCCGTGCTGCCCGCAGTCACCGGGCACCATGCGCCGCCGCGGCGAAGCATGCGGGCCGGGCCAGAGTTGCGCCCGGATCACAAACCCGCTTCATTGTCTTAAGCTGTTGTTTTTATTCGATTTTATGAAGACATCTACAGCTTTACCGATGAAGAGGTGAACAATGATGCATACGTTCAGATGGGTGCCCCTGCCCCTGCTCCTGCTCCCGGGCCTTGCCGCCGCCCAGGACAGCGAGTTGGACCCGATCGTGGTGCAATCCACCCGGCTGGAGGCCGCGCGCATCAACATCGCCCCGGCGCTCGGCGCCAGCGTCTATGAGATTGACCGCACGACGATCGACCGCCTGCCCCAGGGCAGCAACGCATCGCTGAACCAGGTGCTGTTGCAGGCGCCCAGCGTGGCCGGTGACGCCCAGGGCGACATCCGGGTGCGCGGTGATCACCGCAACCTGCAATACCGCATCAACGGCGTGATCATCCCCGAGGCCATCAGCGGCTTCGCCCAGTTGTTCGACGCGCGCAGCCTGCGCTCCGTCTCGCTGATCACGGGCGCGCTGCCGGCGCAATTCGGCTATCGCACCGCGGGCATCGTGGATATCCGCCTGCGCAGCGGCGCGCTGGAGCCGGGCGGGACGGCCGCGATCTATGGCGGCAGCTTCGGCACGGTCCAGCCGAGCCTGGCCTATGGCGGGGCTGTCGGCCCCTTCGAGTATTACCTGACGGGCAGCCTGCTCAGCAGCAGCCGGGGCTTCGAGAACCCCACCCGCTCCTACGACGCCATCAACAATGACACGCAGCAACTGCGTGGGCTGATGAACCTGGCCTATGTGGTGGATGACCGCACGCGCGTCGCCTTCATCGGCGGCACCAGCCAGTCGCGCTACCAGATCCCGGCATCGCCGGGGCAGCCCGCCGGCTTCACCGCCTTCGGCCAGGACAATTTCGACAGCGCCGGCCTGCGCTCCCGGCAATGGCAACGCGCCACTTTTGGCGTGCTCGCCCTGCAGCATTCGCGGGAGGCCCTGGATGTCCAGGTTTCCGCCTTCGCGCGGCAGACGTCGCTCAACTACCTGCCGGATCTGGTGGGGGAGATGGTCGGCAACGGCACGGCCAGCGAAACCCGCAAGAGCAACGTCTCGGTGGGCTTCCAGGTGGATGCCGCCTGGCGCGTGGCGGAGCGCCATACGATCCGCGCCGGCCTGATCGCCTCCAGCGATTTCACGCGCAACAACACCAACACCTTCGCGCTGCCGCTGGACGCGATGGGCAGCGCCGTGGACGCGCCGGTGAACATCCAGGAGCGCGGCCGCATCAACCAGCAGCTCTACGGTATCTATCTCCAGGATGAATGGCGCATCGCCGATCGCCTGACGATGAATTTCGGTGCGCGCTTCGACGTGCTGCAAGGCCCTTCGGATGCCACGCAGCTCAGCCCGCGCGTCAACCTCGTCTGGCGGCCCACGGACACCACCACCCTGGCCATCGGCTATGCGCGCTACTTCACCCCGCCGCCTGCCGAATTGCTGACCCGCCCCGACCTCGCGCGCTATGCCGCAACGACGGCGGAACCGGGCATCCTGCTGGCCAATGCGGTACGGCCGGAAAGGTCCAACTACTTCAATGCGGGGGTGCGCCAGCGCATCGGCGAATTCCTGACGCTGGGTGCCGAGGCCTATTACAAGGATTCGAAGAACCTCCAGGATATGGGCCAGTTCGGGGCAGCCTACATCTTCTCGCCCTTCAACTATGCCCGTGGCCGGGTCTATGGCGCGGAGCTGTCGGCCAGCTACCGGCGGAACAGCCTGCTGCTCTACGGCAATCTCGCCTATGGCCGGGCCGAGGGGCGCGCACCCTCCTCCAACCAGTTCCTGATCGATCCGGCGGATTTCGCCTATGCCCAGAACCGCTACGTGCGGCTCGACCATGAGCAGACCATCACCGGCTCGGCCGGCGCGGCCTATCGGATCTGGGAGGGGGGCAATCTCGCCGGCACGCTGATCTATGCCAGCGGCCTGCGCAGCGGCTTCGCCAACTCGCAGAGCGTGACACCCTACCTCACCGCCAATCTCACCTTCTCGCAGACGGTGAACCTGCCCCGGATCGGCGAATGGACGGCGCGGGTGGATGTCCTCAACCTCGGCGACCGCATCTACCAGCTGCGCGACGGCACGGGCATTGGCGTGGGTGCGGCGCAATTCGGGATGCGGAGGGCCGTGTTCTTCGGCCTCTCCCGCGCGCTGTAGGGCCCCGCGCGATGCATGATTTCTCGCTGATCGGCCTGTTTCGGCAGGCCGACATCGTCGTGCAGTCCGTCATGGTGGCGCTGGTCCTGGCCAGCGTCATCGGCTGGGCCATCATCATCGACAAGTCAGCGCGGCTCAGCCGCTTGCGGCGCGAGGTCGAGGAGCTGGCGCATGCCGCGCGCGAGGAGCCCGATGGCCGGGCGCTCCCGGGCGTGGGGCGAGGCGTGCTCGCCGCCGGCGCCAGCCTGCGCTTCGACCCTGACGAGGACCGGCTGACCCGCAAGGAGCGCCTGCGCGAGGCGATGCGCCTCAGCCTGGCCGAGCAGTTGCGCCCCTTGGAAGCGGGCCTGCCCTTCCTGGCCACGGTCGGCTCGGCCGGGCCCTTCATCGGCCTGTTCGGCACGGTCTGGGGCATCATGAACAGCTTCACCGCCATCGCGCGCTCGGGCAACACCAGCCTCTCGACCGTGGCACCCGGCATCGCCGAGGCGCTGCTGGCCACCGCGATCGGGCTGGCCGCCGCCATCCCTGCCGTCATGGCCTATAACCGCTTCACCGTGGCGGGCGGCCGGCTGCGCGCCGAGGGCCAGGCCGCGATCGCCCGCCTGGCCGACCGGATGAGTGCCCGGGACCGCCCGGCCAATCCGGCGGGGGAATGAGCGCATGGCCATGATGCCGGGTGCAGGACCCGACCACGGCGATGACGAGGGCGGCGCCCAGCCGCTCTCCGAGATCAACGTGACGCCCTTCGTGGATGTCATGCTGGTCTTGCTGGTCGTCTTCATGGTGGCCGCACCGCTGATGCTCTCCTCCGTGCCGGTGCAACTGCCCAGCACCGCGGCCGCGCCCGCCAGCCCGCCCGCCGATCCCATCGTGCTCACGCTCGACCGCGAGGGCCGGAGCTTCCTGCGCGACGAGGCCATCGCACCGGGCGAGCTCGCCGCGCGGTTGCGGCAACTGGCGGGCGGCAGCACGGATCGTGTGATCCATGTGCGGGCCGACCGCGCGCTGCCCTATGGCGATGTGCTGGGCCTGATGGGCCAGGTTTCGGCGGCTGGCTTCACGCGCGTAGCGCTGCTCGCCAACCCGCCGGCGCCGTGATGTTCGACGAGACCAGGCTTGCTGCCGCGCCAGTGGCGGACATGAAGACCGGCGTTTTCTCGAGGGGGGCGGTCCTCGCCTCGGCCGGCACGCATGTCATGGCGGCCTGGGTGCTGCTTCATCTGGGCAGCGCCGCACCACCGGCGGCACCGGCCGAGAGCGCGCCGGTCGCCATCACGTTGGAGATTGCGCCCGCCGGGGCAGCGGCGGAGCCGGCCAATCGCCCGGAGACGATGCCCGAG
Source organism: Roseococcus sp. (assembly GCF_019747315.1). GTDB lineage: Bacteria > Pseudomonadota > Alphaproteobacteria > Acetobacterales > Acetobacteraceae > Roseococcus. The sequence goes on along the minus strand of NZ_JAIEQY010000319.1, from coordinate 248 downwards.
CCACCAATGGCGGAAGAGCCGCCGCCAACCGAACCCTTGGCCGAGCAACCGCCCGAAGCAACGCCACCTGAGTCGGTGGCGGAACCGCCGCCGCCAGAACGGCCACCACCTGACCCGGTGCGGGAACCGCCGCCACCGGAAGCGGTGCCCGAGCCTCCGCCGTCAGCCCCCATGCCGCCGAGGCCGCGCGCCGAGCGTCAGCCCCGCCCGGCGCCTGCCGCGCCACCGCGCGAACGGCCGGCCGCGCC
>NZ_JAIEQY010000366.1 GCF_019747315.1 Roseococcus sp. | reverse complement strand
CTCATGCGCAATCCGGGCTATGATCCGACGCGCGACTTCACGCCCATCCATGGCCTCGCGAAGCTGACGGCCACGCTGGTGACCAATCCCGGCCGCCCCTATCGCAGCGTGGCCGATGTGGTGGAGGATGCGCGCCGCCGCCCGGGCCAGGTGAGCTTCGGCTCGGCCGGCATCGGCACGGTGCAGCATCTGCTGGGCGAGATGTTCCAGCTCAGCGCGGGCATCCGCCTCTCGCATGTGCCCTACCGCGGCGGCGCGCCGGCCGTGGCCGATCTCATCGCCGGCAATATCGACCTGATGTTCGACTATCCGAGCCCGGGGCTGGAGATGATCCGCGCCGGTCGGACGCGCGCGCTCGCCGTGGCCGCCGCCCGCCGCATGGCCGCCCAGCCCGATATCCCCACCATGGAGGAAGCGGGCGTGCCGCGCGTCACGGCCGAGACCTGGTTCGCCGTCTTCGCCCCGCGCGGCCTGCCCGAGGATATCCGCCGAAGGCTCGACACCGAACTCGCGGCCATCGTCGCAGGGCCGGAATTCCGGGAATTCCTGGCCCGCACCCATGCCGATCCGGTGCCGCTTGGCGGGCTGGAATTCGAGCGCTTCGTCGCCGCCGAAACCGAGGCCTGGCGCAGCTTCGCCGAAGCCACTGGGTTTCGCATTGACTGACAGGACCCGTCCAAATGCTTGATCGCCCCCGCCCCGTCTTCTCCGAGGATCACGGGATTTTCCGCGACGCGGCGCGCCGCTTCATCGCCGATGAACTCTCCCCCCATGCCGATGCCTGGGAGGAGGCCGGGCTGGTCCCGCGCGAAGCCTGGCGCGCGGCCGGCACCGCCGGCCTGCTCTGCTGCGACCTGCCGGCCGAATATGGCGGGCCCGAGGGCGATTTCGGCCATTGCGCCATCGTCGCCGAGGAGCTGGCGCGGGCCAATCTTTCCGGCCCGGGCTTCGTCATCCATTCCGACATGGTGGCGACCTACATCACGAAATTCGGCAGCGAGGCGCAGAAGCAACGCTGGCTGCCGGGCATGGCCGCCGGCACGCTGATCGGCGCCATCGCCATGACCGAGCCCGATGCCGGAAGTGACCTCAAGGGCATGCGCACCAGGGCCGTGCGCGATGGCGATAGCTACGTCATCAGCGGCCAGAAGACGTATATCTCCAACGGCCAGAATGCCGATCTCATCGTGCTGGCCTGCAAGACGGATGTGAATGCGGGCGCGCATGGCATCAGCCTGATCGTCGTCGAAGCGGCCGGCAGCAACGGTTTCCGCCGCGGCCGCAACCTCGCGAAGCTGGGGATGAAGGCGCAGGACACCTCGGAGCTCTTCTTCGACGAGGTGCGCGTGCCGGTGGAAAACCGCCTCGGCGATGAAGGCCAGGGCTTTGCCATGCTGATGACCAACCTGGCGCGCGAACGCCTCATCCAGGCCATCCGCGGCACCATGGTGGCCGAGACGGTGATCGGCTGGACGGTGGAGCACACGCGGGAGCGCAAGGCCTTCGGCCGCACCATCTCCGACTTCCAGAACACCCGCTTCGTCCTGGCCGAGCTGACCGCCAAGGCCGCCGCCGCGCGCGCGCTGACCGACCGGCTGATCGGGCTGCAACTGGCGGGCGAGCTGGATGCGGTGGAAGCCGGCATGGGCAAGCTGTTCTGCACCGACCTGCAATGGGAGACGGTGGATCGCTGCCTGCAGATGTTCGGCGGTACCGGCTATATGCTCGAATATCCCATCGCCCGCGCCTGGGCGGATGCGCGTGTGACGCGCATCGCCGGAGGTGCTGCCGAGGTAATGAAGGAAATCATCGGCCGCAGGCTTTTCGCGGATGGCAAGCGGTGATGCGAATGACGATCAATCAGGGGGAAGCGGGCGCATGAGCGAGCGCACATTACGCGGCAAGGTGGCCATCGCCGGCATTGGCGAGACCACCTATTACCGGCACGGCAAATCGCCCGATGCCGAATTCAAGCTGGCGCTGCAGGCGGTGCTCGCGGCCTGCGAAGATGCGGGCGTGAACCCGCGCGACGTTGACGGCTTCGCCTCCTACGGCAATGACCGCAGCGAGGCGACGCGGCTGGCGGCGGCGCTGGGCATCAAGCAGCTGCGCTTTTCCAACATGCATTGGGGCGGCGGTGGCGGCGGTGTCGCGGCCGCGGTCGGCAATGCGGCGGCGGCGGTGCATTCGGGCATGGCGGATTGCGTCATCGCCTTCCGCTCCCTCGCGCAGGGGCAATTCGCCCGGTATGGCCGCGCCGGTGGCGCCTCGACCGTCTATGGCGAGGACGCCTTTGTGCAGCCCTATGGCCTGATGTCCCCCGCCCAGCGCTTCGCCATGAAGATCACGCGCTTCATGACCGATCACGGCATCCGGCATGAGGCGCTGCGCAGCATCGCGCTCGCCTCCTACCACCACGCCCAGACCAATCCGCGCGCGGTGATGCAGGGCAAGCCGCTGGACGAAGCGAAATACGACGCCTCGCGCTGGATCATCGAGCCCTTCCACCGGCTGTTCGACTGCTGCATGGAAAATGACGGTGCGGGTGCGGTGCTGGTGGTCCCCGCGGATCGCGCGAAGGATATGCGCCACAAGCCGACCTACCTGCTCGGCGTGGCGCAGGGCGGTCATCATCGCAGTGCCGCGCCGGTGCACAACGCGCCGCACTACGCCTCGGCGCATTTCCCCACGGTGGCGCAAAATCTCTGGTCAATGGCAAAGCTCGGCCCCGCCGATGTGGATGTGGTGCAGGCCTATGAGAACTTCACCGGCGGCGTGCTGCTGGGCCTGGTCGAGCACGGCTTCGTGAAGCCGGAGGAAGCCAATGAATTGCTGGTGCCGGAGAACCTTTTCGCTCCCACCGGCCGCATGCCGCTCAACACCAGCGGCGGCAACCTCGCCGAATGCTACATGCATGGGCTCGAGCTCGTGAACGAGGCGGTGCGCCAGCTGCGCGGCACCGCCTGCAACCAGGTCGCCAATGCTGACGTCTCGATCGTCATTGGCGGCCCGATGGTGACACCCGTCAGCAGCCTGATCATCGGCACGGAGGCGACCCTGTGAGCACGAACACCACCCACGCTCTCCCGGCCGGCATGCCCGCCCCGGGCCGCGAGCCGCTGACCGAGACCTATTGGGAAGGCACGCGTCACGGCAAGCTGATGGTCCAGAAGTGCAATGGCTGCGGCAAGCACCAATGGGGCCCGGAATGGATCTGCCACAGCTGCCATTCCTTCGATCTCGGCTGGGCGGAGGTGGCGCCGCGCGGCCGCATCTACAGCTGGGAAAGGCCGCATCATCCGGTGCATCCGGCGCTGACCGGCCATGGCCCCTACACCATCGTCCTGGTCGAACTGCCCGAGGCCGGCGGCATCCGCATGGTCGGCAACCTGCTTTGCGCGCCCGATGCCGAGGTGGTCATCGGCGCCGAGGTGGAGGCCGTGTTTGAACCACATGATGACGCCGAGCCGCCCTACACCCTGGTGCAATGGCGCCTCATCGGCTGAACGAGGAACACGGACATGGCCATCGATTACGCGCGCCTGATGGCGCGGCCCTTCCCGGATGTCGTGCAGAGCTACGGCGTCAAGGACACCATCCTCTACGCGCTGGGCCTCGGCCTGGGGCAGGACCCGCTGGACCCGGCGCAGCTGCGCCACGTCTATGAGGAGGGCCTGGTGGCACTTCCCACCATGGCCGTGGTCCTCGCCGGCCCCGGCTTCTGGCTGCGCGAGCCCGATACCGGCGTGGATTGGCCGAAGGTCCTGCATGGCGAGCAGGGCCTGACGCTGCATCGCCAGCTGCCGGTGGAAGGCAAGGTGATTGGCCGCCTCCGCATTGACGAGATCATCGACAAGGGCGAAGGCCGCGGCGCGCTGATGTACACGACGCGCGAGGTGCTGGATGCCGCGAGCGGCGATCTGCTGTGCAGCATCACCAGCACCTCCTTCCTGCGCGGCGATGGCGGCTTTGGCGGCCCGACAGGGCCGATCCGCCAGCCGCATGCCGTGCCGGAAGCGGCGCCCGATGCGCATTTCGACTGGTCGCTCGGCCGCCATGCCGCGCTGCTCTATCGTCTGAACGGCGACTGGAACCCGGTGCATGCCGATCCCAAGGTGGCCACCCAGGCGGGCTTCGCGCAGCCCATCCTGCATGGCCTCGCCTCCTACGGCGTGGCCGGCTGGTCGCTCGCCAACCTGCTCTGCGGCGGCGATGCCTCGCGCATCACGCGGCTCGACCTGCGCTTCACCTCGCCGGTCTATCCGGGCGAGACCTTGCGCACCGAGGCCTGGCGCCTGGAAGACGGCGCGGCCGCCTTCCGCGTCCGCGTGCCGGCGCGCGATGTGACGGTGCTGAACAACGGGCGGGTCGAGTTCCGCCCTTGATCGTCAGCGGCGACCGCAGCCTCACCCGCGATGCCCTGCAGGACCGCATTCGCCGTGCGGCCGCGGGCTTCACGGGAATGGGCATCGGCGCGGGCGATGGCGTGGCGCTGCTGCTGCGCAATGACTTCGCCTTCCTGGAGGCGAGCCATGCGGCCAGCCTGATCGGCGCCTATGCGGTGCCGATCAACTGGCATTGGAAGCCCGAGGAGGTCGGCTATCTGCTGCGCGATTGCGATGCGCGCGCCGTGGTCGTGCATGCCGACCTGCTGCCCCTGCTGAGCGAGGCGCCCGAAGGCCTGCCTGTGCTGGTGGTGCGCACACCACCCGAATGCGCCGCCGCTTATGACCTGCCCCAGGACGACGGCCCCTGGCCCGGCGAGGAATGGGAGGCCTGGCTTTCGCGCCAAGCCCCCTGGGACCAGTCGGCGCAATCTCCGCGCGAAAGCATGATCTACACCTCCGGCACCACGGGCCGCCCCAAGGGCGTGCGGCGCGAGGCGCCGACGCCGGAGCAGGTCGCCGCCATGGCGCGCAACCGGGCGCAGATCTATGGGCTGAAACCCGGCATCCGCGCCGTGGTGCCAGGCCCGCTTTATCACAGCGCGCCCAACTCCTTCGGCCTGCGCGCCGCTCTGCTGGCCGAGCATGTGACGCTGATGCCGCGCTTTGAGCCTGAGGCGCTGCTGGCGCTGATCGAGCGGGACCGCGTGGATACGCTCTTCCTCGTGCCCACCATGATGGTGCGCCTGCTGCGCCTGCCCCAGGCCGTGCGCGCGCGCTACGACCTCTCTAGCCTGCGGCACGTCACCCACGCCGCCGCCCCCTGCCCGCCCGATGTAAAGCGCGCCATGATCGCCTGGTGGGGGCCCATTATCCATGAGTTCTACGGTGCCACCGATATCGGCGCGCTGACCGCCTGCACCAGCGCGGAATGGCTGGCCAAGCCCGGCACGCTGGGCCGCCTGACCGAGGGCGCCGAGTTGAAAATCCTCGATGATTCAGGCCAGGAATGCCCGGTGGGCGTGCCCGGCGAAATCTTCGCCCGCGTCGCCTATCTGCCGGACTTCACCTATCACAAGCGCGATGACGAACGCCGCGCGGTGGAGCGCGATGGCCTGATCACCGCCGGCGATGTCGGCTATCTGGACGCCGAGGGCGATCTTTTCCTCTGCGACCGCAAGCGGGACATGGTGATTTCCGGCGGCGTGAACATCTATCCGGCGGAAATCGAGGCGGTGCTGATCGGCGTGCCCGGCGTGCTGGATTGCGCGGTCTTCGGCATTCCTGACGCCGAATATGGCGAAGCTCTCTGCGCCGCGCTGCGGGTGGAGGAGGGCACGGAGGAGAACGTGATCCGCGCCGCGCTCCAGCAGCGGCTGGCGAACTACAAGGTGCCGCGCCGCTTCACCTTCCACGCGGAACTCCCGCGCGATGATTCAGGCAAACTGCTCAAGCGCCGCCTGCGCGACCCCTATTGGGAAGGCGTGGGCCGCACGATCTGAGCAGCGCGGGCTTGCGCGCTGCGGATAACCTCTCGCTGTGGGAACTTGCCTGGGATCGTATCTCGCCATGGGTGGTCGGGGTGCTTCGAGCGCTCCAGCGGCTCTGTGTGGGCCCACTGGGCGCATCAGGAAGTGCCGGGTCACTACAACGCCAGGGGCGAGCGTCATGTTCATCTA
>NZ_JAIEQY010000193.1 GCF_019747315.1 Roseococcus sp. | reverse complement strand
ACGAAGGCGCCCGGCCAGAGCTGCCGGTCCGGATTGGGAAATGTGGCCTTGAGGCGGATGGTGCCGGTGGTGGAATCCACCATGTTGTCCGGCGTCAGCAGCACGCCATTGGCACGCACCGAGCCATCGGGCGCGATCACCTGCACCGCCACGGGCCCGGCATTCATTGCGGCCAGGACGCGCGGCAATTCCTGCTGCGGCAGGGTGTAGATCACCGAGATCGGGTCCACCTGCGCCACCAGGACCAGGCCATTGGCATCGCCCGCGCGCACGATATTGCCCTGGTCCACCTGGCGCAGCCCCACACGGCCATCGATCGGCGAGCGGATGGTGGTGAAGTCGAGCTGCACGCGCGCCGCGGCGATGGCCGCCTCATCCGCCTGCACCAGCGCCTCATTCTGCGCGACCAAGGCGCGCTGCGTGTCGAGCTGCTGGCGGGAGGCACCATTGCTCCGCACCAGCCCGGCATAGCGCTCGAGGTCGAGCCGCGAATTGGCCAGCACCGCCAGGTCCTGCGCCCTCTTGGCCTCCGCCTGGGCCAGGGCGGCGGCGTAGCTGCGGGGGTCGATGCGCGCCAGCACGTCGCCGCGGCGCACCTCCTGCCCCTCGGTGAAGGCGATCTCGGTGAGGATGCCATCCACCTGCGAGCGGATGGTGATGGCGTTCAGCGCCTGCACCGTGCCGAGCGCGTCCAGCTGCACCGGAATGTCCTTGCGCTGCGCGGCGCTCGCAGTCACCGGCACGGCGCCACCCATGCGGCGGCCACCCGGCGCCGTAGGCGCGGGCTGCGTGCTGAATTGTGCGGTGATCTGCGGCCAATACCACCAGGCCGCGCCACCGCCTGCCGCCAGCAGCAAGAGGACCAGCCAGCCCCTGCCCCGACGGGCGCGCGCGGGCGGGTCAGTGCGCTGCGTGGGCGCGGGCAGCGTCTTCTGGTGCGTCGGCAGGGGCGTGTCGGGCATGGCGTCTCTCCTCGGCCTCAGGTCCAGCCGCCGCCGAGGGCGCGGAACAGGCCCACAGCGGCCTGCAGCCGCGCGAGGCGCACCTGGGCGAGATTGTTGCGCGCGTTGAACAGCGTCTGCTGGGTGATCAGCAGCGCGAGCAGATCAATGGTGCCGGCGCGCAGCTGCGCCTCGGAGATGGCATAGGCGCGCTCGGCGCTGCGGGTCGCGGCGGCTTGCAGCGCTTCCTGCTCGGTCGTTTCGCGCAGCGCCACGATGGCATTCTCCACATCCACCAATGCTGCGACGATCGCCGCGCGGTAGTTCTCCAGCAGCTCCTCCGCCTGGGCCTGGGTCAGGCGGTACTGGGCGCGAAGCTGCCCCAGCTGGAAGATGGGTTGCGTCAGCCCGCCCACCAGGGAGAAGAGCGAGGAGCCCGGCCGCAACAGGTTTTCCAGTGCCAGGTTCTGGAAGCCGCCCTGGGCGCTAAGCGTCACCGAGGGGAACATCGCCGTCCGCGCCTGCTCGACACTGACCTGGGCCGAGGCCAGTGCCGCTTCCGCGAGCCCGACATCCGGGCGGCGCTGCAACACCTCTGACGGCAGGCCGGGCTGCACCGCCGGCACGCGCACATCGGCGAGCGTGAGGCGCGGCGGCGGCACCGCCTCCGGCACCTGGCCGGTCAGGGTGCCCAGCGTAAAGGTATTCTGCTGCACGGATTGCCGCAGCGGCGGGACGGCCGCGCGCTGCTGCTCCACCAGGGTCTGCTGCGTCGCGATGTCGAGCCCCGTGCTGGTGCCGGCCGTGGCGCGCTGCTGCAGGATGGCCAGCACCCGCTCCGCCGCCGCCAAATTCTGCTGCTGGATGCCGAGCTGCTCGCGCGAGGCCAGAACCTGGAAATAGGTATTCGCCACCGAGGCCTCGGTGGTGAGCGTGATGGCGCCGACATCGAAGCGCGTGGCCTGGAGATTCTGCTGCGCGGCCACCAGCCCCGCGCGATTCTTGCCCCAGAAATCGATCTCATAGGCGGCCTGAAGCCCGGTGGCGTAGAGGGTGCGGTGGGTGAAGCGGCCGCGCGCCGCCGCGCCGTTGAGGTTGATCGCCGTCGCAGTGGAAAGCGGCGTCTGCGTATGGGTGACGGTGCCGGTCAGGTTGCCGCTGGGCAGCAGGGCCTGGCCGACGATGCGGATCTGCGCATCCGCCTGCCGCACCCGCGCGATGGCGGCGCGGATATCGAAATTGGCCACCACCGCCTGCTGCATCAGCGCATCCAGCTCGGCAGAGCCGAAGCCGCTCCACCAGGCCGGGTCAGGCCAATTCGCGGCCTCGGCGGAGGCGGCGCTGAACTGCGCCGGCAGGGCAATGCCGGATGCCGGGTCGGGGCGAACCGTCGCACAGCCGGCCAGGAGGGCCGTGAGCAGGAACAGGCAGGGGAGGGACAAGGGCGACTGGTTCATCAGGCGAAGCATGACGCGAAAGCGAAGGGACGACAGCAAGTGTTACCTTTCGCAAACCTCGCCCAGGGCGAGACATGCCACCCGGGACGTGCCACGGCACACGGCGACAAACGCCGCGCCTCCCCAATGGTTGCACCGGCGAAGCGTTCGCGGCCAGCCCGGCTAGCTGGGCGGACCCTCGGCACGATCCGCTTCACCCTCAACTTGATGCTGCGGGGCGTCGCGATCGCCAGACTGGAGATCACCTGGCACCGCTCGGCGAAGGCCATCCCGCCGGGCAGGAACGGCACGTCCTCAGCCCAGGCAGCTCGTGGGGTGCGGGGGCAACCCCCGGGGAGTTGAGCCGTTGTGGGATGATATCAGGAATCGACATATGATTTTGCCAGCAGGCGCAACCGTGGCCGTCCTCGACGGTGAGAAGCTTCGGCTCTTCCGCAACCACGCACAGGTCGGTTCCCTCAAGCTCGTGGCGCTCGAGGAGCCGGAACTCAGCGGCGAGAACAAGGCCTCCGGCAGGCGACATGCCAGCAGTGCAGCCAATCCGGACAACAGCCGGCTTGAGGAGGACAGCTTCGTCGCCGCGGTTGCCGTCTGGCTCAACGGCCAGGCCTTGACCAAGGGCTTCGAGAGCCTGGCGATCGTCGCGGCGCCGAAATCGCTGGGCGAACTGCGCAAGCATTACCACAAGGCCCTGGAGGCCAAGCTGGTGGTGGAGCTGGCGAAGGATCTGACCGGCCATTCCATCGCCGAGATCGAAGCGGCCCTGTCCAACGCCTAGGCGGCGGCGCCTCGCGCCTGCGGCCCACCGGCGGGCGGTCTCGCCGCTCAATTCCATGCTGTAGGTGTAGCGACCCTCCGCATGGGTCGTCACCGTGATCTCGGACACGCCGCTGCGCTTGCCGAAATGGCGCCGCACGACGGGCACGGCAGGGAAGCGGCAGGTGGCGGCGCGGAGTTTCGTGCTACGCCAGGGAAGCCTGACCAAATCCTGCCCCAGGAAGCACCTGCCGTGAGCCGCACGCCAACCCGCAAGACCGCCAAGCCGGCATCCGCCGCCACCCCGGCGCGGCCCGAGCTCATCGACGGGGGCGTGCGCGCGGTGGACCGTGCGCTGGCCCTGCTCGGCGCCTTTCGTGACGAGGATGGGCCGCTTGGCCTCGCGGAACTCTCCCGCCGGGTAGGCCTCAACATGACGACGGCGCTTCGCCTGCTCCAGACGTTGGAGGCGCCCGGCTTCGTGCAGCGCCTGCCCTCCGGCGGCTATCTTCTGGGCGCCACGCTGCTGCTGCTGGGCGAGCGGTTCCGGCGCTCACTGCGGCTGGAGAACCACGTCCTTCCGGCGCTGGAGCGGCTGCGTACGGAGACCGACGAAAGCGCCGTCTTCTTCGCGCGCGACGGCGAGCAGCGGCGTTGCCTCTACCGCCTCGACTCGCCGCAGCTGGTGCGGGCCTATGCCCCGGTGGGCGAGGTCTTCCCCCTGGGGCATGGCGCGCATGGCCGCGCGCTGATCGCGCTCGAGGACGACACGGCCCCGCCGACCCTCCCCGTGGTGACGCGGGCCGAGCGCCACCCGGACCTGGCCGCCATCGCGGCCCCGGTGCTGGACGCGGGCGGCGCGGTCGTCGGCTCCATCGGGGTTTCGGTTCCGCTTTATCGCTTCACGCCGGAGATGGAGGCGCTATGCCGCCGCCTGACCATGCGCGAAGCGGTGCAGGTGACGCGCGAGCTGGGCGGCGACGCCCGCCGGCTGCTGCCAGGCGAGGCGGCGACGACGCCAGGGTGATTTCACCTGACGGAGTGAACTTCCACTTGACGGAAGGCTGAGCGAACCGCGTTGTTGCCCAACGCGGCGCTGAACCGCGGCTGCCCCGGGAAAAGGCGCGAGGAAACATGGCCCACCTGACCCGTCGGGATGCCCTGCGTGGCGCTGCCCTCTTGCCCCTTGCGGCCCTCGGCCAGCCCGCCAGGGCGCAGACGCGCTGGCCTGACCGGGCGGTCACCCTTGTGGTGCCCTTCGCACCGGGTGGCTCCAACGACATCGCCGCGCGTATCCTGGCCCCCAGGCTGCAAGCCCTGCTGGGCCAGAGCTTCGTGGTTGAGAACCGCAGCGGCGGCGGCTCCATCGGCACGCAGCAGGTCGCGCGCGCGCCGGCCGACGGCTACACCGCCCTCGTCTCAGCCGCGAGTAACCATGTGATCTACCCGCATGTGGCGCGCATGCAGGGCGGCACCCCGCGCGAGACGCTGCAGGCTGTCTCGGCGCTCATCGAAGTGCCGCTGGTGCTGGCCGTGCCCACGCGCCTCGGCATCGCGAACCTCGACCAGTTGCTCGCGCTGCTGCGGCGCGAGCCGGGCCGGCACAGCTTCGCCTCCTCCGGCGTGGGCAGCACGCATCACCTGGCCGGCGAGGTCTTCGCCCAGCGGGCCGGCGTGGACATCACCCATGTGCCCTATCGCGGCGGCGGCCCCGCGCTGGCGGCCCTGCTGGCCGGCGAGATCACCATGGCCTTCCTGAACCTGCCGACCATCCTGCCCCAGGCCCAGGCCGGCACCCTGCGCATCCTGGGCCTCACGGAGCCCCGCCGCAGCGCCCTTCAGCCCGACATCCCGACGTTGGAGGAGGCGGGGCTTCCCGGCGTACTCGTCCCCTCCTGGGCCGCCGTCTTCGTGCCGCGCGGGACCCCTGCCCGGGTGATCGCGCGCTTCAACGCCGCCATCGGCGAGGCCCTGGCCGATGAGGCGCTGCAGGCCCGCTTCCTGGCGCTGGGCGTGGCCCCCCCGCGCTTCCACGCCTGAGGAGATGGATGCCGTCGTGGCACGTGACTTCGCCTTCTGGGGCCCGGTGGTTCGCACCGCCAACATCACGACATGAATGACGCCCGCCCCTTCGCAGCCTATCAACTCGCGGTGCTGGGCGCCGATGTCATCAAGGTGGAATCCCCGGAGTCGCCGGATCAGGCGCGCATGCAGCGCTCCGACCGCCGCCTCAGCGAGGCGCGCATGGGCACGGCCTTCCTGACCCAGGCGTCGAACAAGCGCGCCATCACGCTGAACCTCAAGACACCTGGCGGGGTGGAGGCGATGCGGCGCCTCGCGGCCGGCGCGGATGTCTTGCTGGAGAACTACCGGCCCGGCGCCTTCGAAGCGCTGGGCCTGGGTTACGAGGCACTCTCCGCCCTCAACCCGCGGCTGATTTATACCAGATCCCTGAAGCCCTGACTCAAAAAGGGGATTCCCCGACGCGGGCGTGGTCTGATTCAAGGTGGTGAGCATTGGAGCTTCACCATGGCCAGAGCCATCGCCCTTCGATCTGACTTCACTGGCGCGCAGCTTCGAGCCTTGGCCAGGCAATCGAAAGACGCGTCGCAGGCCAGGCGGTTATTGGCGCTGGCGGTGATCCACGACGGCGGTGCGCGCAGCGAGGCCGCGCGCCTTGGCGACGTGACCCTGCAGATCGTGCGTGATTGGGTGCTGCGTTTCAACGCTGAAGGCCCACGTGGCCTGATCGACCGTAAGCCGCCAGGCCAGCCCCGCTTGCTCACGGCAGATCATCGCCAGGCGCTGATGGCGATCATCGAAAGCGGTCCCATTCCCGCCATCCACGGCGTAGTGCGGTGGCGGTTG
>NZ_JAIEQY010000165.1 GCF_019747315.1 Roseococcus sp. | reverse complement strand
CTAGTTGGTCAACCAGTCGGCGTCCAGGAATAAGGCACCAGCACCGCGTCCCGCTTCTGGTAAAGCGGGTGCTTCGGGCTGCCATCGCCATTCATGCCGAAACACATCGGCGTAACGCCCGCGCCCCGCAGCAGCCCCGCCACCGCAGCCCCCCGACCCATCAGCGCCTTGGGCGGCTGGCCCCAGGCCACCACCACCAGGGCGGCGCTGCGCGCGTAATGCAGGATCATCGCGTCATTCTCGACCCCCACCGGGTCTTCCACCTCCAGCAGGCGCTTCTTGTCTGTCGCGCGATAGGCGAAGGCGTTGAGCATGACGAGGCCAGGCAGGCCCCAGCGGTAGCGCGCCCGGAAGACGCAGCCGGCCACCGTCGGGTCATCGGCGTCAATATCGGCCGTGGAGGGGTTCATGCCGATCACCACGCCAAAGCCCGGCGTGCCGATCGGCGCGCCGTCCCAGCGCCGCTCCAGCCACCAGCGCCAGCGCCGGCATTCCGAGAAAGCTGCGGCCGAGACGATGTCCGAGGCCAGCTTCAGGCGGACCTTGCCGCCTGGATCATGTGAATCCACCATGCCGCCAGTATTGGCGCGGCGGATGGTTTCGGCTACACGCGCGGCTCTCCCTATGGCCACGCGGTCACGCGGGCGTGGTGGAATTGGCAGACACGCTGGATTTAGGTTCCAGTGGCGCAAGCCGTGGGGGTTCAAATCCCTCCGCCCGCACCACTTGGCTGGGTCCCGCAACGCATGAACGGAATCACTTATTATGCAGGTCACTGAGGTCGCGAACGAAGGGCTCAAGCGGGCCTATACTGTGGTGGTTCCCGCGACGAGCATCGCCGCCCAGAAGGACAAGCGCCTGGCGGAACTCGCCAAGGACATGAAGCTCCCCGGCTTCCGCCCCGGCAAGGTGCCGCAGAAGGTGGTGCTGGCCCGCTACGGCCAGGCCGTGATGGGCGAGGTGCTGGAAGCCTCGGTCCAGGAAGCGACCGGCAAGGTGGTGAGCGAGAACAATCTCCGCCCCGCGCTGCAGCCCAAGATCGAGCTGGTGAACTTCGCCGATGGCGGGGACCTTGAGTTCCGCATGGATGTGGAAATCCTGCCCACCATCCCAATGCCCGATTTCGCCGGCATCAGCCTGACGCGCCTCAAGGCCGCCCCGGGCGATGCCGAGGTGAATGCCGCACTCGAGAACATCACCCGCCGCCAGGCCAGCCTGGAAGAGACCGAATCCCGCGCCGCCGTGAAGGGCGAAGTGCTGGTCTGTGACTTTGTCGGCCGCATCGGTGGTGAGGAGTTCCAGGGCGGTGCCGCGACGGACATGCCCATCGAGGTCTCCGGCCCCGGCTTCATCCCTGGCTTCACCGAGCAGCTGGAAGGCATGGCCCCGGGCGAGGAGCGGATCATCAAGGTCAGCTTCCCCGCCGATTACGGCTCGGCCGACCTGGCCGGCAAGGATGCCGAATTCACCGTCAACGCCAAGGCGCTGAAGACCTATTCCAAGCCCGCGCTGGATGATGAGCTGGCCAAGAAGCTCGGCCTTGAGACCTTCGACAAGCTGCGCGAGGTGATCCTGGAGAGCCTGCAGCGCGAATATGACGGCCAGAGCCGCATGGCGCTGAAGCGCAAGCTGCTCGACGCCCTGGCCGAGCGCGCCAGTTTCGAAGTGCCCGGCGGCATGGTGGAGAACGAGTTCAGCCAGATCTGGCAGCGCGTCGAGGCCGACATGAAGGACGGCAAGCTGGACGGCGATGATGCCGGCAAGGATGAGGCCACGCTGAAGGCCGAGTACCGCGCCATCGCCGAGCGCCGCATCCGCCTGGGCCTGCTGCTCTCCGAGATCGGCACCACCAACAACATCACGGTGACGCGCGAGGAGCTGGGCAACGCGATGCGCGCCGAGGTGCAGCGCTATCCCGGCCAGGAAAAGCAGGTCTTCGACTTCTTCCAGAAGAACCCGCAGGCGCTGGAAAACCTGCGTTCGCCGATCTTCGAGGAGAAGGTCGTGGACTTCATGCTGGAACTGGCCAAGGTCGAGGAAGAGACAGTGAGCCCGGAAAAGCTGGCCGAGGCCGCCCAGCAGATCTGATCCGGGCGGGGAGGGGGGATTTGCGCCCCCCTCTTTCCTTGGGCGCATCTCTGCCCACATGCTGTGCCTGACCGAGGGGCCGGGGCACGATTCGCCCGGCCTTAACCAGGCCGTGCCCATCCTGGGGCGGACCTCAGAAGATGGGAATTCGAGACGTGCGATATGTGGGTACGCAGGACCGCGATCCTGTTGAAATCTATAACAACTCTCTCGTTCCGATGGTGGTGGAGCAGTCCAGCCGCGGCGAGCGTGCCTATGACATCTATTCGCGCCTCCTCAAGGAGCGCATCATTTTCCTGACCGGGCCGGTCTATGACGGCGTCTCCAGCCTGATCTGCGCGCAGTTGCTGTTCCTCGAAAGCGAGAATCCGAACAAGGAAATCTCCTTCTACATCAACAGCCCCGGCGGCGTGGTCAGCGCCGGCCTTGCGATCTACGACACGATGCAGTTCATCCGCAGCCCGGTCAGCACGCTCTGCCTCGGCATGGCGGCATCCATGGGCTCGCTGCTGCTGACGGCCGGCGCCAAGGGCAAGCGCTATGCGCTGCCGAATGCGCGCGTCATGGTCCACCAGCCCTCCGGCGGCGCCCAGGGCCAGGCGACGGATATTGAGATCCAGGCGCGCGAGATCCTGGAACTCCGCAAGCGGCTGAACCAGATCTATGTCACCCACACCGGCCAGCCGGTCGAGGCGATCGAGGCCAAGCTGGAGCGCGACAGCTACATGTCGGCCGAGGAAGCCCGCGACTGGGGCCTGATCGACCAGGTGGTGGACAAGCGCCCCGCCACGCCCGAGCCCACGAAAATCTGATTTTCTTGGGCAGAGTTTAGGGTTTGATGGGTCAAAACGGGCGCCCCGGGTCCTCCCGGGACGCTACACTTCCCTTGAAGCCCCCGGGGAGGCTAGATTCCCGGGTCACGAGTTTGCAACGCGGGCTGAGAGCGGACAGCCGGGTCCCTTCCAGCCGCGAGGAGTGCGCATGAGCAAGTCTGGCGACAGCAAGAACACCCTTTACTGCTCCTTCTGCGGCAAGTCGCAGCACGAGGTGCGCAAGCTCATCGCGGGCCCCACCGTCTTCATCTGCGATGAATGCGTTGAACTCTGCATGGACATCATCCGTGAAGAGCACAAGACGCATATGGTGAAGACGCGCGATGGCGTGCCGACCCCCAAGGAAATCTGCAAGGTCCTCGACGACTATGTGATCGGGCAGGAGCACGCGAAGAAGGTGCTCTCGGTGGCGGTGCACAACCACTACAAGCGCCTGGCCGCCGTGGCCAAGAACAACGACGTCGAGATCGCCAAGTCGAACATCATGCTGATCGGGCCCACCGGCTCGGGCAAGACGCTGCTGGCCCAGACGCTGGCGCGGATTCTCGACGTGCCCTTCACCATGGCGGATGCGACGACGCTGACCGAGGCCGGCTACGTGGGCGAGGATGTGGAGAACATCATCCTCAAGCTGCTGCAGGCGGCCGATTACAACGTCGAGCGCGCGCAGCGCGGCATCGTCTACATCGACGAGGTCGACAAGATCTCCCGCAAGTCGGACAACCCGTCCATCACGCGGGACGTCTCGGGCGAGGGCGTGCAGCAAGCCCTGCTGAAGATCATGGAAGGCACCGTCGCCTCCGTGCCGCCGCAGGGCGGGCGCAAGCATCCGCAGCAGGAATTCCTGCAGGTGGACACGACGAACATCCTCTTCATCTGCGGCGGCGCCTTCGCCGGGCTGGAGCGGATCATCGGTGCGCGCGGCAAGGGTTCGGGCATCGGCTACGGCGCCGAGGTCCGCAGCCCCGAGGATCGCCGCATGGGCGCCGTGCTGCGCGAGGTGGAGCCCGAGGATCTGCTGAAATTCGGCCTGATCCCGGAATTCATCGGCCGCCTGCCGGTTGTCGCTACGTTGGAGGACCTGGATGAGAAGGCCCTCATCGAGATCCTGACGCGGCCGAAGAACGCGCTGCTGAAGCAGTATCAGCGCCTCTTTGAGATGGAGGGCGCCAAGCTCACCTTCACCGAGGATGCGCTGAAATCGGTGGCCACCCGCGCCATCCAGCGCAAGACAGGTGCCCGCGGGCTGCGCTCCATCATGGAGCAGATCCTGCTGACCACCATGTTCGAGCTTCCGGGCCTGAGCGATGTGGAAGAAGTGGTGGTGAACCGCGAAGTGGCCGAGGTGCGGGCCCAGCCGCTCTTCATCTACGGCGAAAAGGCCGCTGAGCAGAGCTCCGCCTGAACGAGCCGGACCCGGAAAGGCCGCTTGTTTGCGGCCTTTTCATGACCAGATAGTAAAATCAACCCGTGGCTTCGGGTGGGCGTGCCGAATCCGGGCGCCCGCCCAGCCGACTGTCCCAGTGAGGTCCTGATGACGGAAACTATTCGCGGCGAACTCCTTCCTGTCCTGCCGCTGCGGGATATTGTTGTCTTCCCGCACATGATCGTGCCGCTCTTCGTCGGCCGAGAGAAATCCGTGCGCGCGCTGGAAGCGGTGATGCGGGAGGACAAGCAGATCCTCCTCGTCGCCCAAAAGAACGCGCTGCAGGATGACCCGGGCGCCAAGGATTTGTTCGAGACGGGCACCGTCTCCACCGTGCTGCAGTTGCTGAAGCTGCCGGACGGCACGGTAAAGGTCCTGGTCGAGGGCGGCCGCCGCGCGAAGATCGTGGGCTTCAAGGAGACCGACAGCTACTTCGAGGCCTTCACCGAAACCGTCCCCGAGACGGCCTCGGAGAAGCGCGAGGTCGAGGCGCTGATGCGCACCGTGGTCTCGCAATTCGAGAGCTATATCAAGCTCAACAAGAAGATCGCACCCGAGGTGCTGGTCTCGATCAACCAGATCGAGGATGCCGGCAAGCTGGCCGATACCGTGGCCAGCCACCTTTCCATCAAGATCCCCGAGAAGCAGGAGCTGCTCGAGATCGCCTCGGTCGCCGCACGGCTGGAGCGCGTCTTCTCGCATATGGAAGGCGAGATGAGCGTGCTGCAGGTGGAAAAGCGCATCCGCAGCCGCGTGAAGCGGCAGATGGAAAAGACGCAGCGCGAATACTACCTGAACGAGCAGATGAAGGCGATCCAGAAGGAGCTGGGCGAGGGCGAGGACGGCAAGGACGAGGCGGCCGAGATCGAGGCCAAGATCAAGGCCACGAAGCTCACCAAGGAAGCCCATGACAAGGCGATGGCGGAGCTGAAGAAGCTGCGCACCATGTCGCCCATGTCGGCCGAGGCGACGGTGGTGCGCAACTACCTCGACTGGATCCTGAGCATCCCCTGGAAGAAGCGCAGTGTTGTCCGCAAGGACATTATCGCGGCCGAAAAGGTGCTCGATGCCGACCACTACGGCCTGGAGAAGGTGAAGGAACGGATCATCGAATATCTTGCCGTGCAGTCGCGCAGCAAGAAGATCCGTGGGCCCATCCTCTGCCTGGTCGGGCCGCCCGGCGTGGGCAAGACGTCGCTCGGCAAGTCCATCGCCAAGGCGACGGGGCGCAATTTCGTGCGCATGTCGCTGGGCGGCGTGCGCGACGAGGCCGAGATCCGCGGCCACCGGCGGACCTATATCGGCTCCATGCCGGGCAAGGTCATCCAGGGCATGAAGAAGGCCAAGACGAGCAACCCGCTCTTCCTGCTGGATGAGATCGACAAGCTCGGCGCCGATTGGCGGGGCGACCCTTCCAGCGCCCTGCTGGAGGTTCTCGACCCCGAGCAGAACGGCACCTTCGCCGATCACTACCTGGAGGTGGATTACGATTTGAGCGACGTGATGTTCATCACGACCGCCAATTCGCTGCGCATGCCCCAGCCGCTGCTGGACCGCATGGAGATCATCCGCATCCCCGGCTACACCGAGGATGAGAAGGTGCAGAT
>NZ_JAIEQY010000374.1 GCF_019747315.1 Roseococcus sp. | reverse complement strand
CTCAGGCAAATGCCAGGGAGAGCGAATCACGTCAGATCGAACGCCGCGAGAAGTTTTTCAGCAGCCTGCCAGGCGCGGCATGGCGCTGCTGGAAGCCAAGACTGAGCTTTCGACGCTGACGATCCTGCACCGCATACGCAAGGATCTCTGCGACCAGGTCAGGTAGATCGTCCGGCATCTCTTGCAGCGCCACCTTCGTACCGCCAAGCACGCGGAAGAGATCAGAACCGTAAAGCATCAGGAGCCAAAGATTCCGGATGGGCATCTGGCCAACGACGCCAGTCCCCCATTCACCACTCCATCGCTTGAGACCATGGTCCCGCCCATTACCAGCCCTGCGTCACCCCCGGCGCAGCCGTCCCATCATTGCCGCGACGCGCGGCGCGCAAGCCTCCGCCACCTCCTGCTCCATCGCCCGGTAATCGGCGATCAGCGCCTCCCCCTCTTCCGTCAGCCGGGCCCCGCCGCCCCGGCTGCCGCCGATGCTGACGGCCACCACCGGCTGGCTCAGCAATGTGTTCAGCTGGTCCACCAGCTCCCAGGCGCGCTTGTAGCTCATCCCCAGCGCCCGTCCGGCGGCGGAGATGGACCCCTCGCGCCCGATCGCCTCCAGCAGCGCGATCTTGCCCGGGCCGATGCGCCCACCCGGCAGGTCCACCCGCAGGCTCAGCCGTGCCCCGCTCATGCCGGCCGCGCATGGTCGAAGGCGACGGATTTCACCAGCGCAAACACCACTTGCCCCGGGGCCAGGCCCAGCCGCGCCACCGCATCGCGCGTGACGCGGGAGAGCAGCGGCGTCTCGCCCACCATCAGCTGCAAAAACACCTCCTGCGGCGAGGCGGTGGGCCGGATGGCGGCGATCATCGCGGGCAGGATGTTCTGGATCGAGATGCCCTCGGGCGGCGCCAGCGCCACCGCCACGTCCCGCGCACGCAGCCGCAGCCTGAGCCGCGTGCCCGGCGGCACGGCCTGCAACGGCACCAGCAGCGCCCCGCCCACGAATTCCAGCCGCGAGAGGCCGCGCGCGGCATCATGCGCGCCGACCCGCGCGGTGATCAGCACGCCCGCATCGCGCCGCGCGGCCAGCGGCAGGTCGGTCCGCGCGGTCAGTTCCTCCAGCCCGCCGGTGGCGAGCACCCGGCCCGCCTCCATCAGCACCAGGTGGTCGGCCAGCGCATCCACCTCGTCCAGCGCGTGGGTGACGTAGAGGATGGGCAGCCCGGCCTCGGCGCGCAGCCGCGCCAGAAAGGGCAGGATCTCAGCCCGGCGGGGCCCGTCCAGGGCGGCGAGCGGCTCGTCCATCAGCAGCAGCCGCGGGCGCATCAGCAGGGCGCGCCCCAGGGCCACGCGCTGCCGCTCGCCGCCCGAAAGCCGGGCGGGGCGGCGCTCCAGCAGCCCGCCGAGGCCCAGCAGCGCCACCACCTCCTCGAAGCCCGGCCCCGCCGCATCCCGCGGCGCGCGGCGCAGGCCATAGCGCAGATTGCCGGCGACGCTGAGATGCGGAAACAGCCGCGCCTCCTGGAAGACCAGGCCGCAGCGTCGCCGCTCGGCCGGCACGAAGAGGCCGCGCGCGGTGTCCACCAGCACGGCGCCCTCCAGCGCCACCCGCCCGGAATCCGGCCGCAGCAGCCCGGCGACGGCGTTCAGGATGGTGCTCTTGCCGCAGCCCGAGGGCCCGAAGATCGCCGTCACGCCGCGCGGCGCGGCCGTGAAGGCGGCCTCCAGCGCGAAGCCGGCGCCAAAGCGATGACCCAGCGCCACCTCCAGCATCAGAACCGCCCCAGCCAGAGATGCATCCGCCGCGCGATCACCTCTGCCAGTAGCAGCCCGCCCATGGCCAGCGTGAAGGAGATCAGGGCCAGCCGCGCCGCCATTCCCTCGCCGCCCGGGGTTTGCGTGGCGCTGTAGATGGCCAGCGGCAGGGTCTGCGTCTCGCCGGGGATGTTGGAGGCGAAGGTGATGACCGCGCCGAATTCCCCCAGCCCCGCCGCGAAGGCCGTCACCGCGCCGGCCAGGATGCCCGGCGACATCAGTGGCAGGGTGATGGTGACGAAGCGGTCCAGCGGCCCGGCGCCGAGCGTCCGTGCCGCCGCCTCCAGCCCCGGATCCACCTGCTCCAGCCCCAGCCGCACGGCCCGCACGATGAGCGGGAAGGACATCACGGCCGTGGCCAGCGCAGCGCCCTCGGTGGTGAAGACCAGGCGGATGCCGAACCACTCGTGCAGCGGCGCCCCGATCGGGCCGCGGATGCCAAAGAGCATGAGCAGCGCCCAGCCCACCACCACCGGCGGCACCACCAGCGGCAGATGCACCAGCGCATCCAGCAGGAAGCGTCCGGGAAAGCGCCGCCGCGTCAGCAGCCAGGCCACCAGGATGGCCGGCAGGAGCGAGACCAGCACCGAGCGCGCCGCGACATCGAGGCTGAGCCGGATGGCCTGCCACTCCTCAGGCGTCAGCGCGATCAACGGGGCAGCGTGAAGCCGTGGCGCTGCCACACCGGCATTGCCTCCGGCCCGGTCAGGAAGGCCAGCAGGGCGCGGGCCTCGGCATGGGACTCGGCGCGGCGGGTGAGCGCGAAGGGATAGGTGATCGGCGGGTGGCTCTCGGCCGGAAACCCGGCGATGACGCGCACGCCCGGGGCGGCCAGCGCATCGGTGGCATAGACGATGCCGAGCGGCGCCTCGCCCCTCTCCACCAGCAGCAGGGCGGCGCGCACATTCTCGGCGCGGGCCAGGCGAGGCGCCAGCGCGGCCCAGGCGCCCAGCCATTCCAGCGCGGCCTGGCCATAGCGGCCGGCCGGCACATGCGCGGGGTCGCCCATCGCCAGCCGCCCCTGCGGCCCAAGCCGCGCTGCGAGATCCGTGCCCCGCGCCAGGGTGAGCGGCCGCGCCGCATCGGCGGGCGCCACCAGCACCAGCGCATTGCCCAGCGCACTGCTGCGGGTGGCCGGCAGGATCAGGTTGCGGGCCTGGAGATAGTCCATCCAGGGCTCATCGGCGCCGAGGAACAGATCGGCCGGCGCGCCCTGCTCGATCTGCCGCGCCAGCGCGGAAGATGCCGCGAAGGAGAGGCGCGGCGCCGCATGCCCGCGCGCCGCCCAGTCCCGCGCCAAGGCGCGCAGCCCATCCTGCAGGGAGGCGGCGGCGAAGATCGTCACCGCCGCCTGGGCACGCGCCGCGGCCGGCAGCATGGCGAGGAGGGGAAGCGCACGGCGATGCATGGGTCCGTTATAGTCGTTCGGGAATAGCGCCGTCCAGCGCCGCCTCAGGCCAGCAGCGCGATCCCCCCGGCCGCGAGCAACACAACCAGCGCGAAGCGCTTGTAGAAACGCTGCGGCACGATGTGGAACAGGCGCGCGCCGATCGGCACCGAGACCAGCAGCACCGGCAGCAGCAGCAGCAACTTGGCCAGCACCGCCGCCGTGATCATCCCGAACCAGAGCGGCCCGAGGATGGAGACGATGGCGATCAGCGCGAAGAAAAGAATCAGGTTGGCGCGGTGCCGCTTCGCCTCCTCCGGCCCCGCCAGCAGGTAAAGGATCACGGGCGGCCCGCTCATCCCTGTGGCGCCCTTGAGCAGGCCCGCGCTGGTGCCGACCGCCAGGTTCAGCCCGAGCGGCCGGCTGCCGTGATAGCGCCAGCCCGAGAGCAGCAGCAGGCCAAACACCAGCACGAATCCGCCGATGCAGCGCCGCAGCAGATCGGGATCGGCCGTCAGCAGCACGACGGCGCCGAGCGGCGTGGCCAGGGCGGCCGCGCCGCCGATCGGCAGCATCACCCGCGTATCCGCATCCTTGAAGGCCCGCGGCAGCAGCTGGAGGGAGACGATCAGCTCCATCATCAGCATCACCGGCACGCCGGCGCGCGGGCCCCAGAGCACGGAATAGATCGGCGCCAGGATCACCGCCGTGCCGAAGCCGGCATAGCCGCGCATCAGCCCGGCGATGGCGGTGGCCAGCGCCGCGGCCCAGATCGGCCAGTCACGCAGCAATTCGGCGCAGGCGCTGAGCAGCTCGCTCAAGCCTCCACCTGCTCAAGCGCGACAACGGCGAGGTTCAGCAGCAACTTCCCCGCATGCTCGAAGTTGACCGTGACGCGATTTCCCACCACCGACTGCACCTGGCCGATGCCCCATTCAGGGTGCAGCGGGTGCGAGACGCGCATTCCAGGCTCCATTCCGTGCATCTTCGACGCTCCCTTCACGCCCGCCGCGCTTTGGCCGGGCCATCCTCACGGGAAATTCAGAATTACGGAGATGAGACTGGCGCTGTTTTAAACCATTGGGCAACCGTGCCTCCGCTAGGTTGCGCATCCGGTTGCCCTTTCACCCCGTGGCCATCGCCCGCGAGGAGACAGGATGACGATGAATTGGCCCGTATCTTGCGCAGGGCTGCGCGCCCTGGACACCCCAAGCGCCGCAGACTGCGCGGCGGAAGCGAAAGACATTGGAATGCCGCACCCGCATCGCCTGGCCGAGTTGATGGCCGCGCGCATCTTCCACGACCTCGGTTCCCCCATGGCCAGCATCACCGCGATCCTGCCGCAGGCGACGGACCCGGCCGCGCACGCCATCCTGATGGAAACCGCTTGTGAATTGCGGGCCCGCATGAAGCTCTTCGCCGCCGCCTTCGGCCATGGCGATGACCTGCCCTGGCATGAGCTGGCGGTGCTGCTGCGAGGCGCGCCCATGGCGCATCGCGTGCGCTTCGAGGTGCCCGCCTCCTCCGGCCCCATGGGCTCGGGCCGCGTGCGGCTGATGCTGTCCACCGCACTGCTGAGCGCGGAAGCGCTGCCGCGTGGCGGCGTGGTGCGCATCGCCCAGGCCTCGGATGGCGCGGTCACCTTCCTGCCCGAAGGGCGCGACGCCGCCTGGTCGCCCATCTTCGTGGACCTCATCGCGCAAGGCAGCCTGGAAGGAGGGAGCCTGGAACGGGCGCTGGATGGCGGCCCGCGCCGCGTGCTGGCGCCCTGGGTCGTCACCCAGGCCATGGCCGAGGGCATGGAGCTCAGCTTCGCATTCGGCGCGGGGGCGGGGCTGCCGCCACTGCTGGTCTGCCCCCAGGTGTGACGCCGCGCGGCGAAGCGCGTCGCAAAACGCCACGCAAAACATCGGGAAAAACCCTGGCAAAACTCTGACGCCATTTACGCTTTCTTCGCGAGACCCGGCTCATTCTCCCCGTCACCGCAGCCCCTTCTTCCTGGGGGCGAGGCTTCGAAGGAACCGCCGATGGACGATCTGCTCGCCGATTTTCTCACCGAGACCAACGAAGGCCTGGCCAGCCTGGATGCGGCGCTGCTGCAGCTGGAACGCAACCCGGGCAATGGCGCTGTGCTCTCGGAAGTCTTTCGCACCGTCCACACCATCAAGGGCACCTGCGGCTTCCTGGGCCTGCCGCGCCTCGAAGGCGTGGCCCATGCGGCCGAGAATGTGCTGGGCC
The DNA here is from genome assembly GCF_019747315.1 of Roseococcus sp. GTDB lineage: Bacteria > Pseudomonadota > Alphaproteobacteria > Acetobacterales > Acetobacteraceae > Roseococcus. Next base: position 511 of record NZ_JAIEQY010000374.1, on the reverse strand, counting down.
TCTGGCGTGACGGCACGCTGGCGGTCACGCCCGGCGGCATTACGCTGATCCTCTCGGCGGCGGATCGCTTCAAGCAGATCGTCGCAGGCCTCGAAGCCACAGGCAGCGAACCCGCGGGCGATGACGGCCCGCTGAAGGCGGCGCTGGACGCCGCCGCCTCGGGCGAGGTGCCGGCGGAGGATGCCGCGCCCGCGGCCGAGGCCGCCGCCCCCCTGCCCGTCGCCGAAGCCCAGGTCGAGACGAGCGCCGCCGGCGGCAATGCGCCGCAGACCATCCGCGTTGCCGTGGATGTGCTGGAAGACCTGATGGTGCTGGTCAGCGAGCTGGTGCTGACGCGCAACCAGCTCATGCAGCTGGCCCGCGCGGAGGAGAATGCCGCCTTTGCCGTGCCGTTGCAGCGCCTCTCCCAGATCACCTCCGACCTGCAGGACGGCGTGATGAAGACGCGCATGCAGCCCATCGGCAATGCCTGGGCCAAGCTGCCCCGCCTGGTGCGCGATCTCAGCAACGA
>NZ_JAIEQY010000163.1 GCF_019747315.1 Roseococcus sp. | reverse complement strand
AGCGTGCGGCCAGTGGGCGTGTGCGTGATCACGGAATCCTTGGCGGTGCAGGTCGCCGGCTCCACGCCCCAGCGCGCGGCGGCGGCCTGGACCAGCATGATGCGCGCCGTGGCCCCGCCGCGGCGCACGTAGTCCTGGCTCTGCCGCACGCCCAGGCTGCCGGCCGTCAGGAAATTCCCCCAGGCGCGGTTGCGCGCGAGGCTCTGCCCCGGCGTCACATATTCGGTCGAGATCTTCGACCAGTCGCAATGCAACTCCTCGGCGATCATCTGGCAGAGGCCGGTGCGCGTGCCCTGGCCCATCTCGGCGCGGGCCATGCGCAGCACCACGCGGTCATCGGGGTGGATCACCACCCAGGCATTGATCTCGGGCGTGGCGGGCGTGGCTTGGGCCAGCGCACCACGCGGCGCCACATGGAAGCCGACGACGAGCGCGCCCGCCGCCTGCATGAGGGAGCGGCGCGAGGTCCGGATATGGTTCATCTCTGCGCCCCTCAGCCGGCCAGCCCACGCGCGGCACGATGGATGCCCTCGCGCACGCGGTTATAGGTGCCGCAGCGGCAGATATTGGTCATCGCCGCGTCGATATCCTCGTCGGTCGGGCGCGGCTTTTCGGCCAGGAGGGCGGCGGCCGCCATGATCATGCCGGACTGGCAGAAGCCGCATTGCGGCACGTCCAGTGCGCGCCAGGCCACCTGGATCGGGTGGTTGCCCTCGGGCGAGAGGCCTTCGATCGTCACGATCTTCTGCGCCTCGGTGACGGAGTCGAGCGTGACCCCGCAGGAGCGCGTGGGAACGCCATCCAGATGCACGGTGCAGGCGCCGCATTGCGAAATGCCGCAGCCATATTTGGTGCCGGTCAGGCCCACATGGTCACGAATGGCCCAGAGCAGGGGCGTATCGGGCGAGGCATTCACCTCCACCATGCTTCCGTTGACGTTCAACCTGGCCATGGTGGCTCTCCTGCTTCCTGGGTCCCGCCGCGGCCGCGGCCAAGGCTGTGCAACCTTACCGTGTGTCAGAGGGTGCGGGCAATGATCTCGCGCATCACCTCGGAGGAGCCGCCATAGATGCGGCCGACACGCGCATCCGCCCAGGCGCGGCCGATCTCGTATTCGGCCATGTAGCCATAGCCGCCATGCATCTGCAGGAAATCATCGAGCAGGCGGTTCTGCATCTCGGTGCCGAGCAGCTTGGCGGCCGCCGCTTCCTCGCCCGAGAGCTCGCCCTTGAGGTGGCGGGCGATGCAGTCATCCAGATAGACGCGGAACATCGCGATCTCGGCCTTGGCCTGGGCGAGCTTGAAGCGGTGGACCTGGAAGTCGAAGACGGAGTGGCCGAAGACCTGGCGCTCCTTCGTATAGGCGATGGTGGCGTCCAGCATCGTCTCCATGCTGACGGCGGCGCGCACCGCGATCACCAGGCGCTCCTGCGGCAATTGGTGCATCAGGTGGCGGAAGCCGGCGTTTTCCTCGCCGATGAGGTTGTCCAGCGGCACGCGCACATCCTCGAAGAACAGCTCCGACGTGTCCTGCGCGTGCAGGCCGATCTTTTCCAGCTTGCGGCCCTTGGTGAAGCCGGGTGTCCCCTCCTCGACCGCGATGAGCGAGACGCCGCGCCGGCCCGCGGCCGGGTCCGTCTTGCAGACCACAATCACCAGGCCAGCATTCTGGCCTGAGGAGATGAAAGTCTTGGAGCCGTTGATCACCCAGTGGTCGCCATCGCGCACCGCACTGGTCCGCACGGCCTTGAGGTCACTGCCCATGCCGGGCTCGGTCATGGCGATGGCGCCGATGATCTCGCCGGCGGCCATCCTGGGCAGCCATTCGCGCTTGCGTGCCTCGCTCGCGTAAGCCGCGATATAGGGCACGACGATGTCCGAATGCAGCTGGAAGGCGACGCCCGAGGCATTCACCCGCGCCAGCTCCTCGATCACGATGGCGGCATGGCCGAAATCCCCGCCGGCGCCGCCATATTCGGGGTCCAGCATGGTGCAGAGGAAGCCCTGCGCGCCGGCCTTGGCCCACAACTCGCGGGGCACGATGCCGGCGCGTTCCCAGTCCCGGTGATGGGGGGCGATCTCGCGCTCCACGAAGCGGCGCATCTGCTCGCGGAACATCTCGTGCTCGGCGGTGAAGAGGGTGCGCGGGCGGGTGGGCCGTGCGGCGGCGTTAGTGTCCATCTTGGGTCCTCCTGGCTTTGCGGGCGAGGCTAGCGGGTTGCGGGCGCGGGTGCGAGCGCGGCGATCTCGGCCTCAGAGAAGCCGAATTCGGCCAGGATGTCCCGGCTGTGCTCGCCGCGCAGCGGGGGCGGGGCAGTGAGGCCGCCCGGCGTGCGGGAGAAGCGGGGCGCGGGGGCGGGCTGCATCGCGCCGTCGCGCTCCACGAAGTTGCCGCGTGCCGCGTTGTGCGGATGGTGCGGCGCCTCGCTCATCGAGAGGATGGGGGACACGCAGGCATCGCTCTCGGCGAAGAGCGCGGCCCATTCGTCGCGCGTCCTGGTCGCGAAGGCCGCCGCCAGAAGCGCCTTGTGGGCGGGCCATTTGGCGGGCTCCATGCGGCCCTCGAAGAGCTTGGGGTCCAGGCCCATCTTCGCCACCATCTCGTCGAAGAATTGCGGCTCGATCGGCCCCACGGCGACGAAGCCGCCGCAGGCGCAGGCATAGCTGTCGTAGAAGGAGGCCGCGCCATCCAGGAAATTGCCGGCGCGCTCCGCCCCCCAGCGCCCGCGCGCCTTCATGCCGAACATGGGCGCCATCAGCAGGGCCGCGCCATCCACCATGGCCGCATCCACCACCTGGCCCTGGCCGCTGCTTGCGCGCTCCAGCAGGGCGGCGAGGATGCCAAAGGCCAGCAGCATGCCGCCGCCGCCATAATCGCCCACCAGGTTGAGCGGCGGCGCCGGCGGCTCGCCCGCGCGGCCCATGGCGTGCAGCGCGCCGGTCAGCGCGATGTAGTTGATGTCATGCCCCGCGAGCTTCGCCATCGGGCCTTCCTGGCCCCAGCCGGTCATCCGGCCATAGACCAGGCGCGGATTGCGCGCGCGAACCGCCTCGGGGCCGAGGCCGAGGCGTTCCATCACGCCCGGGCGAAAGCCTTCGATCAGCGCGTCCGCGGTCTCGGCCATGCGCAGCACGGCCTGGATGGCCTCGGGCTTCTTGAGATCGAGCGCCAGCGAGCGGCGGTTGCGCAGCGAGACATCCTGCCGCGAGCCCGCAGGGCCTTCCGCGCGTTCGATGCGGATCACCTCGGCACCCAGATCTGCCAGCAGCATGGCGCAGAAGGGGCCCGGCCCGATTCCGGCAATTTCCAGGATTTTCAGCCCGTGCAGCGGACCCATCGTGACCTCCCCGTTCTTGAAAGGGAGGCTAGGCGGGCCAGGCGCTTGCGTCGAGGGCGGCCCTCAGGCGGCCGGCAGCCCGTCCGCGCCGGCATAGCGCTGGATGCTCGCCTCCGCCGCCACATGCGGGTATTCACGCGCCCCCTTGGGCCAGGCGCGGGCGAAGGCGGCGACCTCGGCATGGTCCATGCGGCGAATGGTGCGGACCAGCGCGCGCGCCGCCTTGGCGGGCTTCAGCTTCTCCTTGCGGAGCAGATGGACATGCCATTCCTGGGCGCGCAGCGGGCACCAATCCACCAGCGATTCCCGGAGCGCGGCGCGCACCTCGGGCGGAAGCGCGTCATAGGCGCGCCAGGCGTCGCCTTTCAGCTGGCTGCGCGGCTTGGTGGCGGTGTTGTTGTCCATGATGGGCGGGTCTTAGCCCATGGCGCGCGGGTTTGTCACGGAAGCGCGCATCCGCACCATCTCGCGCAGCAGGGCGGCCGCGCCGGCATAGGCGGGGCTGCCCGGCTGATAGGCGCCGGCGCGGATGCGGGCCGCGAATTGCGCCGGGTCCTCGGCGAAATTCGCGATGCGCGAGGCCAGGGGGGCCGGGTCCACCGTGCCGGCGCGCCCGGCGATGGCCATGGCATTGGCGATCATCCGCGCCTCGTAATGCAGATGCGCGGGCAGGGCGGGCAGCAGCTTGTCCAGCAGCGCCGCGCGGGCGGTGGCCAGCAGGTCCTGTGCGTTAGGCTGTTCCAGCATCGAGCGCCTCCACCTGGGCCAGGATGTCCATTTCCAGTTCGGGGATGATCTGCGCGGTCAGCGCCAGCTCCAGGCTGCGCTCCACGCCCGAGAGGTGGCGCGCCCCCTGGTCCGCCGCGATCACGGCCCAGCGGATGGTGGCGGCGAGTTCCCAGAAGGGCAGGCGCGACGCATCGGCGCCGGGGCCATAGCCCTCCAGGAAGGCCGCGCGGGAACCGAGGCCGCCCGCCTCCAGCGCGCGATTGGCGAAGCGCCAGCAGGGCGCGCAGAACCAGCCGAGATCGGCATGCGGATCGCCCCAGGCGGCGAATTCCCAGTCCAGCACGGCGGTGACGGCATGGCCCTCCACCATGAGGTTCCCCGTGCGGAAATCATTGTGGTTCAGCACGGGCGGCAAGGGCGGGGGCAGGTGCCGCTCCATCGCGGCCAGGCCCCATTCCACCGCCGGGCGCGGCGTGCCGGCCTCATCCAGCCGCGCGCGCATGGCCGCGATGAAGGCCGCACCCGCATCCTCCGGTGGCTCGCCCAGGAAATCGAGATCCGCACGCGGCGGCGTGATGCGATGGATGCGCGCCAGCTCCGCCCCCAGCGCCCGCACCAGCGCCTCATCCCCACCCTGCGCCGCCGCCGCCTTGGCGAGGCGAAACCCCGTCGCCGTCCCGCCCACGCGCCGCATCACGAAGAAGGGCGTGCCGATCACGCTGCGATCCTCGCAGAGCCGCAGCGGCTCCGGCACCGTGACGCCTTCGGCATGGGCGGCGCGCAGCAGCGCAAATTCGGCCGAGCGCGGCAGCGAGACGGCGAGTGTCGCGGCATTATCCGTCCGCAGCACCCACTCCTGGCCGTCCGAGAGTGTCAGCGCCCAGTTCTGCTGGATCGCGCCACCCGAGAGCAGGCTGGCCCCCGTGATCTCGACGCCAAGCCAGGCCTCCAGCGCCTTGCGCCGCGCCTCATCCATGCGTGCGCCAGCCGAAATATTCGCTGCCCTCGCGCCGCAGGAAATTGGCGATCACCATGCGATGCACCTCGGAGGCGCCATCCACCAGCCGCGCCTGGCGGGCATAGCGGTACATCCACTCGACGGGCGTGTCCTTGGAGTAGCCGCGCGCGCCCAGCAGTTGCAGCGCCGTATCGGCCGCGCGATGCAGCGCATCGGCCGCGATGATCTTGGCCGTGCTGACCTCCTTGCGCGCGAAGTCCCCCTGGTCGAGCTTCCAGGCGGCCCGCATGGTCACGAGGCGCGAGATGTCGAGCTGCATCGCTGCCTCGCCCACCATCATCTGCACGCTTTCCTTCTCGGCGAGCTTCTGGCCGAAGGCGTGGCGCTGCTCGATGCGCGCCATGGCGATCTCCAGCGCGCGGCGCCCCATGCCGGTCCAGCGCATGCAATGCGTGAGCCGCGCGGGACCCAGGCGGATCTGCGTCATCTTCAACCCGTCGCCCACCCCCATCAGGATGTTCTCATCGGCGACTTCGAGGCCGTCGAAGGTGATCTCGCAATGGCCGCCATGCTCCTCCGGGCCCATGATCGGGATGCGGCGCTCGATCTTCCAGCCGGGCTGGTCGGCATGGAAGAGGAAGGCCGTCAGGCCGCGGCGCGGATCATCGCTGGTGCGGGCCATGACGATGAAATGCTTGCTCTCGCCCGCGCCGGTGATGAACCACTTGCGGCCATGAATGCGCCAGCTGTTGTTGCTGGCGCGCTCGGCATAGGTCTTGGTCATCCCCGGGTCGCTGCCCGCGCCCTCGGGCTCCGTCATGGCGAAGCTGGACTGCACCTCGCCGCGCACGACGGGCATCATCCACCACTCTTTCTGCGCCGCCGTGCCGACCTTGTTCAGCACCATCATGTTGCCGTCATC
>NZ_JAIEQY010000158.1 GCF_019747315.1 Roseococcus sp. | reverse complement strand
GGCGGGGGGGGCAGCCGGCGCAGCGGCTGCGGCCGGCGCGCGCGGCGCCAGGGAACCCGGCGGCGGGTTGGCGGGCACCGGAACCTGGGCGGAAGCCAGGGGTGCGAGCAGGATCAGCAGGAGAGGCAGGAGGCGGAACCACATGGCCCCTGGTTTCCGCGCCCAAGCCCCGGGGGTCAAGTTGCCCCCAGCGGGGCGGCCAAGTTGCTCTTCCGCAACGCAGCATGCACCATGCTGGACTTCATGCGCACCTCACCTTCCATCTGGCTGATCATGCTGGCGCTTCTGGGCACCCATATGGCGGGGATGGGGGCCTTCCTGACGGTGCCGGTGCTGGCGCCCGCCATCGCCGCCGAGACCGGGCTTTCCGCCAGCCTGGCCGGCATCCACACCGCGCTGGTCTATGCGGGGGCACTGTTCTCGGGGCCGATCACCCAGGGGCTGCTGGCCCGGCATGGCGGGGTGCGGGTGTGCCAGGGGGCGCTGGTGGTGGTGGCACTCGGCATCGCCGTCGCGGCCATCGGGCATCCGCTGGCGCTCCTGGTTTCCGCGCTGCTGGCCGGGCTGGGCCATGGGCCGATCACCCCGGCGGGCAGCCATTTGCTGGCGCCGCGTACGCCGGCGCGGATCCGCAGCCTGGTCTTCGGGCTGAAGCAGTGTGGCGTGCCGGCGGGGGCCATGCTGGTGGCGGCCCTGGCGCCCATCCTCGCCACGCAATATGGCTGGCGGGCGGGGGTGCTGGCCGTCGCCGTCTTTTCCCTGCTGCTGGCCCTCGCCCTGCAACCGCTGCGCGCCGCGCTGGACACCGACCGCGCGGCCCCGGGTGGCGCGCCGTTGCGCCCCTGGCAGGACGCGAAATCCAGCCTTTCCATCCTGCGCGACGATGCGCGCATCCGCACGCTCACCTTCGCCGCCTCCAGCTTCGGCATCGCGCAATTCTGCTTCGGATCCTTCTTTGTGGTCTGGCAGGTTCAGGTGATGGGCACGGGGCTGGAGCAGGCGGGGCTGATGCTGGCCCTCGCCCAGGGCAGCGGCGTTGCCGGGCGCATCGCCTGGGCGCTGATCGCCGACCGCATCGGCGCCCTGCCGGTGCTGCTGGCGCTGGGCGTGGCCATCGGCGGCGCCTGCGGGCTCCTGGCCCTGGCCGGGCCGGGCTGGCCCTCCCTGGTGATTGCCGTGGTGGCGGTGGCGATGGGCGCCTCGGCCGTGGGCTGGAACGGCGTGATGCTGAGCGAGGTGGCGCGCGTGGCCCCCGCCGGCCGGGTGGGCGCGGCGACGGCGGCGCTGGGCTTCGTCTTCGCCGGGGTGATGATCGTGGCGCCCACGTTGTTTTCGGCCCTGGTGCTCGGCACGGGCGGATTTTCCCTGGGCTTCGCGCTCTGCGGCCTGGCCGGGCTGGCCGGGGCGGCCTCCCTCGCCCGGTTGCGCTTCGCGCGGCCAGGGCCATGATGGGGGTATGCAGACCCTCCTCACCATCCTTGTCGCCATCGCCATGCTGGCGACGCTGGGCGTCCTTTTCGCCGGGCTGATCGGCATGGCGCGGGGCGCCAGCGCCGAGAGCTCGCAGAAGCTGATGCGCTATCGCGTGTTGTTGCAGGGCGCGGCGCTGGTGCTCTTCGCCCTGCTGATGCTCAGCCTGAAATAGGCCGGCTGGCCCAACCAACCCAGGAAGACCCCCGCATGATCATCCTCGTCACCGGCGCCACCGCCGGCTTTGGCCGCGTCATCGCGCAACGCTTCGCCGCCGATGGCGCGCGCATCATCGCCGCCGGCCGCCGTGCCGATCGGCTAGAGACGCTTCGTGGGGAATTGGGGGCGGAGCGCGTCCTCCCGCTCATCCTCGATGTGAGGGACCGCGCGGCCGTGGCCAGCGCCATCGGTGGCCTGCCGGCGGATTGGGCAGAGATTGATCTCTGCGTGAACAATGCCGGCCTGGCCCTCGGGCTCTCCGGCGCGCAGGACGCGGACCTGGATGACTGGGACGCGATGGTGGACACCAACATCAAGGGGCTGATGTATGTGACGCGCGCGGTCCTGCCGGGGATGGTGGCGCGCAACCGCGGGCACATCATCAATATCGGCTCCACCGCGGGCGAATTCCCCTATCCCGGCGGCAATGTCTATGGCGCCAGCAAGGCCTTCGTCCGGCATTTCAGCCTGAACCTGCGCGCCGATCTGTGGGGCACCAAGGTGCGCGTCACGGATATCGAGCCCGGCCTGGTCGGCGGCACCGAATTCAGCAATGTCCGGTTCCATGGCGATGACGCCAAGGCCGCCGGCATCTATGCGGGCGCCGAGCCGCTGACGCCCGATGATATCGCCGAGGCCGTGCATTGGTGCGCCACGCTGCCGGCCCGCGTAAACATCAACACGCTGCAGATGATGCCGGTGGGCCAGGCCTTCGGCCCCCTGCGCGTCCACAAGGAATGAGCGGCGCGACACCGCCCTTCCCGCCCCGCCACAAGGGCGAGATCCCGGTCACGGAACTCCTCGCCAAGGCCAGCCGCAGCCTGCTGGAGGTCTGGGGCGAGGAGATGTTCCGCAACTCCGGCACCACGCTGGAGGTTCTGGGCCAGCGCCTCATCATCTTCAACCGGCCCGCCGCCATCGAAGCCGTGCTGGTCACCCAGGCCGAAAGCTTCGCCGCCAAGCCGCCGCAGCTTTCCAAGCTGCTGGCGCCGCTGATGGGCCAGGGGCTCTTCATCGCCGAGGGCGCGCGCTGGCGGGCCCGGCGCCCCCTGACGACGGCGGCCATGGCCGAACTGGCCGATGGGCTGGACGCCGTGATCGCCGCCTGGGCCGCGCAATGGGCCGCCCGGCCGGAGGGCGACACGATCGAGCTGATCGGCGCGATGGAGCAGGTCTCAGCCGAGATGCTTCTGCGGCTGCTCTTCGGCCCGGCGGGGGATGCGGCGGCGGCGGCGCAGATCATGCGCCTGGCCCATGCCTATCGCGCCAAGATCAGCGGCGCCGGGTTGATCACCCTGATGGCGCTGCCCGACCCCCTGGTCCGGCTGCGCCTGGGTGGCGACGCAAAGCGCATTCGCGCGGTGGTGGCGCCGCTGATCGCGCGCGCCCGCAAGGCCGGCAGCGGCCTCATCGCCGCCCTGCCGGCCGACGCCGCGGCAGAGGAGGTGATCTCGCTCTTCGGCATGGGGCATGACGCGCTCTCCGGCCTGCTCGCCGCCACCTGGTTCCTGCTGGCCGAGGCGCCGGAGGTGGAGGCGGCCCTGCACGCCGAGCTGGATTCCGGCGCCGAGGACCGCCCGATGACCCGCGCCGTGCTGCGGGAGGCGCTGCGCCTCTACCCCCCCGTGCCGCTCATCGCCCGGGTGGCGGGGCGCGCGACGCAGGTGCCGGGCATGGCCGTGCCGCAGGGCAGCCTGGCCTTCGTCTCCCCCTGGCTCGTGCATCGCCACGCCGATCACTGGGAGGCACCGGATGAATTCCGTCCGGCGCGCTTCCTGCCCGGCGCGCCGGCGCCCGCGCCCTTCACCTACCTCCCCTTCGGCCTTGGCCCTCGTGGCTGCGTGGGTGAGGCCTTCACCTTGCGCGCGGCGGAGCAGGCCCTTGCCACCCTCGCCCGGCGCTTCCGCCTGGCCCGGCTGCCTGGCCGCGCGCCCATTCCCACGGCTGGCCTGACCCTCAGCCTGGCCCTGCGCCTGCCGATGCGCCTGACCCGCCGCACGGGCTGACCCGCCGCCGTTGCCGCGCGGGCTGATCCGGGCTTCAACCCCCGGATGAGTATCAGCCTCCCCGAAGCCCGATCCCTCGCCACCGCCGCGCTCGTCGCCGCCGGGGCCAATCCCGAGATGGCGGCGCTGACCGCGGACGCCCTGGTCGCCGCCGAGGCCGAGGGCCAGGGCGGGCACGGGCTGTCCCGCGTGGCCATGTATGCCGGCTTCCTGCGCGAGGGCCGGGCGGATGGCGCGGCCATCCCGCGCGTGACGCGGGAGCGTGGGGGCGCGGCGCTGGTGGATGCCGGCAATGGCCTGGCCTATCCCGCCCTTCACCTGGCCGAGGCCGAGGCGGCGCGGCGCGCGGCCGAGCACGGGGTGGCCTTCATCGCCATCACCAACAGCCATCACGCCGGCGCCATGGCGCTGCCGGTGCGGCGCCTGGCGCGACAGGGGCTGGTGGCGCTGGCCTTCACCAATTCGCCCTATGCCATGCCGGTGCCGGGCGGAAAGCGCCCGCTGCTCGGCACCAACCCCGTCGCCGCCGCCTTCCCCCGCCGGAATGCAGCGCCGATGGTGGTGGACCTCGCCCTCTCCGAGGTGGCGCGCGGCAAGATCATGGTCGCCGCCAAGGAAGGCCGGCCCATCCCGGAAGGCTGGGCGCTGGATGCCACTGGCCAGCCCACCACGGACCCCAAGGCCGCGCTGGATGGCGCCATGCTCGCCATGGGCGGCACCAAGGGCGCGGCGCTCGCGCTGGTGGTCGAGGTGCTTTGTGTGGCCCTGGGCGGGGCCGCCTTCGGCTTCGAGGCCGACAGCTTCTTCGCCCCCTCGCCCAACCCGCCGCGCCTTGGCCATGCCATCCTGGCGGTGGACCCCGGCGCGCTATCCGGTACGGATACCTTCCTCGACCGGATGGAGGCACTGGTCACGGCCATGCTGGGCGATGAGGGCGTGCGCCTCCCCGGCGCCCGACGCGATGGGCTGGCCTCCCGCGCGGAGGCCGAGGGAATCGCCGTCCCACCCGCGCTGCTCGCGCAGATGAAGGCCCTGGCGCATGTCTGAATTCCGCGGCGGCTACGGCCCCTCCAGCTTCCCGCCACCGCCGCCTCGCCGGCCGGACCCGCAGCGCATCTGTGGGGTGAACGCCGTGCGCGCCCTGTTCCTGCGGCGGCCCGAGGCGGTGCAGCGCCTGCATTACCTGGAAGAGCGCCGCCCGGTGGCCGGGCCGCTCTGCCGCTACCTCGCCCGGCACAAGAAGGCCTATCGCGAGGTGCTGGAGGATGAGCTGGCCCGCATCGCCGGCACCGAGCACCATGGCGGCATCGTCGCCATCGCCGATCCGCGCCGGGCCCTGCCCATCCCGACGCCGACGCCGCCCGTGCTCTTCGCCGCGCCGGTGCTGCTGGTGCTGGATGGCATCGGCAATCCGCACAATCTCGGCGCCATCGCCCGGGCCGCCGCCTTCTTCGGGGCCAAGGCGCTGCTGCTCTCGGGCGATTCCCGGCAGGCGGACCTCTCGGACGCCGCCTTCCGCACCTCGGAGGGCGGGCTGGAGCACCTGGCCGTCTTCCGCGCCGAGGATCTGGGCAGCACGCTTCGGCGCTTTTCCGGGCAGTGGCATGTGGTGGGTGCCGTCGCCACCGGGGGGCTGCCGCCGGCCCGGATCGCGCGGCAAAAGCCCATCGCGCTGGTGATGGGCGCGGAGGAGACCGGGCTCTCCCCCGATATCCTGGCTTGCTGCGCCGAGCGGGTGACGCTGCCCGGCTCCGGCCTGGTCGAAAGCCTGAATGTGGCGGCGGCAACCGCGGTGCTGATGCATGCCCTGCTCCCCGGGCAGGGGTGAATCCCTGCAAAACTCCTTGAAGCTTCCCGTGGCTGGCGTGCATGGTCCGCCGCACATGCCAACCGCCCCCTTCCAGGCCGAGACCGAGGCCGGCCGGCTCGTCCTGCGCTTCAGCGGCACGCTCGACACCCCCACCGCCGTGGCGCGCTGGGAGGAGGCGCATCAGGCCGCCAAGGCTTCGCAGGACCTCACCATTGATGCCAGCGCGGTGACGGCGCTGGATTCCGGCGGCGCCGCGCTGCTTGTCTCCCTCGCCCGGCTGGGGAGCGAGGCGGAATGGCGCGAACCGGCCGAGGCCGCGCCGCGCGGCGCGCTGGAGCGCTTCCGCAAGGCCATCCC
>NZ_JAIEQY010000087.1 GCF_019747315.1 Roseococcus sp. | reverse complement strand
GCCGGCCGGAAGCAGTATGCCGACCTCAAGGCCGCCGTGGCCGAGGCGGGGCGCGACCCGGAGAAGGTCTTCGTCGCGCCCGCTTGCTATGTCTGCGTCGGCGAGACGCGGGCCATCGCGGAAGCGAAGCGCGAGGCGGTCCTCGAACTCTCCAAGCCGATCGACGGGCTGGTGCTGCTCTCCGAGGTCACGAATTTCGACTTCACCAGCAAGGATCTGGACAGCGAGTTCACCGATGAGGAGCTCCGGAAGATGTCCTGGACCGGCTTCAAGGATCGCGTGGTGATGCTGAGCGGCAAGCCCAACCCGACCGTGCGGGACTTCGTGCATTTCTCGGGTCGCGGCACCATCAAGGAATTCCCCAACTTCGTCGGCACGCCCAGCGATGTGGCGGACCAGATGGAGGAATGGTTCACGACGCGCGCCTGCGACGGCTTCGTGCTCGCCGCCACCCACACCCCCGGCGCCTTCGAGGATTTTACTCGATTTGTCGTGCCGGAACTCCAGCGGCGCGGGCTTTATCACAAGGATTATGCCGGCCCGACGCTGCGGGAAAACCTGGGCCTCGACCGCCCCAACGCGCGCGATTGGCGCAAGTAAGCAACAGGGAGAGACGATATGAGCAAGATCACCCGCCGCGCCGCCCTCGGCGCCGCTCTCACCATCCCCGCCATCGCCCAGGCGCAGGATGTCTGGCCCTCCCGCACCGTGCGGATCATCGTGCCCTATGCGGCCGGCGGCGGCACGGATGTGACCACGCGCGCCATCGCGGAGCAGCTGACGGCCCGCTTCGGCCGCAGCTTCGTGGTGGAAAACCGGCCCGGCGCCAATGGCATCGTGGGCACCGAGGCTGTGGCCCGCAGCGCGCCTGATGGCTACACGCTGGGCGCCCAGACCAGCACGCACATCATGGCGCGGCAGTTGGGCCCGCTGCCCTATGATCCGGTGACGGATTTCACCCTGCTCTCCATCACCGCCCGCTACCCGATGGTGATGATGGCCAGCATGCGCGCCCCCTTCCAGGATATTGCCGGGCTGATCCGCGCGGCGCGCGCCCAGCCGGGCGGCGTGCCCCAGGGCACCTCGGATGCGCAATCCTCCTTCTCGGCGCGGCAATTCGCGCTGCGCGCCGGCATCGAGCTGAACGAGGTGCCCTATCGCGGCAGTGGCGCCTATCTGGCGGATCTCACGGCCGGGCACCTGCCCGTCGCCTGGGGCAGCCCGGCAACGGCCGCCGCCCTCGTCGCCTCCGGCCATGTGCGGGTGATCGGCGTCACCTCGCCGCAGCGCTCGCCCTACCTGCCCGATGTGCCCACGATCGCCGAGGCCGGCGTGCCGGGCACCGAATTCGTCGGCTGGTTCGCGATCCTCGCTCCCGCGCGCCTGCCCACCGCGATCGCGACCCAACTCAACACCGCGATCACCGAGATCATCGCGACCCCCGCGATGCGCGCGCGCTATGCGACGCTCGGCAATGAGGCGGCGCCGATGGACCTGGAGCAGCTCGCGGCGCTGATGCGCGCCGATGACGCGAAATGGGAGCAGGCGACGCGCGATGGCCTGATCCGGCGCGCCCAATGACCGAAATCCGCATGCTCTCGACCAGCGGCATCCTCGGCTATGGCTATGCCGAGGAATCGCTGAAGATCGGCATGGCGCGGGAGCCGCATGCCATCGGCGCCGATGGCGGCAGCACCGATCCCGGCCCGCATTACCTCGGCGCCGGCACCTCCTTCACCTCACGGCTTTCGGTGAAGCGCGACCTGAAGCTCATGTTGCTCGCCGCCATGGCGGCCAGGATCCCCTGCATCATCGGAACGGCCGGGGGCGCAGGCGGCGAGCCGCATTTGCAGGACACCGCCGCCCTGGTGCGCGAGATCGCGCGCGAGGAGCGCCTTTCCTTCCGCATGGCACTCATCCATGCCGAACCGGATCGCGCCATGCTGCGCGAGGCGGTGACGGGGGGCCGCGTGAAGGCGCTGGCCAAGCTGCCGCCCCTCGATGCCGCCACCATCGACCGCGCCGAGCGCATCGTCGCCATGATGGGCCCCGAGCCCATCGCCCGCGCGCTGGATGGCGGCGCGCAGGTCATCCTCTGCGGCCGCAGCAGCGACCCGGCGCAATGGGCCGCGGTCGCGCTGCGCGCCGGCATCCCGCCGGCCGTGGCCTGGTACGCGGGAAAAATGCTGGAATGCGGCGCCGAGCCCGCCGTGCCGAAGGAGCCCGATTGCCTGCTGGTCACGCTACGCGACGAGCACCTGGTCTGCGAGCCGCCCAACCCGATCCGCCGCTGCACGCCGCTCTCCGTCGCGAATTTCGCGTTGCACGAGAATGCGAGCCCGATCCATCACACCGAGCCGGGCGGCATGCTCGACACCTCGGAGGTCTCCTTCGATCCGGTCAGCGACCGTGCGGTGAAGGTCAGCGGCATGCGCTGGGTGCCGGCCGCGCAATACACCGTGAAGCTGGAGGGCGTGGAGCGCGATGGATACCGCGCCATCACCATCTGCGGCACGCGTGACCCGGTGCTGATCGGCCAGATCGACGACTATCTGGCCACGCACCGCGCCAAGGTCGCCGCCAAGGCCGCGTCCTTCGGCGTGCCGCCCTCCGATTACCGGATGTCCGTGCGCGTCTATGGCAAGGATGGCGTGATGGCCGGCTGGGAGCCGACACCCGCCGTCACCGGCCATGAGCTCGGCTTCATCATCGAGGTGGTGGCCGCCACGCAGGATGTCGCCAATGCCGTGCTCGCCATGGCGCGCACCTCGCTGCTGCATGCCGATTTCCCGGGGCGGCTCTGCAAGGAGGGGAACATGGCGTTTCCCTTTTCGCCCTCCGACATCGAGCTGGGCCCGCTCTATCGCTTCAGCGTGTTCCACACGCTGGCGCTGGAGGACCCCTGCGCCATCTTCCCCATCGAATATGAGAGCGTGTGACATGGCCCGCATCCGAGACATCGCGCAGGTCTGCAAGAGCAAGAATGCCGGGCCCTTCATCGTCACCATCGACGTGCTGTTCGAGGACCACGCGCTGTATCGCCGCGTGAAGGCGACGGGCGTGCTGAACGCGGCCCTCTTCGCGAAGCTTTACGGCGTAGCGGAGGAAGATGTGCTTTTTACCCCCTACGACGCCGCCGCCGCCTTCAAGGCGAGCCTGCCCCGCCTGGTTCCAGCCGGCAGCTTCGGCGACACGGATGTCTATGGCGCGCAGCAGCACGCGCCCCTGCTGGACGTGGACATCCCGCTGAACGATGCGGCCTAGGAAAAAGGGGTCCGGGGCCTGAGGCCCCGGCCGCCGGAGGCACTTTTTCTTCAGCTGTTCGGCCCACGCCCGAGCCCGATCGGCTGCCAGCGCTGCAACTTGGTGTTCTGCAGCACCGCCGGGTTCACGCAGCTCATTGGCCACTTGCCTTGCAGCACGAGCGACAGCTCGCTGCCCACGCGGCGCTTGCGTGCCTCATCGAAGCGTGCCGAGGCCGAGGCGGTGTGGGCGGAGAGGATGACGTTGTCCATGCTCAGCAGCGGGTTGTTGTGGCTGGGCGGCTCCACCTCCAGCACATCGAGGCCGGCATAGGCGATCCAGCCCTCGGTCAGCGCCTTGATCAGCGCCGCCTCATCCACCGTGGGGCCACGACCGACATTGAGGAAGATCGCGCTCTTCTTCATCAGGCGAAAGTGCTTCTCCTGCAGCATCTTCGTGCATTCCGGACGTGCCGGGGCATGCATTGAGACGAAGTCGGACTGGCTCATCACCTCGTTCATGGTGGCGGGCAGCACGCCATGCTCGCTCATCAGCGTCTCGTCGAGGAAGGGGTCATAGGCGATCATGCGCAGGCCGAAGGGGGCGGCGCGCTTCGCCACCGCGCGCGCCACGCGGCCGAAGCTGATGAAGCCAAGCGTCTGGCCCATCAGGCGCGGGATCTGCAGGAGGGCGGGGCGGCCTTCCTTCCAGCGATGCTCGCGCACCATCCGGTCCTGCTCCAGCGTGCGGCGGAAGGTCGCCAGCAGCAGCATCATGCAGTGATCCGCCACCTCTTCGATGAAGGTGTCCGGCACGTTCGTCACGGGAATGCCGGCCGCGGTCGCCGCCTTCACATCCACGCTGTCCACGCCGACGGAGCCGAGGCTGATCACCTTGCAGTTCTTGAGGCCGGCGATGATCTCGGCCGAGATGGCAATGCCCTTGGCATAGATCGCATCGGCCGTGGATGCTGCGGCGAGGAAGCCCGCCGTATCGGTGGGCGCTTCCACGATCTCGGCGTCGAGCCCGGCCAGCGCCTCCATTTCCAGCTCATAGCCGCCGCCGGCCGTGGTGAAACTGGCGCCCGCGGGCGTCACGATGCGGAACTTCGCCATTGGCGTTTGCCTCCCTGATTGCTGCCTCAAGCCAAGCATGGGGCTGGCCGCGCGGCAAGGCGGCGGGCTTGCCATGACGCCGCCTTGGGGCAGACTGGTTCGCACCAATCGAGGGAGCGGTTCAGATGGAAAAAGTTGCATGGGTGACAGGCGCCGGGAGCGGCATTGGCGAGGCGGCCGCGCTGGCGCTCGCGGAGATGGGGATGGTCATTGTCCTCACCGGCCGCACCAAGGCGAAGCTTGATGCCGTGGCCGCGCGCATCAAGGCCGCGGGCGGCACGGCGCATGTGAAGGCAGCTGATATGGGCAAGGCGGCCGCTGTGCAGAAAGTGGCCGACTTCATCCAGCAGAAGCTCGGCCGCCTGGACGTCATGGTGAACAATGCGGGGCTGAACATCACCGAGCGGCGCTGGAGCAACCTCAAGCCCGAGGGCGTGAAGGAGCTGGTGGAGGGCAACCTGACATCCGCCTTCCATGGCGTACTGGCGGCACTTCCCATCATGCGTGCGCAGAAGGATGGGCTGTTCATTCACACCGCCTCCATGGCCGGGCGCTTCGTCAGCCCGCTGAGCGGCGCGGGCTACACCGCCAGCAAGCATGGCGTGGTGGCGATGAGCCATTCGCTGAACATGGAGGAATGCGGCAACGGCATCCGCAGCACGGTCATGTGCCCGGGCGAGGTGCGCACGCCGATCCTCGACAAACGGCCCAACAAGCTCTCCGAGAAGGAGCTGGCTGAGATGGTGCAGCCGGAGGATTGCGGCGCGCTGGTGAAGTTCCTGGCGGGCATGCCGGCGCATGTCTGCATCAATGAGGTGCTGATCACGCCGACGCGGAACCGCAGCTACCTGGCGCAGATGGAGCGCAAGCTTTGAAGGGTTGAGGGGCTCCGCCCCTCAAACTCCCCGGCAGGAAACTCAGTTTCCTGCACCTTCGACAAATAGGGGTGCAGGGGACGTGTCCCCTGCTGAGGGTCGAGGGGGCAAAGCCCCCTCGCCTTACCCGGCCACAATGCCCTCCGCCCGCGCCATCGCCACCCAATGATCCCGGAACCCCGCGACAAACCGCGCGAAATCCGGCCCATACAGCGCCGGGCTGCGCGGCGCCGAGGCGAAATCCGCCAGCCGCGCCTGGATGGCCGGCGTGGCCGCAATGGGCGGAACCGCGGCGATGATCCTCTCCGCGATGGCGGGCGGCAGGCCGCGCGGCGCGCTGATGCCGATCCATTGCGTATGCGTCGCCTGACCGTAGCCCAGCTCGGCCAGCGTCGGCACATCGGGAAAACCCGCCACGCGCGCTTCAGAGGAGGTGGCGAGCATGCGCAGCGAGCCATCCCGCAACTGCCCGACCAGCGTGGTGATGGGCGCATTCAGCGCGTCGATCTGCCCGCCCATCAAATCCTGCAGGGCCGGCGCCGTGCCGCGATAGGGGATGTGGTCCAGCTGCGTGGCCCCCGC
>NZ_JAIEQY010000142.1 GCF_019747315.1 Roseococcus sp. | reverse complement strand
GGTGGCGGCCCCTGCGCCCGCCGCGCCGGCGGCCCCCGCACCCACAGCCCCCCTGGCGCCCAGCCCGATGGCGCTGCTGGCCAAGGAGCCGGAGCGCTTCGATTTCGACCAGGCGGCCCATGTCATCGCGCGCGGCCGCGATCCGGTGGAATTGCCCTATGCCAGCGTCGCCCGCCTGGGCCTGCCGCTCGCCGAGGTGACGGCGGCCGACCCCGCCACCGGGAAGCTCACCACGCCGCTGTTCGGGCTGATCGGGCCGGGCGGCACGCTGCCGCGCCACCTGACGGCGACGGCCGGCGCCGAGCAGCGGCGGCGCAACCAGGCGCTCCATGCCTTCCTTGACATGCTGGCGCGGCGCTTCACCGGCATGTGGGTTCGCGCCGGCGCGAAATACCGCCCGACGCGCGACCCCAGGCCCACCGAGACGGCGCTGGATTCGCTGATCGGAATGGGCACGCCGGGGCTGGCGGGCCGGCTGACGGTGCCGGAACCCAGCCTGCGCTACCATGCCGGGCACCTCGCCGCGCGCACGCGCAGCGCCGAGCGCCTGCGCGCCCTGCTGGCCGAGGAGGCCGGCGCCGAGGTCGAGATCATCGAATTCGCCGGCGGCTGGCTGCGCCTGCCGGTCACCGAGCAATCCCGGATGGGGCGCGCGCATGGGCGGCTCGGCGTGGATGCGGCGATCGGCGCTCAGGTCTGGGACCCGCAGGCGCGCTTCATCATCCGCCTGGGGCCGCTCGATGCCGAGCGCTTCGCGGCCCTGCTGCCCGGCCGGCCGCTCTTCGAGCGGCTCTGCGGGCTGACGCGGCTTTTCGTCGGGCCGGAGCAGGATTTCGTGCTGAACCCCATCCTGGCGCCCAGCGCCGTGCCGGCCACCAGGCTGGGCGAGGGCGGCGGCCGGCTGGGCCTGACCAGCTGGATGGGCCAGCCCCGGCCGCGGCGCACCCCTGCCGCCGACGCCTATCTCCGCCCGCCGCCCTTATGACGCCCTCGGATAGGATGCCCTCGGGCGCCGGGGGCGGCCTCCGGCGGCTTGGCTTCGCGCCGCCCGTCTCGCACACGCGGCAGGGGTGCTCCGGGCGCTCTGGCCGCCTTGCGGCCCGATCCGGCATGGCCGCGACCACCCGGGCCAGGCCCCAACACCTCGATCGCAAGGACACCGCATGACCTCGTGGGCGCATGGATATGTCGCGGACAGCCCCTATACCTTCGCCTACCAGGCCGCGCAGGCGCCCGGCAGCCTGGCCCTGATCTGCGCCCTGATGGGCGTCGCCTGGGAGCCGCGGGCGCGCATGGTGGTGGCCGATATCGGCTGCGGCCGCGGCTATACGGTGAACACGCTCGCCGCCGCCAATCCCGGCTGGACCGTGCTGGGCCTGGACTACAACCCCGCCCATATCGCCGAGGCCATCGCCGTCTCGGAAGCGAGCGACCTGGAAAACACCATCTTTGTCGAGGCCGACCTCGCCGAGATGACCGATGCCGAGATGGACCGCCTGCCGGAGATGGACGTCATCAGCCTGCATGGCGTCTGGACCTGGGTGTCCGATGCGGTGCGCCAGGGCATTGTCCGGCTGATCGCGCGGCGGCTGAAGCCGGGCGGGCTCTGCTACCTCGGCTACAATGCCATGCCGGGCTTCGGCGCGGACATGGCCTTGCAGCGCCTGTTCCGGCATTTGGCCGCGCAGCAGGGCAGCGGCAGCTCCCCCATGCGGGTCCGCGCTTCGCTGGAGACGGTGAAGCAGCTGCACGCCACGCGCCCGGTCAATTTGCCGGTCACGCCGATGCTCAAGCGCGTCGCCGAGGATGCGACGCCGCTCGACCCCGCCTATCTCGCGCATGAATTCCTGACGGCGCATTGGCGCCCGGTCTTCTTCGAGGATCTCTGCGCCGACCTGGCGCCGGCCAAGCTCGATTATGTCGGCAGTGCGAGCCTGTCGGAGAACGTGCCAGACCTGCTCTTCTCGCCGGAGCAGCGCGCGATCTATGACGCCATGCCGGCCGGCCCGGCGGCCGAATTCATGAAGGACCTCTGCATCGGCCGCATCTTCCGGCGGGATGTCTTCGTGCGCGGCCTGCGCCGCACCGACCCCGTGGCCGCGCTGGACCGCATCGTGCTGAGCGCCATCCGCCCGCTGACGGAGGAGACGCCAAAGCTCGGCGTGCCCGTCGGCCAGGCGGAAATCGGCGCCGATCTTTGGGGGCCGATCGCGGCGGCGCTGAACGAGGGGCCGCAAAGCCTGGGCCGGCTGCGCAGCCTCTCGCCCGGCCGCTCCCCCAACCCGGCGGAGCTGGTGACGGTGATGAGCGGCGTGGGCCTCGTCATGCCCGCGCTGCGCGATTCCGGGCCGACCGAGGCGACGCGCCGCTTCAACCGCACCATCGCCGAGACCTATGCGATGGAAGGCCGGGCGGGCGGGCAATTCGCCATGGCCTCGCCTGTGCTGGCGAGTGGCCTGCCCTGCCTCTGGCTGGAACTCGCCGTGGCGATGCAGCCCGAGATCGCGGCCGGCGAATCGCCGCTGCCCGAGCTGATCGCCGCCCGGCTGATGCCGGATCTGGAAGGGGAGACGATGGACAACGCCACCCGCATGGTCCGCACGCTGCTGAATGAGCGCGTGCCGATCTGGCGGCGCTTCGGGATCATCTGAATGACGGCCTGGTCGCGCGGCTATGCGGCCGCGAGCCCTTATCGCATCGCCTTCCAGGTGGCGCAGAATCCGGGGCACCTCGCCGCGGTCTGCGCCATGGCGGGGGTGGATTGGCAGCCGCATGAGGGGCTGCGCGTGGCGGATCTGGGCTGCGGGCGCGGCCATGCGGTGAATGCGCTGGCCGCCGCCAACCCCGACTGGACGGTGCTCGGCCTCGACAGCAACCCGGGCCAGCTGGCCGAGGGGATGGAGCTGGCGGCCCGCGCGGGGCTGGGCAATGCCCTCTTCCTGGAGGCGGATCTGGCGCGGCTGAGCGAGGCGGAGCTGGACCGCATCGCGCCGCTCGATGTCGTGATGCTGCACGGCGTCTGGTCCTGGGTGTCGGACGAGGTGCGGGCGGGGGTCGTGCGCTTCCTGCGGCATTGCCTGAAGCCGGGCGGCATCGCCTATCTCGGCTACAACGCGCTGCCGGCGGCGGGGGTGGATTTCGCCCTGCAACGGCTGCTGCGGCATTTGGCGGGCGGTGGGCAGGATGCGGCGGCGGCGGCGCTGGCCATGGAGCGGCTGCGCGCGATGGCGCCCGCCCTGAAGCTGCGCCCCAGCGCCATGCTGGCCCGGCTGCTGGCCGAGCCGCCGGGGCTGGAACCTGGCTTCGTCGCGCATGAATTCCTGACCGCGCATTGGCGGCCGGTCTTCCACGAAGATCTCTGCGATGCGCTGCGCCCGGCCAAGCTCGATTTCGTCGGCAGCTGCAACCTCTTCGAGGCCTTGCCGGCGCTCTATTGCGAGACGAAGGAAATCGCCCTGCTGGAGGCGCTGCCGGAGGGCGACGCGCTGGAATTCGGCAGGGACCTCTATTTGCCGCGTGCCTTCCGGGCCGATCTCTTCATCCGTGGGCCGCGGCGCGTGAACCCGGCCGCGGCGATGGGCCGGCTGGTGCTGGGCGTGACGCGCGCCCTTCCGGCGGAGAGCCCGGCGCTCGGCACCGGGCGGGCCAGCGTCGCCATGGCCCAGCCGGTCTGGGAAGCGCTGCTGGCGGTGCTGGCGGCGGAGGAGCCCCTGCCGCTGGGTGAGGTGCGGCGCCGGATGGGCCCTGCCGCGCCGACCCTGAGCGAGCTTCTGGCCATCCTGATCGGCACCGAGCATGCCGCGCCCATCTTTCGCCGGCCCGAGCGCAAGCCGGCGGCGACCCGCTTCAACCTGGCCGCCGCCGCGCAGCACCGCTGGGATGAGGGCGGGTCTTTCGCCCTGGCCTCGCCCGTTGCGGCGGGCGGGCTGCCGGCGAGTGGGCTGGAACTGGCCCTGGCCGCCGCGCTGCTGGAGGGCGCCGACCCTGCGGCGCCGGAGGCCGTGGCGCGGCGCCTGGAACCCGGGCTGGATGAGGAAGAGGTGGCACGGGCGGCGGCCCGCATTGCGGAAACCTGGGCCGAGCGCATCCCTGTCTGGCGACGCTTCGGCGTGATCTGAACCGCTGCCGCCCGGTTTGCGGGCGATTTGCCCAGGATGCGCCCGGTTCCGGACCGGCGCGGGCGGATCGCCTCGGCAATCGTTGCGTTACGCCTTGCATCCGCCACGATCCGGGGGCAGTAACGCGCTGCCTGTGCATCGCGCGCGGGAGAGAATCCGAGTCCGGCGACGGGCAAGGATCGCCGAAGGCGCAACCGGCCCCCGGAAACGCTCAGGCAAAAGGGCCGCGCGCGGGTGGGCACTCTGGAAAGCTCGGCCTCCGAAAGGGGGGCGGCACCGACGGAGTAAGGAGCGGACCTTGGTTTTCGGCCGGCTCTGAATCTCTCAGGTATCTCGGACAGAGGGGGGTCACCAAACTCAATTGCCGCCCGGCGGCAGGGGGATGCGTGACCGAGTCCGAATCACTTCACACCACACCGCTGGATGCGCTGCACCGCGAATTGGGCGGCCGCATGGTGCCCTTCGCGGGCTATTCCATGCCGGTGCAATACCCGGCCGGCATCATGGCCGAGCACCTGCATTGCCGTGCGCAGGCGGGGCTCTTCGACGTCTCCCACATGGGCCAGGCGGAGCTGGTGGGCGAGGGCGCGGCCGCCGCGCTGGAACAGCTCACCCCCGCCGATGTCCAGGCGCTCAAGCCCGGCCGCCAGCGCTATGGCCTGCTGCTGAACGAGGCCGGCGGTATCGTGGATGACTTCATGTTCGCCAATATGGGCGACCGGCTGTTCCTGGTGGTCAACGCCTCGCGCAAGCATATCGACCTGCCGCTGATCGAGAGCGTGCTGCCGCGCGGCGTCACCCTCCGCCCCCTGCCGGACCGCGCGTTGCTGGCCCTGCAAGGCCCGGCCGTTGCGACGCTGATCCCGACGCCGATGAGCTTCATGGACATCATGGAGATGGAGATCGCGGGCATTCCGGTCATCGCCTCCCGCTCCGGCTACACGGGCGAGGATGGCTTGGAGATTTCGGTCGCGGCCGACCAGGCCGAGAAGCTGGCCCGGGCGTTGCTCGCCATGCCGGGCGTCATGCCGATCGGCCTCGGCGCGCGCGACAGCCTGCGGCTGGAGGCCGGCCTTTGCCTCTATGGCAATGACCTGGATGAGGGGACGAGCCCGGTCGAGGCCAATCTCGTCTGGTCCATGGGCAAGCGCCGCCGCATGGAATGGAATTTCCGCGGCGCCGAGGTGGTACGCGACCATCTCGACAATGGCGTGAAGCGCCTGCGCGTCGGCATCCGGCCCGAGGGGCGGCAGCCCGCGCGCGGCCATACGGAAATCCGGACGGCCGATGGACGTACAGCGGGCGTCATCACCTCTGGCGGCTTCGGCCCCTCCGTGAATGGCCCCGTTGCCATGGGGTACGTGGATCGGGATTTCTCGGCTGACGGAACGCCGCTCTCTTTGATTGTCCGCGGAAACGCCTTGCCGGCGCGCGTGACCCCCATGCCCTTCCAACCCCACCGCTACGCACGCTGAGGCCGAACCCATGAGCGACATGAAATACACCAAGGACCATGAGTGGATTCGCTTCGAGGGCGAAGTGGCCGTGATCGGCATCACCGACCACGCGCAGAACGCGCTGGGCGATGTGGTCTTCGTGGACCTGCCCGAGCCCGGCCGCGAGGTGACGGCGGGTGAGGCGGTGGCCGTGGTCGAGAGCGTGAAGGCCGCCTCGGACGTCTATGCCCCCATC
>NZ_JAIEQY010000392.1 GCF_019747315.1 Roseococcus sp. | reverse complement strand
GGCCTCGGCAATGACGTCTTCCGCTTCGACGCGCTGACGGATGCGGGGGACAGCATCACCGACTTCACCAAGGGCAGTGACGCGGTCTGGCTCTCGGCCTCGGCCTTTGGCGGGTTGGCGCCCGGGGCGGTGGCGGCGGAGAATTTCGCCCTCGATGCCGCCGATGCCGGCGGGCCCCAATTCGTCTATCGCGCCGCGACGGGTGTCCTGTCCTGGGATGCGGATGGGACGGGCGTGGGGGGCGCGGTCACCATCGCCACCCTCACCACGCGCCCGGCGCTGGAGGCCTCGGACCTCTTCCTGTTCTGAACCTCGCGCGGAGGAACAGCCTGATGGGGAGAGGCCCGGCCGTTTACACCGGCCGGGCCGGGTCGCAGGATGCGGCATGTGCCGCATCCTGGCACCCCATTCAGGAAGTGCCCGCCATGACCCTCCGCGCCCCACGCCGTGCCCTGGTCGGACTGCTTCCCGCCCTGGCCCTTGCCGCCTGCGCGGGCGGGCTGCCCGAGAGGCCGCCGCCGGCCGATGCCGTGGCCACGCCGGCCTCGATGTACACGCTCTCGCCGGGCACGCCGGTGGATGGCACGCTGCGCCTCACCCTCCAGCGCGGCCAGGCCACGGCGCGCGGCACCCTCGCCACCAATGGCCAGAACCTGCCGGTCAGCGTCACCGGGCTTTCCGCCCAGCGCGGCGGCAACCGGGTGGATCTGCGCGCCCAGGTCTATGGCCTGCCCCAGGGCGGGCCGAACTTCCCCGGCACCTACAACATCGTCACCGACAGCAGTGGCGGCATGACGGAGCTCACCGGCGGCCTGCGGCTGGGCAATGCGAACCTCGTGCTGATCGTGGTGCAGCCCCCGCGTGAGGGCACGGTGCTGACGGTGGCGCCCGGCGGCATGGTCGCCACCCTCGGGCGCTGAGGCTGCGACGCGCCCTCGGGCTGCTGGCCGGCTGCCAGAGCCTGACGGTGCCGCTGAACCAGCCCGTGTCGATGAACGCGCGGGGCGCACCCGGCCAGACATGTTCCCTTCGCCGGGGCTCACTTCGCAAGTCCTGGCCTATTGTTGTCCGGGCATCTTCATCCGTCCCAACGATTCCGCTGGATCGGAGGATGCTCCAAGCCGCGAAATCCAGCGCGCCTGGCCCAGCGGCGAAGTGTAGCCGGGGGTCCGGGGGACAAGCCCCCCGGCGGGTCAGGGCGGAGCCCTGCCTTTCCCCCTTACCCCATCCTTTGCAACGCAGCGCCATGCCGCCGCAGCCATTCCGTCGCCGCCTGCCGGTGCGGCGAGCGCTGCTCCACCAGCGCCCAGAAGCGGTCCGAGTGGTTCATCTCCCGCAGATGCGCCACCTCATGCGCCACCACATAATCCAGCACCCACTCGGGCGCGAGGATCAGCCGCCAGGAGAAGGCGAGCGTCCGGTCAGGCGCGCAGCTGCCCCAGCGGCTCTTCGTGTCCTTCAGGCGGATGGCGCGCGGCGCGACACCCAGCGCCTCGCAATGCGGCCGGGCGGCGAGCACGATGCGCCGCAGCGCCTCGGCGCGGAGGAAATCCCGCACGCGGCGGGCGATGAAGGCCCCATCGCCCGTCACCACCAGGGCGCCGTCTTCAAGGAAGGCGCCGCCGCGGCGGCCGGGGTCATGGCGGATCGGGTGCTCCACGCCGCCGATGGGCACGCTGCCGCCAGCCTCGAAGGGGCGTTCGGGGGCGAGGTTGCCCAGCTTCTGCATCACCCAGCCGGCATGCTCGGTCAGCAGCGCCACGCCATGCTTGCGGGCGACGCGGTTGGGCAGCGTCACCACCACATCGCCGCGCGCCGCATCAATCCGCAGCGAGACGCGCCGCGCCCGGGCCGAGCGCCGCCAGCGCACCGGACAGGGCTCGGGCGGCAGCAGCGGGTCCCGTTGCAGCGGGATGATTTCGGATTCGGGCAGGTCCATCGGGCCTAGCATGTCGGCATCTCATGCCCCGGTTCAACGCCCAGCTTCAAGAGTTGACAGGTGGGGCAGGTTCCGTGCCTCTCCGCGCCAATGAATCTCGCCAGGCATATCCCCGCGCTGCTGATCCTCGGCGTGGTCTGGGGGCTGACGCCCTCCATCGTGAAGGCGGCGATGGGCGGGGGCATCGCGCCGCTCGGCTTCGCCTTCTGGGGCGCCTTCGGCTCGGCGCTGATCCTCTCGGTGCTCTGCGTGAAGCGGCGCCTCGCCCTGCCGATGGACCGGCCGCATCTGGTGCAATACGCGGCCTCCGGCTTTTCCGGCTTCGCGCTGGCGAATTTCGCGGGCTACACGGCCTTGCAGCATATCCCCGCCGGGTTCTTCGCGCTGCTGGTGCCGCTCTCGCCCATCCTGACCGTGCTGGGCGCCGCCGCGCTGGGCATGGACCGGCTGACGACGCGGCGCGTGCTGGGCACGGTGCTGGGCTTCGCCGGCGTGGCCCTCGCCATGGCCCCGGGCGCCGCCCTGCCCGATGCCAGCCTGCTCGGCTGGGCACTGCTGGCGGCCGTCACCCCCATGGGCTTCGCCATTTCCAACATCGTGGCCTCCCGCCTCGCCCCGCGTGGCACGGATGCGCTGGTGCTGGCGACCGGCGCGCTTTACGCCGCCGCCTTCTTCATCGCGATCTTCGGGCTGCTGATGGGGCAGATTCACCTCCCCGGCCGCTTTGGCTGGCAGGTGGAATGGCTGATCCCCTTCCAGGCGGCGCTGACCGCCTTCGCCTATCTGCTTTATTTCCGGCTGATCGCGGCGACGGGCAGCGTGATCACCAGCCAGACCGGCTATATCGTCACCATCGCGGGCGTGCTCTGGGGCGCGCTTTTGTTCGGCGAGCGCATGGGCTGGCTGGCACTGCCGGCGGCGGCGCTGGTCTTCGCGGGGCTCTGGCTGGTGACGGCGCGGCGCTGAGGGGCGGTGCCGCGCATGCGAAGCCAAAAAAAAGGCCTCCGGCGGCTGGGGCCACGGGCCCCAGACCCCTTTCATTTATATCACTTATTCAATCGGATGGCGTGCGGTGGGCGGGCTTAAAAAAGGGGTCTGGGGCCTCGGCCCCAGCCGCCGGAGGCCTTTTCCTTCGCGCCGGCCTACGAAGCCTGCGCCGAGGAATCCGCGCCGCGCGAGCGCCGCGGCTTGCTGAGCGAGAAGCTCAGCGCATAGACGCCCATGCCGCCCAGCAGCGCCATCAGGATGAAGCCCCATTTGATGGCCGCGGTGCGCGCCTTGGGGTCATCCATCACCTGCATCAGCAGGAAGCCGAAGAAGACGACGCCGATCGTGCCGATGCTGGTCGCCACAATCCCGAATTGGCGCATTCTGCGTTCCATGGCCTTGTCTCCCTCCTGTGTCAGTGGAGTTTGACACCAGGCTCCGCCCTTTGCGAGACAAGACCGGTCACCGTGCGCCAGAAAGTCGGCGCGCTGCCATGCAGCGCCGTCTGGTGCATCTTGTAGAGCGAGCGGTACATCAGCCGCGCGAAATACCCCTCGATGAACATGGACTTGCCCACCAGGAAGCCCATCAGGCTGCCCACCGTGCTGTATTTGCCGAGCGAGACCAGCGAGCCGAAATCGCGATAGACGAAGGGCTCCAACGGCTTGCCATCGAGGATCCGCTCGATCTGGTCGTACATATGGCTGGCCTGCTGGTGCGCCGCCTGGGCGCGCGGCGGGATCGGCTGCTCCGAGCCCTCGCGCGGGCAGGAGGCGCAGTCGCCCAGGGCAAAGATGTTCTCATCCCGCGTGGTCTGCAGCGTGGGCAAAACCTTGAGCTGGTTGATGCGGTTGGTTTCCAGCCCGCCGATCTCCTTGAGGAAATCCGCCCCCTTCACGCCGGCCGCCCAGACCGTCAGCTCGGCCGGGAGCATGCTGCCATCGGCCAGCACCACGCCATCGGGGCGCACCTCGGCCACGCGGGTGCCGGCATGCACTTCGACACCCATTTGGGCCAGCAAATCGGCGGTGGCGGCCGAGATGCGCTCGGGCAGGGCCGGCAGGATGCGGGGGGCGGCCTCCACCAGCATGATGCGGATGTCGCGCTCGGGCTGGATGCGATCCAGCCCATAGGCCACCACGGCGCGCACGGTGAGGTGCAGTTCGGCCGCCAACTCCGTGCCCGTGGCACCCGCGCCGATGATCGCAACATGCAATTGCCCCGGGCGCACCGGCTCGCTCTGGGCGTTGGCGCGCAGGCAGGCATTCACCAGGCGGCGGTTGAAGCGGCTCGCCTGGTCCAACGTTTCCAGCGGGATGGCGTGCTGCGCGGCACCCGGCGTGCCGAAATCATTGGTGACGCTGCCCACCGAGATGATCAGCGTGTCATAGCCGACACGGCTCGCCGGCGTGATCTCGCGCCCTTCCTCGTCCAGCATGGCGCCCAGCAGCACCTCCTTCGTCTCGCGATCCAGGCCCACCATCTCGCCGAAGCGATAGGTGAAATGGTGCCAATGCGCCTGCGCCAGGTAGTTCAGCTCATGCTGGGTGCGGTCCAGGCTGCCGGCCGCCACCGCATGCAGCAGCGGCTTCCAGAGATGGGTGCGGCCGCGCTCCACCAGCGTCACCTGCGCGCGGCTGCCCTTGCCGTAGCGATTGCCCAGCCGGGTCGCCAGTTCCAGCCCGCCGGCGCCGCCGCCGACGATGACGATGCGGTGCGGATCAGCCATGCCAAACCCCTTCATTGTTCTGCGAGCCTAACGCCTCAAATCGTTGCAGGCAAAAAACATACCGCATGGCAACGGATCGCCCCGCGGCGGCGTTGACCGCCCAGGCCGCCCATCCAGGGATGGCCGCAGGAACCTGTCCCATGTCACTCGGCACTATCCTCGTCATCCTGCTCGTCATCTTCCTGCTGGGCGGTTTCAGCGGCCGCTTCGGTGGCTATGGCTATGGCTACGGGCATGGCAGCATCGGCATCCTCGGCGTGGTGCTGATTGTCGTCATCGTCCTCATGGTGATGGGGCGCATCTGATGGGGAACTGAGTGGCGCAGCCCTTCCACGTCACGGCGGACGGGCTTCGGTTGGCCGTGCGGCTCACGCCGCGGGCCGGGCGGGACGGGGTGGATGGTGTGGCGCTCTCACCCGACGGGAGCGCCCATCTGAAGCTCCGCCTGGCTGCCCCGCCAGTGGAGGGGGCGGCCAATGCGGCACTCATCGCCTTCCTGGCCCGGGCGCTCGGCCTGCGCAGAGCCGACATCACCCTGCTGGCGGGCGACAAATCCCGTCTGAAGCGCCTGGCCATCACCGGCGACGGGCCAGACCTCGCGCGGCGGGTCTCAGCCTGGATCGCCCCCTCGACCTGAACCGCCCCTCGACGAAAGAATCGGGCCGTGCTTCTTCCGCCCGCATTCCAGTGAAGGGCGGAACCATGAGCGACATCACCATCAATATCGGCGGCGAGATCTTCCACGCCGATTTCGAAACCGCCGCGGCGCCGAACACCGTCGCCCGCTTCCGCCATTTGCTGCCCTACAAGGACCGCATCATCCATGTCCGCTGGAGCGGCGAGGCCTGCTGGATCCCGATGGGCGAGCGCGACCTCTCCCTGGCCTATGAGAACGCCACCAGCTACCCGGCGCCGGGGCAGATCATCGTCTATCCGGGCGGCATGCCGACCTCGATGAGCGAGACGGAAATCCTGGTGGCCTACGGGCCCTGCTGCTTCGCCAGCAAGGCGGGACAGCTGGCGGGCAACCACTTCCTGACCATCACGGATGGGCTCGACCGGCTGGCGAAGGTCTGCCGCTCGG
>NZ_JAIEQY010000209.1 GCF_019747315.1 Roseococcus sp. | reverse complement strand
GGGCGGCTCTGCGCTAGTTGCGGTTGCACCATGTCGCATAACAGCTTCGGCCATCTCTTTCGCGTCACCACCTGGGGCGAGTCCCATGGGCCCGCCATCGGCTGCGTGGTGGATGGCTGCCCGCCGGGCCTGCCGCTGGACGAGGCCTGGATCCAGCCCTTCCTCGACAAGCGCCGCCCGGGATCGGGCAAATACGTGACCCAGCGGCAGGAGCCCGACCAGGTCCGCATCCTGTCAGGCGTCTTCGAGGGGCGGACCACCGGCACGCCCATCGCGCTGATGATCGAGAACCAGGACCAGCGCAGCAAGGATTACGGCGAGATCGCCCAGAGCTTCCGGCCCGGCCATGCCGATATCGCCTATGAATGGAAATACGGCATCCGCGATTATCGCGGCGGCGGCCGGGCCTCGGCGCGGGAGACGGCGATGCGTGTCGCCGCCGGCGCCATCGCGCGGCGCGTGCTGGGCGCGGGCGTGGTGATCCGTGGCGCGCTCACCCAGATCGGTCGGGACCGCGTGGACCGCGCTGCCTGGGATTGGGCGCAGACCGGCGAGAACGAATTCTGGTGCCCCGATGCCGCCGCCGCCACCCGCTGGGAGGCGCTGCTGGCGGGGGTGCGCAAGGCGGGCTCCTCCATCGGGGCCGTGATCGAAGTGCAGGCCGAGGGTGTGCCCGTGGGCCTGGGCGCGCCGATCTATGGCAAGCTGGATGCCGACATTGCCGCGGCGCTCATGTCCATCAACGCCGTGAAGGGGGTGGAGATCGGCGATGGCTTCGCCGCGGCCGAGCTCTCCGGCGAGGAGAATGCGGACGAGATGCGGATGCGCCAGGACGGTTCCGTCGAGTTCCTCGCCAATCACGCGGGCGGCATGCTGGGCGGCATTTCCACCGGCCAGCCCATCGTCGCGCGCTTCGCGGTGAAGCCCACCTCCTCCATCCTCACGCCGCGCCAGGCTGTCACCGCCGATGGCCGCAACACGGACCTGCTGACCAAGGGCCGGCATGACCCCTGCGTCGGCATCCGCGCCGTCCCGGTGGGCGAGGCGATGCTGGCCTGCGTGCTGGCGGATCATCTGCTGCGCCATCGGGCACAAAATCCGGAGGCGGCGGCAACCGGCTGGCTGCCCCGCGCATAAACCACGTTGAGTGAATGGAACGAAACCGCTAACCTGACATGGCGGCATGGTTTGGCCGTCGCTTCATCACATTGAGATCCCATGCCCCATCCGGACCCCCAGTGGGACCCCAAGTCGGACCCGACGGCGTTGAAGGCTTTTGTTGCCCTGGCGGGCGGCGTGGCCTGGCGCAAACGTCTGGCCGACCTGGGTTCGCGGGTGCAGCCCGGTTCGCTCTCCGGGCGGGCCATGCAGCAGCGCCACGCGCTGGAGCTGATTCTCGCCCGGCTGTCCAAGCCGGAGCTCCTGGCCAAGGCCGGCCGCGCCGAGCGCCGCGTGCTGGCCTTCGCACGCGAAGCGGCGGAGCTTGCGAAATCCCTGCCGGAAGCCCCCCGCGCCCGGCTGCGCGCCCTGGTGGGCGAGGGCCTGACCGGCCATGCCACGCTGGTGCCGCTGTTCCACTTGGTCCGCACCGCTGCGCTGCTGCGCGCCCGCGGCTTCGAGGTGCGCTTCGACGGGCTGCTGGACGGCACCTCCCATGACCTGCTGATCACGCGCGATGGCGCCGAGGCGGAAGTGGTTTGCGAAACCGTCTCGGCCGAGGAAGGCCGCCCGCTGCACAAGGGCGATTGGGCACAGCTGGTGGACCGGGTGAACCCGGAGTTGCAGACCTGGCTCGCCGCCCATCCCGGCCGCTACATCCTGAAGATGACGCTGCCCGAGGGCGTGACGGACCAGACGCAGCTCTCGGAGCTGTACAGCCGCATCACCACCATGCTGGCGGCGGAAAAGCGGCAGGATTCGAGCGCCGATGCGGTGCTGAAGCTGGACCCCCTGATCCTCGCCGGCGCCCAGGCGGCGAGCGACCCGAATCGCGCCCTGCCCGCCCGCCTGCGCGAGGTGTTCGGCGTGGAAGCGCATCTGGCCGTGACGGCCGATCCTTCCAGCGGTTCCGTGCTGGTGATGGCCGCGCGCGCGGGCCGCGAGAATGAGATTTCGCTGGCCGTGAAGCGCCGGGCCGCGGCCGCCGCATCCTCACGCTTCAGTGGCCAGCGGCCGGGCATTGTCGCGGTCTTCCTGGATGACCTCGAAGCTGCCGAATGGCACGCGCTGCGGGACACGCTGGAGCTGGAAGGCGTGATCCGCCGCTTCCTGACGGAGCCCGAGGCGAAGCTGGTGGTGGCGGTGACCTGCACGACGCGGCAGGAATTCTTCGCGCTCGGCGATTGCGCGCCGGAGGGGGAGCTGCGCTTCCGGAATCCGGGGCATCCGGCGGCGAAGAATGCCGGGTTGGGGCCTGCGATCAGCTCGAATTGAGGGGCTCTGCCCCTCAAGCTCCCCGGCAAGGTGAAAACCTGCGTGGTTTTCACCAGGTTCTTGCATCTCCGATAAATGGTGGTGCAGGAGGCTGGCCTCCTGCTGGGGGAGTTTGAGGGGGCAAAGCCCCCTCATCCCCGTTCAAGCCAACGTCGTCAGATCCTGGAACCAATGCTGCGCCGGCACATAGCCGCGCACCGCACGCCCCGCCGCCTTGGGGTTCGTGTCATGCACCACGAAGACCCAGAGTGCCTCGTTCACCACCTTCTCATGCGCGCGCTGCATCAGGCGGTTCTGCTCCTGCTCGTCGAAGCTGCTGGTCGCGGCGTTGAGGATCTGGTCCATCTCCGCGTCGCGGTAATGGCCGTAATTCACGCCGCGCGGCGCGATCTGGTCCGAGTGGAAGAAGCGGATGAAGGCGTAGAGCGGGTCGCTCGTCAGATAGGCCACGTTGTTGGCGGTGATGTTGCCGGCGCGGCTGATCTCGCCCAGCGCCCCCTGGCGCCAGGCGGTGTAGAGCACTTCGAGCTCCACCACCTGGAAGTCCACGATGATGCCGACCTCGCGCCAGGCGGACTGGATGTACTCGTTCATCGGCATGGAGAGCATCTGGCCCGAGCCGCCCGAGGGCACGATGAAGCGCGTGCGTAGCGGGTTCGTGCGGGAGAAGCCGGCCTCGGCCAGCAGGCGCCGCGCTTCCGCCGGATCATGGCGGATGCGGAAGGTCGGATTGCCGAACCAGGGGGAGGAGGGGTCCACCACGCCGACCGCGGGCTTGGCCAGGCCACCCAGCAGCGCCACGACCTCGTCGCGGTTGATGGCGAGGTTGGCGGCGCGGCGCAGGCGGACATCGCGCCAGGGCGAACCCTCGGCGAGGCTCAGGTGGTAGTTCCAGACGTGTGGCGTGACATTCTCGATGATCCGCACGCCGGCCTGGCGCAGGCGCGGCAGAAGGTCCGGCGCCGGGGCCTCGATGATGTCCACCTGGTTGGTCAGGATGGCGTTGGTGCGGGTGACGGTCTCGGGCGCCACGACCAGGATGATGCGGTCCAGCTTGGGGGCGCGGGCCGCGTTCCAGTAGGTCGGGTTGCGGACCAGCTCCGCGCGCTCGCGGGGCACGAGGCGGGCGAGGCGGAAGGGCCCGGTGCCCGAGGGCTCCTGCGCGAAGCGGTCCCAGCTGCGGCCCAGGCGCTCATACTGCGCGGGCGAGGAGATCAGGAACCAGAGCATCTGGTAGGGGAAGAAGCTGTCCACTGCGCGGGTGGTCACTTCCACCGTCATGTCGTCGATCTTGCGGTAGCTCGCGACGGAGGGCAGGCGCGGGCGGACTTGAGCGGCCTGGCGGTTGTCGAAATGCGGTGCCTGGGCGTTCAGCACCTTCTCGAAATTCCAGATCACGGCATCGGCGTTGAAGGCGGAGCCGTCATGGAAGGTCACGCCGGGGCGCAGGCGGAAGACCCATTTCGTGCGGTCGGACGGCGTCGCCTCCCAGGAGGTGGCGAGGCCGGGCATGAGCTTCCCGGGCCGGTCCGAGACATCCATCTCCCACGCCACGAGCGGGTCATAGAGGGTGTGGCCGGTGAACTGGTAGGCGCCGGCGCCGCGATCGGGCTGGCCGGTGGTCTGGGGAATGTCGGCCATGGAGATGCCATAGCGGAGAACGCGCTCGCCGCCCGTGGTTTGGGCAGCCGCCTCCATATCCGCCCAGGAGAAGGGCAAGGTGGCGGCGGTTGCGGCACCTGTCAGGGCGAGAAGATCACGGCGCGAGAAGGAGTTGGATGACATTCAGGGCGTATCCCGGTTGTTGCCTGCCCTGGGCAGAGCAAAACCGGGGCCATCTCATCCGAAGCGCGAGATCCAGTTCACGAAGCCGGCGCTGGCGCCCAGCAGCAGCAGGGCCAGCACCGGATGGCCCATCTTGGGCGCGCGCGTGCCCTCGGGCATCGGCTTGCTGCCGCGCATCATGGCCTGCACCAAATCATGTCCCAGGCTGACGCGATACCAGACGACCGCTGCGATGTGCAGGAAGATCACGATGCCGATCACGTTGATCAGCCGGATATGGATCCAACCCGCCCAGTCGCTGGTGGCGCCGCTCACCTGGCTCGCCAGCGGGCCGCGGGTAAAGATCTGGTCATCCACGAAAAGGCCGGTGACGGCCTGGGTCAGCAGCACGCTCAGGATCACGACCACCATCCAGCCACCGGCCGGGTTGTGCGTGAGTTCACGGTCCGGCCCGGCCTCGCGCCGCACCTGGCCCAAATGCGCCAGGGCCGCGAAGGGCGAGCGCAGGAAGGTCATGAAACGCGCGGGCTCGGAACCCACCAGCCCCCAGAGGATGCGGAAGATCACCAGCGTCAGCAGCGCGTAGCCGCTTCGCATGTGCCAATCCATGTTGTGCGATCGCGCCGTGAGGTAGGAGGTCGGGATCAGGATGACGATGGACCAGTGCACCAGCCGCACCCAGCCATCCCAGACCTTGACCCGGGTTTCGGGCACGTGCGTCTCGCTCATGTCATATCCTTTGCGTCTCGCGATGCAGCATAGCTTCCCACGGGGGGAGTGAGGCAAGGTGCCCGCATGCTTCCCGATTCGATGTCCGACGTCGCGGCCCCGCTGGCCGCGCTTCTGCTGGCCCTGGCCTGGGCGGGGTTGTTCCGCTGGCGCAAGCGGCCGGCCACGGCCGGGCTCGGCCTGGCGCTGGGTGCACTGCTGGGCGTGACGCTGCTGCTGGGGGTGGTGAATGCCTCGCCCCGGCAATTGGCCGAGCGCTTGCCCATGCTGACCCTGGCCGCGCTGCTGCTGGCCCTGCCGCTCGCCTCCGGGCGGCGCGGCTGGCCGGTGCTGGCGCTCGGGCTGCTGGCGGCTTGCTTCACCGGCTGGTGGATGGCGGGTGCCCCCCTGACCGAGGCCGATCTGCGCCGCGCCGCCCCGGCCGGGCTCGCCCTGCTGCTGCTGGTGCCGCTGGTGCAGCTGGAGGCCACGCCGCCCTGGCGCGGTGTGCTGGCGGCGCTGGCGCTGCTGGGGGGCCTGCTGGCCTCGGGCATCGCCGGCCCCTGGGTGATGCTGGCGATGATCCTGCTGGCCGCGGCCCTGGGGCAGCAGATGGCCGGCGGCGGGCTGATGACGGATGCGGCGCGGCTGCCCTTCGCCATGCTGCTGGCCGCGCTGCTGGCCGGCCCACTGCTGGCGCGCGGCGCGCCCGCCGATTGGGCTGCGGCGCTGGCCCCCCTGGCGCCCCTGCTGCTG
>NZ_JAIEQY010000189.1 GCF_019747315.1 Roseococcus sp. | reverse complement strand
CCGCTTGCCGTGCTGCTGGCGGGTCTGTTGACGGCGCTGATCGCCATTCCCGTCGGCTGGCTCTGCGTGCGCACCGGGGGTGTGACCTTCGCCATGCTGTCACTCGCCTTTGCACAGCTCGGCTATGCCGTGGTGTTCAAGTGGAATGCGGTGACCGGCGGTTCGGACGGATTGGCCGGGATTCCGCGCGCGGGGCTGCCCGAGATGTTTTCCGGGCGCGAGGGCTACCACCTTCTGGTCTGCCTGTTCCTGGCGCTGGCCTATCTGGTGGCGCATGGCTTCATCCGCTCCCCCTTCGGGCATGTCGTGGCCGCCGTCCGCGAGAATGAGCAGCGCGCCGAGGCATTGGGCCATGATCCGCGCCGCATCCGCCTCGTGGTCTTCGTGCTCTCCTATTTCCTGGCGGGCGTGGCGGGTGCGCTCTATGCGGGCTTCGCGCGCTATGTCTCGCCGGAGCTGTTCTTCTGGACCGTCTCCGGCCATGTGCTGGTGATGGTGGTGCTGGGCGGCGCGGGGACGCTGGTGGGGCCCATGCTGGGCGCGCTGGCGCTGTTCTACGCCGAGCATGAACTCTCCGGCCTGACCGAGAGCTGGGGGCTGGCGCTCGGCATCCTCTTCGTCCTCGTCGTGATCTTCGCGCCTTCGGGGCTGATGGGCTGGGTCAATGCGGCGCTGCGCGGGAGGTCGCGATGAGCCTTCTGGAATGCCGTAGCCTGACCCGCGCCTGGGGCGCCTTCCGCGCCGTGGATGGCGTGGATCTGACGGTGGAGGAGCGCGAGATCTGCGCCGTCATCGGCCCCAATGGCGCGGGCAAGAGCACGCTCTTCGCCATGATCGCGGGCAATCTGCGCAAGACCTCCGGCACGGTGAGCCTGGGGGGCGAGGATGTGACGGCGCTGCCCGCGCACGCGCTGGCGCGGCGCGGCGTGGCGCGCAGCTTCCAGATCACCGCCATCTGCCCGGGGCTGAGCGCGCTCGAGAATGTGCGCCTCGGCGTGCAGGCGGGCATGCCCTGGCGGTTCCTGGGCGGTGCCGCCGTGCTGCGCGAGGGCGAGGCGCGGGCGATGGTCTGGCTGGACCGCCTGGGCCTCGCCGCGCAGGCCGGGACCATGGCGGGCGAATTGGCGCATGGCGACCAGCGCCTGCTGGAAGTGGCCGTGGCCCTGGCGCAGGAGCCGCGGCTGCTGATTCTCGATGAGCCGACGCAAGGCATGTCGGTCGAGGAGACCCGCCGCACCGTCGAGCTGCTGCGCGGCGTGATGGCGGAGGCGCGCACGGCCATCCTGCTGGTGGAGCATGACCTCGACGTGGTCTTCGCCCTGGCGCCGCGCATCGTGGTGCTGCATCGCGGCCGCAAGATCGCCGATGGCCCCGCCGATGAGGTGCGGGCTGATCCCGCTGTGCAGGAAGCCTATCTGGGCGGGCTCGACTGATGCTGGAATTGCGCGACATCCGTGGCGGCTATGCCTCGGCCGAGGTGCTGGGCGGCGTGGACCTGCGCGCCGCACCCGGCGCGGTGACGGCGCTGATCGGCCGCAACGGCGTGGGCAAGACGACGCTGCTGCGCGGGATCATGGGCCTGCTGCCGCGCTTCGCGGGCACGGTCACGCTGGATGGATTGGCGCTGCATGGCCTGCCCACGCATCGCATCGCGCGGGCCGGCATCGGCTATGTGCCGGAGGGGCGGCAGATCTTCCCCGAGTTGACGGTGATGGAGAACCTCGCCGTCGGCCAGCGGACCCCCTCGCGGCTCTGGCCGGAGGAGCGGCTTTTCGCCCTGCTGCCCAATCTGCGCGAGCGCCGCGCCAATGCCGGCCGCGCGCTTTCGGGCGGCGAGCAGCAGATGCTGGCCATCGCCCGCGCCCTCGTCACCGATCCGCGCGTGCTGCTGCTGGATGAGCCAAGCCAGGGGCTGGCCCCCATGGTGGTGCAGGAACTCGCCCGCGTGCTGCGGCAATTGGCGGGCGAAGGGGTGGCGGTGCTGCTCGTGGAACAGAATTTGCGCATGACGGAAGCGGTGGCGGATCGCATCCTGATCATGGCGCGCGGCCAGGTGGTGCATGACGACACGGCGGCGGCCTTCCGCGCGGATGCCGACACGCTGCGCCATCGCTGGCTGACGATGTGACGGAGGCAAGGATGCGTTTCACACCCCGGCGGGATGAGGCGCGGGCGGCGCGCTGGCGCGCCATCGGCCAATGGACCGGCGAGACCCAGCATGACCTGCTGGAACGCGCTACCGCCGCCACCCCGGACAAGATCGCCATCACCGATGGCTCTTCCAGCATCACCTATGCGGGGCTGCGCGATGCGGTGGACCGCATGGCGGCGGCCTATCGCGCAGCCGGGATCGGCGAGGATGATGTCGTCGCCATCCAGTTGCCCAACTGGATCGAATTCGCGCCGGTGTTCTTCGCGCTGGAGCGCATCGGCGCCGTCGCCGTCACCGTCTCCACCGATTTCCGCGCGCGGGAGCTGGAATACATCCTGCGCTTCAGCGAGGCGCGTGGCTTTGTCACCACCGGGCCGTATCGCGGCTTTGATCACCTCGCCATGGCGCTGGAATTGCAGGGGCGGCTGCCGAACCTTTCGCTCATCGGCAGCCTGCGCGCCGAGTCGCGCGCCGGCGTCACGCCGCTGGACGCCGCCTTCGCCGCGAGCGGCCCGCCGGTTGGTTTTCAGCCGCTGCGCCAGCCCGCGGAGGCCGTGATGCGCATGGCCTTCACCTCCGGCACCACGGGCAATCCCAAGGGGGTGATGCACAGCCATGAGACGACGCTGCCCGCCGCGCGCATCCTGAACCATGATCTCCGCCTCGGTGCCGAGGACCGGATGATGATCTGGCTGCCGCTCGGGCTGAACTGGGGCTATCTCACCCTCGTGCAGTCCATCATGGCCGGCGCCACCGCCGTGCTGCTGGAGCGCTTTTCCCCCAGGCCGGCGCTGGCGCTGCTGGCCAGCGAGCGCTGCACCTATGTGCCGACGGCGCCGGCCGCCCTCACCGCGCTGCTGCAATTGCCGGAGATGGCCGCGGCGGATCTCTCGGCATTGCGGATCGTCGTCTCGGGCGGGGCCTCCGCGCCGGTGGAGACCATCCGGGCCTGGCGCGCCGCGGCCCCGGGCCATTTCCTCGAGCTCTACGGCATGCTGGAGGATGGCTACCAGACCTATACCCGCCAGGAGGATGATCCGGAGGAGGTGGCGGGCTCGGTCGGCCGCGTGGCCACGCATA
Source organism: Roseococcus sp. (assembly GCF_019747315.1). Taxonomy (GTDB): domain Bacteria; phylum Pseudomonadota; class Alphaproteobacteria; order Acetobacterales; family Acetobacteraceae; genus Roseococcus. The sequence goes on along the minus strand of NZ_JAIEQY010000189.1, from coordinate 2,446 downwards.
TGGGGCTGCGCCTGCTCGACCCCGAAGGCCATGACGTGCCGCCGGGCGAGGAGGGCGAGATCGCGGCCGAAGGCCCCTCCGTGCATCTCGGCTATCACGCCAACCCGACCGCCAATGCCGAGGCCTTCACGGCAGATGGCTGGTTCCGCTCGGGCGATCTCGGCTTCATCGATGCGCGCGGCAATCTGCGCATCAGCGGCCGCGTGAAGGAGATGATCAACCGCGGCGGCAAGAAGTTCTTCCCGCGCGAGATCGAGGAGGTGCTCTACACCCATCCCGGCATTCTGTACTGCGCCATCGTGGGCCTGCCCGATGCGCGGCTGGGCGAGCGCGCCTGCCTCTGCATCGTGCCCCGCCCGGGCGAGAAGGTGCTGGACCTCGCTGGCGTGCTGGAATTCCTCGGCGATGGCTTCGCCACCTACAAGCTGCCGGAGCGCGTCGTCGTGCTGCCGGAGCTTCCCTTCACCCCCACCGGCAAGATCCAGCGCCACAAGCTGGCGCAGGCCATCCTCGCCCAAGACCAGAAGGACACCACGCCGTGAACTACGACACGCTGCCAAATATCCTCGCCGACCGGCCGCATCCGCGCGTGCTGCGCCTCACGCTCAACCGGCCCGACCAGCTCAATGCGCTGACGCCCGACATGCATCGCGCGCTGACCGATGTCTGGCGGGAGATCGACGCCGACCCGAGTGTGAGCGTGGTCATCGTGACCGGCGCGGGCCGTGGCTTCTCGGCCGGTGGGGACCTCGATCTCGTGAACCGCATGATCGAGGATTTCGAGACGCGTATCCGCGTCTGGAAGGAGGCGCGGGACATGGTCTACAACATGATCGGCTGTTCCAAGCCGATCATCTCCGCCATCAATGGCCCGGCCGTGGGTGCGGGCCTCGTCGTGGCGCTCATGGCGGACATCACCATCGCCGGGCATTCCGCCAAGCTGATCGATGGCCACACCAAGCTTGGCGTCGCGGCGGGCGATCACGCACCGATCATCTGGCCGCTGCTCTGCGGCATGGCCAAGGCGAAATACTACCTGATGACCTGCGAGCCGCTGGACGGCATCGAGGCCGAGCGCATCGGCCTCGTCTCGCTCGCCGTCCCGGATGACGTGTTGCAGGCCCGCGCGCTGGAGACGGCAGTGCGGCTCGCCGAAGGCCCGCAAAGCGCGCTGCGCTGGACCAAGCACTCCATGAACCTCTGGCTGCAACAGGCGCGGCCGATCTTCGAGGCCGCGGTCGCCATGGAGTTCCTGGGCTTCACCGGCCCCGAACTGCCCGAGGGCGTGCAGGCGCTGCGGGAACGCCGCAAGCCGGATTTCGTGCCCGGCAGTCCGGTCTGACGCTGGCCCGCCCCGCGCCCAGGGCGGTTAACGCGCCGCCGGGCGTGCCAGCCACGCCCGATTTCCACCAGCGCATCACGACCCCATCGCCCGCGCAGCGCGGCGCGGATCGGCGCCGCCGTAGAGCGTGCCGGCGCGAAGATCAGCATGGATGGCGCAGACGCCGGAGACGTTCGTTGAGACCGCCGGTCGCCAATGCACGATATGTCCTTTGGCGGAGAGCGCCTCCGCGACCGGCTCGCCAATCGGGGCTTCCAGGTCCAGCCGGCCGGGCTGGTAGAGATGCGGTTCGAAGGTGTGCGGGAAGGAGTGCGTGACGAAGCGCGGCGCCTCGATCGCGCGCTGGATGGGCATGCCGAAAAGGGTGTGATTGAGAAACACCTGGAGCATCGCCTGTGGCTGCAGATCGCCGCCCGGCCCACCGAAGGGCATCACGAATTCGCCGGGCCGGATGGCCAGCGCCGGGTTGGGCGTGAGGCGCGGCCGCTTCCCCGGCTTCACGCAGGAGGGGCTGGCAGGATCCGCCCAGGATTGCGACCCGCGCGACGAGGGCACGAAGCCGAGCCCGGGGATCACCTCGCTCTCGTAGGAGGTGTCGCTCGGCGTGGCGGAAACGGCATTGCCCCAGCGATCCACCGCGCAGACATAGGAGGTATCGCCCTCCACCGGCGAAACCTCGCCGACCAGGCCATCGGGGACGTTCCCTGCCACGCCCGGCGGCGGCATTTCCGGCCAGGCGCGGTCCGGGTTGATCTGCTGGCGGCGCTCGGCCGCATAGGCCTCGGAGAGCAGCAGGTCGAGCGGGACATGGACGAAGCGCGGATCGCCGAACCAGCGATGACGATCGGCGAAGCAGAGCTTCATCGCCTCGGCCATCGCATGGATATAGGCGGCGCTGTTGTGGCCGAGCGATCGCAGGTCGAGGCCGCTGACGGTGCGCATCATCTGCAGCAGCGTCGGGCCCTGGCACCAGGGGCCGCAGCTATAGACCCGTGTGCCATTCACCTCGATCGACAGGGCGGGCTCGACCTCGGAGCTGTAGTTGGCGAGGTCCTCCATCGCCAGCCAGCCGCCGTTTTCCTCATGGAAGCGGACCATGGTCCG
>NZ_JAIEQY010000113.1 GCF_019747315.1 Roseococcus sp. | reverse complement strand
CTTCATCCGCTCGTAATGCGCGGCGACGTTCTTGGGCAGCGCCAGGTTGAGGCGGGCGGCGGCCCAGAAGGTGACATAGAAGGGCGCCGCATCGCCGAAGCTGAAATCGCCGGCGACGTAGTCGCGGCCTTCCAGCGCGTGGTCCAGCCAGGCCAGGCCCTTGTTGTAGATTTCAAGGCCGCGCGCCTTCACCGCCTCCGCATCGGCTTCGCTGGGGGCGAAGTTGGAGGGGCGGAACATGCGCGAGAAGCCCTGCATGTGCATGGTGGCCACCGCATAGTCGGTCGCTTCCAGGGCCGTCGCCTGCGCCTCGGTGCTCGCCGGCATCAGCTTGGCCGCCGGGAACTTCGCCGCGATCCAATAGGCGATGGCGGTGAATTCCGTCAGCACCGAGCCATCATCGCGCACCAGGGTCGGCACCTTGGACTTGGCGTTGATGCTGGTGAATTCCGGCTTGAACTGGGCGCCTTCGCGCAGGTTCAGCAGGGTCGGCTCGAAGGCCTGGCCGCTCTCTTCCAACAGCACATGGATGCCGAGGGAGCAGGCGCCGGGGGCGTAATAGAGCTTCATGGTTGGTCTCCTGTCAGGTGGCTTCGCGCTTCATGGCGCGTTGGACGGCTGGGCGGGCCAGCATGGCGGCGTGATGGGCGGCCAGCTTGGGCGGCAGCGTCATGCCGCCGCGCCCCAGCGCCCAGTTGGTGATGAAGAACAGCGCGCAATCCGCGACGCTGTAGCCCGAGGAGAGCAGCCAGGGCTGCCCGGCGATGCCCTTCTCGATGACGGCGACATAGCCCTCGGCCAGCGCCTTGCCCTGCGCGATCACGCGCGGCTCATCCTCCGCATCCTTCGCGAAATTGGCCGGGCGGAACTGCCGGGTGAAGGCCTGCGGGTGCACCGTGCCGCACAGGTAGTCCATCCATTCCAGCGTCCGCGCCTCCGCCTCGAACTCGACGGCGATGAGGTTGGACATGGGGTTCGCCTTGGCCAGCCACCAGGCGATCACCGGGAATTCCGTCAGCACCGTGCCGTCATCGCGCAGCAGCGCGGGCACCTTCGCCTTGGGGTTGATGGCCAGGTATTCCGGCTTCTTGTTGGAGCCGTCGCGGGTGGAGACCACCTGCGTCTCGAAGGGCTTGCCGATCTCCTCCAGGATCACGTGGATGCCGATGGAACAGGCACCTGGCGAATAGAAGAGCTTCATGGCTGCATCCCTTTGACTTCCTTGGCGGGCCGATTCACCTGAAGCCCAAAGCAGGGCTTCAGGATCGGACCTTCTAACAGAAGAGCGAAGAAACCGAGCGTTCCTCGCTGATGCGCCGCATGGCCTCGGCCAGCAGCGGCGCGATGGGCAATTGGCGGATGTTGCGCGCCCCCTGCACGGCGGACGTGGCTGCGATGCTGTCGGTCACGATCATCATCTCGATGGGGGATTTGCCCACGCGCTCAACGGCGGCGCCCGAGAAGACGCCATGCGTGACATAGACGCTGGCGGATTTGGCGCCGTTCTTCATCAGCGCCTCGGCCGCGTTGCAATGCGTGCCGCCGCTGTCGATGATGTCATCCACGATGATGCAGTCGCGCCCCGCCACATCGCCGATCACGTTCATCACCTCGGAAACGCCGGCCTGGGGCCGCCGCTTGTCGATGATGGCAAGGTCGCAATGCAGTTGCTGCGCGATGGCGCGCGCGCGCACCACGCCGCCCACATCGGGGCTGACCACCATCAATTCACGCCCCTTGAAGCGCTCGCTGATATCGCGCGCGAAGAGGGGGGCGGCGTAGAGATTGTCCACCGGGATGTCGAAGAAGCCCTGGATCTGCCCGGCATGCAGATCCATGGTCAGCACGCGGTCGGCACCCGCCTGGGTGATCAGGTTCGCCACCAGCTTGGCCGAGATGGGCGAGCGCGGGCTGCTTTTCCGGTCCTGCCGGGCATAGCCGAAATAGGGCACCACGGCGGTCACGCGCCGCGCCGAGGAACGGCGCAGGGCATCCAGCGTGATCAGCAGCTCCATCAGGTGGTCATTGGCGGGGAAGCTGGTGGATTGGATGACGAAGACATCCTCGCCGCGGATGTTCTCATGGATCTCGACGAAGATCTCCATGTCCGCGAAGCGGCGGATGGAGGCATTGGTCAGGGGAATGCCGAGCTTGTCGGCCACCGCCTGCGCCAGGGGCAGGTTGCTGTTGCACGCAACGATCTTCATCGAGCCCTGTCACCCTTGTTCGTGGCCGCCGCAGCGATAGCGCCCGCGCGCCATGCTGGCAACTTGACCGGACGCATGCCCCTCACCCTGGAGCGGTCGCGTTGCGGATGATGGTCTGCACCCCGCCCGCGGCCTCTTCCGCCGCCGCATAGGCGATGTCACCCCAGGGGCGGTTGAGCGAGCCGGACGGCACCTCGTTCAATTGCAGCACGCGGCCGAGCTCATAGCCGTCCCGCCGCGAGACGATCCATTGGATCTCCACCCGTTGCAGCCCGGGCCCGGCAGGGACGACGCTGACCTCAGCCGTCACCGCGAAGGCCGCGCCATCCGCCAAATCCTGCACCACATAGCCCCGGTTGCCGAGGAATTCGCGCAGCCGCGCCGTCAGCGAGGCATTGCCGTCGCCCGGCGCGCCGCGCACGGGGATGAGCCGCAGCCGTGGCGCGCCGGACTGGATCGCGTTGGGCGAGGCCGAGGCGCGGGCCGCCTGGATGCTCAGCAGCATCTGCGTGACACGCGGATTGGCCTGCTGCGCCACGGCCTGGAGGGTGGGCGTGCTGGCCTCGGCCCAGAGGCGCGTCGGCACGGGCGGGCCGGCGACCGCGCCCTGCTCGGTCCCATCGGCATTGGTGATGACATAGCGCGGGATGACGGTGGCGCCCGTGTTCTGCGCGGTGACGATCAGGCGCCAGTCGAGCGGCAGGGGCGTGCTGGTGGCGGTGGCGGGCACATCGGCGGCCTGCAAGGCCTCGCTCAGCGCCTCGGCATAGCGGCGGGCGGCGTCATCGGTCATCAGCGCCTCGGGCGGGGGTGGGATGGCCAGGCGCACGGCCAGCGGGATGCGCAGGCCCTGCGCCATCCCGCCGGGATTGCCCCGGTGCGGCTGCGGCAGATCGCCGCAGGCTGGCAGCGCCAGCAGCGCCGCGAGCGCGGCTCTACGCGAAAACACAGGAGACCATCATCGTCACCACGAAGAGAAGGAGGAACATGATCACGTAGGGCATGGAGAGCTCATAGCATGATGGCGGAGATCTGGTGCCCCAGCGGCCCGCCCCCCGCCAGGGTGCGGCGGCGATGGCTGAAGAAGCGGGCTTCGTCGCTGAGCGTATCCACGCCCAGCGCCGCTGCGGCCACGCCGGCCGTTTCCAGGCGGGCGGTGCAATAGCCCGTCAGGTCGAACTGGAAATGCGCGTCATCCCGGCCGGGGGCGAAGAAGCGGGCATCGCCCACCGCATCGCGCAGGTCGGCGCGTACCTCGTAGCTCGCCTGGGCGATGCAGGGGCCGACCACGGCGGTGATTCGGCCGCGCTCGGCGCCGAGCGCCTCCATGGCGGCGATGGTCGCCTCCAGCACGCCCGTGACGGCGCCCTTCCAGCCGGCATGGGCGGCGCCGATCACGCCCGCCTCGGCATCCAGGAACAGCACCGGCGCGCAATCGGCGGTGATGATGCCGAGCGCCACGCCGGGCGTGCGGGTCACCATGGCATCGGCCTCGGGCAGGGTGTCCCAGGGGGTGCAGGCTTCCACCACGGCCGCGCCATGCACCTGGCGCAGGCTGCGCAGCGCCTCGGGCGCCGCGCCGATGGCACGCGCGGCACGGGCGCGGTTCTCGGCGATGTTGGCCGGGTCATCCTCGCCGCGCAGGCCGCAATTCAGCGCGGCATAGGCGCCCTTGGAGACACCGCCGCGCCGCGTGAAAAAGCCATGCCGCGCGGTGAGGCCGGCATGGGTGAGGAACTCGGCCATCAGGCGTCGAATCCAATGGGGGTGGAAAGGGCAGGGTGCGCGATGCACAGCGCCTTGAACAGCCGGCCCATCCCCTCGGGCGCCACGAGCCGCTGCGCCGCGCCCAGGATGGCGCCCGCCTGGCGCGGTGCCGACTGCGCCAGCATGGCGCTGCGGGCCATGAGGCCCAGGCGTTGCAGGAAAACCCCCATGGGGATGGGGCCATGCGCCGCCGCACCGGCGCCGCGTGCGGCCGCGGCCAGGGCCGCGAAATCCACATGGGCGGTGATGTCGGCCTGGCCCGGCTCGGCCAGCGGATCAAAGGGGGCGTTGTCGCGCAGGGCCTGGAGCGTGTCGCCCAGGCCGCTCTCGGCCGGGCCGTAATCCAGCGCCAGCAGCGCGCCACCCTGGGCGGCCAGCCGTGCGCCCAGCCCCGCCGCGATGGCGCGGCTGGCTTCGCTGATCTCGCGAATGCTGCCCTCGGGCGCGTCTTCCGCGTGCTCGCTGGGCTGCTCGACGAAGGCGCCCTCAGCCACGAAGCGCTCGCGCCAGGTCGCGCCGCGCCGGATGAATTGCCGGATGGGCAGGGCATCGAAGAACTCATTGGCCAGGATCAGCGCGGGGCCGGCGGGAATGCCCTCCACCGCATCATGCCACCCGGCCACGCGCGGCCCGAGCCGCTCCGCCTGGGACTCGCGCAGGGCGGGCGAGGTCTCGACCAGGTGCAATTCCAGCGCGCGGGCGAATTCCGGCACCATCTGCTCCACCGCGCGCAGCGCATCCGCTGTCAGCGTGCCGCGCCCGGGGCCGAGCTCCGCCAGCACAACGCGCCCCGGCGCGCCCATGGCCTGCCAGGTGACGGCGGCCCAGAGGCCGAGGCACTCGCCAAAGGCCTGGCTCATCTCCGGCGCCGTGGTGAAGTCGCGCCCGATGCCGGTGCCGCGCGCGTAATAGGCGGCCGCGGCCTCGGCCATGAAGGCGTCGAGGCGCTGCATCAGGCGCGGCGCGCCCGCCAGATCAGGTAGCCGCCCGCCAGCACCATGGGCAGGCTCAGCATCTGGCCCATCGTCGCGCCCGCCAGCAGGAAGCCCAGATGCGCATCCGGCTCGCGGAAGAACTCGCCGATCAGGCGCGCCACGCCATAGCCCGCCAGCAGCGCCCCGGTCAGCAGCCCGGTCCGGGCACGATTGGCCGCATTGCTCCAGAGCAGCAGCATGACGGCGAAGAGCGCGATCCCCTCCAGCCCCGCCTGATACAGCTGGCTCGGATGGCGCGGGATCTGCAGCCGGTCGGCCGGAAAGATCATGGCCCAGGGCACATCCGCCGCGCGGCCCCAGAGCTCGCCATTGATGAAATTCGCGAGACGCCCGAAGAAGAGGCCGATCGGCACCACCACCGCCACGCGGTCGCCAAACCGCAGCGGATCGAGCTTCTGGCTGCGCGCGAACAGCAGCGTCGCGATGATCACGCCGAGCGCCCCGCCATGGAAGGCCATGCCGCCCTGCCAGACCATCAGCGCTTCCAGCGGATGGAAGATGTAATGGCCGGGACGGTAAAACAGCACATAGCCCAGCCGACCGCCCAGGATGATGCCCAGCGTGGCCCAGGTGATGTAGTCATCCACCTGCTGCGCCGTGGCCGCCTTGGGCTCGGCCTGCGCCAGCCGCCGCAGCAGCCGCCAGCCGAGCACGATGCCGGCGATATAGGCCAGCGCATACCA
>NZ_JAIEQY010000061.1 GCF_019747315.1 Roseococcus sp. | reverse complement strand
TCGCCGCTGGCGAGGGCGGCCGCGGCGGCGAGTTCGCGCGCATCGGCGCGGAAGGCGCGGGGCTCCGGCTCGCCCAGCGCGGCTCGGGCTTGGGCCAGGCCCGTCGCGTTGCCCTGGCCGGCCGCGATCAGCCCCCGCAGGAACCAGGCGCGGCGGGTGATGTCGGCATCCTCGGACCCGATGCGCGCCGCGATGCGATCCGCCCCGGCCAGGTCGCCCGTGCGGTACAGCGCCAGGGCCTCGGTCAGCAACAGGGCATCCGGCACGGGCGTACCACGCCGGAGCAATTCAGCCTGCACCTCCCGCGATGCCGCCAATGCCGCGGCATTGCGGTTGCGCGCGAGCTCGGCAGCGGCGAGGCCAATCCCGGTATCGGCGATGGCGCCCGCGTCATCCCGCTCCCGCGCGCGGGCGAGCGCCACGCCATAAAGCCGCACGGCCTCGGCTGGGCGGTCCAGTTCGAGGGCGAGGCGGCCCGCACGGGCAGCGCGGCCCAGCGTCTCATCGGGCGGCGGCGGGGCGGGGGCGGGCGTGCTGCCGCAGGCGGCCAGCAGTGGCAGGGCAAGCCAGAGCGCGCGGTTCATGGCCGCAGCCGCTCGGCGGCCGGGCGCCGCGATTCGGGCGGGGGTGGGCCGCTGCCGCCCAGCAGCCACATGCCGCGCAGCTGCGTGAGCAGGAGTTCCAGCTCCCGCGTCGTCTGCTGCGTCTGAAGCAGCAGGCCCGGCACATTGCCCGTGCTTTCCTCGACATTGCGCACCGTCTGCGGCAGGCGCTGCGTGGCGCGGGAGACGTCCCGCGTGGTCTGCTGGAGATTGGCGAGCGCCTGGTCCACGCGGCGCATCAGGGCGGGCAGGGTGGCGTTGGGGCCGCTCTCGGCCATCAGCCGCTCGGCCTGTGCGGCCAGGCCGTCGAAGCGCTGGACGAGCTGCGCGCCGCCGCGCAGCAGGCTGGTCAGTTCGCGCGCCGTCTCCTCCGCGCTGCGGGCGAATTGGTCATCGGTCATCAGCCGGCCGATGGAGCCCTCGCCGCGCTCCACCCCATCCACGAAGCGCACGGCGAAGCGGGAGACGCGGCCCAGATCTTCCAGTACGGGCAAGGCGCGGTCGCGCAGCTGTTCGAGCACCTGGAGTTGCGAGGGCTCGGCGGTGGCTTCCAGCGCGGCGGCGTTCCAGTCCAGCGCGGCGCCCTCGCCCCGGCCGATGAAGAGGAAGCCCGAACCCACGCCGCCCAGGCGCGAGCGGATGGTGATGGGGGAATCCTGGCGGATGAAGTCCCGCGCGGCGGGCTCGGTCAGGAGGATTTCGGCGATGAGGCGGCGGCCGGGCGCGAAGGTGATGCGCTGGACGGTCCCGGCCTTGAGGCCCAGCACCTGCACATCGGCGCCGGGCTCCAGCCCGCCCGTACCGTCAGGTGGGAGAAGGACGCGCAACGTGGAACCCCCCTGCGCGATCGCCGCCATGGGCAGGAGCAGGGCCACCAGCAGCAGCCATCCCAATCGGTTCATCCCAGCCCCCCGGCGCCATGGCCGAGGCTACGCTAGCGGTGCGCTTCGCGCCGGGGCAAGGGCCACCCCAGCGCCGCTCCGCGGCACGGGCTACCCCAGCGCCGCCACCTCATCCCGGTAGCGCTCCAGCACCTGGCGCCGCTTGATCTTCATGGTGGGCGTCAGCAGCCCGTTTTCCACCGTGAAGCCCTCGGGCAGGGTCTGGAAGCGGCGGATGCGCTCGATGTTGGAAAGCCGCGCATTCACGCGCTTCACCGCCTCGCCCACCTGCGCGGCCAGGCCCTCGGCGGGGACGATGAGCACCACCACGCCGGCCATGCCCTCGCCCGCGGCCACCGCCTGCGCCACCTCAGCCTCGCCCGCCAGCATCGCCTCGATCTTGGAGGGGGCGACCATGTCGCCGCCCTTGAGCTTGATGAAGTCGCGCTTGCGGTCGGTGATGTGGATGCGGCCCTCGCGCAGCTCCGCCACGTCGCCCGTGTGCAGCCAGGGCTCGCTCTCGCCCTCGGGGATGCGGATCGCCTGGGCGGTGGCGTCCGGGTTGTTCCAGTAGCCATCCATGACGAGGCCGCCCTTGACCAGAAGCTCGCCATCCTCGGCGAGGCGGATGGCGACGCCGGGCAGCGGCCTGCCCACGCTGCGGCGGTCATTGTCCCAGGGCAGGTTCACGCTGATGACGGGGCCGGCCTCGCTCTGGCCGTAGCCCTGGATGATGGTCACGCCGAGCGCCATGAAGAAGCCGGACAGCTCCGGGTCCAGCCGCGCGCCGCCCGAGACCAGCGCCTCCAGCTCGCCCCCGAAGCGCGCGCGCACCTTCTGCCGCACCAGCCGGTCCAGCACCGCATCCTGCACGCGCTCGAACAGGCCGAGCGGCGGGCCGTCCAGCTTGCCCAGGCCGAGTGCGATGGCGCGCTGGAACAGCTTGAGCCTGAGGCCGCCCTCCTTTTCCAGCGCGGACATGATGCGCTCGCGGATCACCTCGAAGAGGCGGGGCACGGTGGTGACGAGGTGCGGGCGGTGCTCGGCGAAATCGGCCAGCAGCTTGTCCGCGCCCCTCGAGAAGATCACCTGGTAGCCGCAGGCCGGCATCAGGAAGCCGCCCACCGTGTGCTCATAGCTGTGCGAGAGCGGCAGGAAGGAGAGGTAGCGGCCATTCCGCACGCCGATCTGGTCAATGAGGCCCTTCGCTCCCGCGCAATTGGTCAGCATGGCGCGGTGCGGCAGCATGACACCCTTGGGGTTGCCGCCCGTGCCCGAGGTGTAGATCAGGCAGGCCAGCCGCCCGGCGGGGATTTCCTCCACCTCGGCGATCAGCATGGCGAGGTCGCCCGGCGTCGCCGTCATCTCGGCCCAGGTGAGGGCACGGGTCTCGACTGGCACGGGGGGCGGCGCCTCCATGGCCACCAGCAGGTCGAGCGGGCCCGCGGCCAGCACGCGTTCGGCCAGCGCGCGGGTCGAGACGATGGCCACGCGCGCCCCGCTGTCGCGCAGCACATGGGCGTGGTCGGCCGTGGTGTTGGTGACATAGGTGGGCACGGTGACGGCGCCGATGGCCATGATGGCGTTGTCGGCGATCATGAATTCGGGGCGGTTCTCGCTCACCAGCAGCACGCGGTCGCCGGGCATGATGCCCTGGGCGCGCAACCCGGCGGCGAAGTTCGCCACATCTTGGCAGAATTCGCCCCGGCTCATGCTGTGCCAGGCGCCATCGCGCCAATAGCCCAGCATGGGGCGATCTGGCGCCTGGACGGCCAGGGTGAAGATGAGGCCGGGCAGGCTCGTCGCCATTTCGACGGTTTTGGGCATGCAATGGTTTCCGGATCTTGGACGGGTGGCCGCTTGGACGCGGCGCTAACGCGCATATATGAGAAGCATGCGAATGATCCCAGGCCGCGCCCCTGAAATGTTGCGCTCCCCCCCCGATGCTTCTGGTGGCTCTGCCGCCGCCGGCGACACCTCTTTGCCCTCCTGGGACCTCTCGGACCTGTACAAGGCGCCCGGAGATGCCGCGCTGACGGCCGACCTGGCCCGCGCCGAGGAGCAGGCCCGCGCCTTCCAGGAGCGGCTCTCGGGCCAGCTGGCCGGCCTCTCCGGCGATGCCCTGGCCGCGGCGCTGCTGGAATACGAGGCGATCGAGGAAATCCTCGGCCGGGTGATGAGCTTCGCGCAGCTGCTGTTTTCCGGCGATGCCCAGGACAGCGAAAACGGCCGCTTCTACCAGACCATGCAGGAGCGGGTGACGGGGATTTCCTCGCACCTCGTGTTCTTCACGCTGGAGCTGAACCACGTCCCCGAGGCCGTGCTGGAGGAGAAGCTGAAGGCGAGCCCCGCGCTGGCCCGCTTCCGCCCCTGGCTGCGCGACCTGCGCGTCTGGCTGCCGCATCAGCTCTCGGACGAGATGGAGCGCCTGCTGCACGAGAAGGAGGTGACCGGCCGCGCCGCATGGAATCGCCTGTTTGACGAGACCATGGCGAACATGACCGTGACCGTGAGCGGTGAGGAACTCTCCGTCAGCGCCGCGCTGAACAAGCTCTCCGACGCTGACCGTTCGGTGCGCGAGGCGGCGGCGAAGGGTGTCTCCGAGGCCTTCGGCAGCCGCATTCGCCTGTTCGGCCTCATCACCAACACGCTGGTGAAGGACAAGGAGGTGATGGACAAGTGGCGCAATCACCCGCGCCCCGGCTCCTCCCGCAACCGCGCGAACATGGTGGAAGACGAGGTGGTGGACGCGCTGGTCACCGCCGTGCGCGACAGCTTCCCGCGCCTGTCCCACCGCTACTACACGATGAAGGCGAAGTGGCTGGGCCTGGAAAAGCTCATGCACTGGGACCGCAACGCGCCGCTGCCGCGCGATGCGGACAGCACCATCCCCTGGCCGCAGGCCGTGAGCCAGGTGCGCGCCGCCTATGCCGGTTTCTCGCCGGAGATGGAGAAGCTGGCCGCGCCCTTCTTCGACAAGCCCTGGATCGATGCAGCACTCCGCCCCGGCAAGTCCGGTGGCGCCTTCGCCCACCCGACGGTGCCGAGCGCGCACCCCTATCTGCTGCTGAATTATCACGGCAAGGCGCGGGACGTGATGACGCTGGCCCATGAACTCGGCCATGGCGTGCATCAGCGCCTAGCGGCCGAGCAGGGCTACCTCATGTCCAGCACGCCGCTGACCCTGGCCGAGACCGCCAGCGTCTTCGGCGAAATGCTCACCTTCCGCGCGCTGCTGGATGCGGAGACGGACCCCGCCAAGCGCCGCCTGCTGCTGGCCGGCAAGGTGGAGGACATGCTGAACACCGTCGTCCGCCAGATCGCCTTCTACCGCTTCGAGGCGCTGGTGCATGACGAGCGCCGGAACGGCGAACTCTCGGCCGAGCGCATCGGCGAGATCTGGATGCAGGTGCAGCGCGAAAGCCTGGGCCCCATCTTCGACTTCACGCCGGATTACGCCTGCTACTGGGCCTATATCCCGCACTTCGTGCACTCGCCCTTCTACGTCTATGCCTATGCCTTCGGGGATTGCCTGGTGAATGCGCTTTACGGCGTCTACCGCGATGGCGGCGTCCCGGATTTCGAGGGCAAATACATGGCGATGCTCAAGGCCGGCGGGACGTTGCGGCACAAGGAATTGCTGGCGCCCTTCGGCCTCGATGCCTCGCGGCCGGATTTCTGGAAGCGCGGGCTGGACGTGATTTCCGGCTTCATTGACGAGTTGGAGGCGACATCTTGAGCGACCGCGAAAGCTCCTCCTTCTTCGGCGAGGTGCGACGCATGGCGCGCACCTCCGGCGCCGTGACCGGCATCGCCGCGCGGGTGGCGGGTGAGCGCTTCCTTGGCATCAAGACCAACAAGGATTCGCACTCGCAGGACCTCAAGGCGATCCTGGGCGGGCTGAAGGG
>NZ_JAIEQY010000250.1 GCF_019747315.1 Roseococcus sp. | reverse complement strand
CTCAGGCAAATGCCAGGGAGAGCGAATCACGTCAGATCGAACGCCGCGAGAAGTTTTTCAGCAGCCTGCCAGGCGCGAATCGCCTTCACGCGGCTGTGCGCGCGTGAGAGCGTCCTTGGCATAGCCTATGGGGATGGACATGCTTGCGCCGCGCCTTGGATTCCTGGCCTTGCTGGCCCTGGCCAGTTGCGCGACGCCCCCGCCGCCCGCCGCAGCCCCACCCGTCCCCGCGCCGGAGGTGGCCGCACCGCCGGCCGCGGTGCCGGTAATGGATCTCGCCCTTTCGCCCCGTCGGGCCTGGCGGCGCATTCCGCTCAGCCGCGGGGCGCGCATGGCCAGCGCCTATGTCGCCTCCGAGATCGTCACCAACCCGGATGGCACGCGGCGCGTCTGGATGGTGATCAACCTGCTGGAGCGCATCCGCCTGCCCGAGACCGGAGGGTATGCCCGGAGTGCGGCCTATCTGGCGGATTTCCGCTGCGACCCGCATGCCTGGAACCCGATTCTCGGCATCTGGTACGCCCAGCCCAACGCGGTGGGCCAGGCGCTGCGTGAGCCGGCGCGCGGCCCCTCCGGCATCCGCGATGTGGGGGAGGGCAGCTTCGTCGATGTCTTCGTCGACGCCGCCTGCGCCAGTCCGCCGTCCCGTCGAGGCAGATAGCGCGGCCACCCTCGGGCAATCTGCCCCTGCATTGGGCAGATTGCCCGGTTTTGGGCTGCCCTGACATGTCTGTTGCGTCATTTGCCTTAGGCCCTCGCTGGGCTCGAGCGTCGCGCATGGGCATCTTGCCCGCGCCCGCCATCAGGAGCCGCGCATGATCCTTCCTCGCCGAACGGCGCTTCCCGCCTTGGCCGCTGCCCTGGCCATTCCAGGGGGCGCCATGGCCCAGCCTGTCTGGCCGGAGCGCCAGATCCGGTGGATCATCGGTTTTCCTCCCGCCGGCACCGCGGACATCCTCAGCCGCATTCTGGGCGAGCGCATATCCCAGCAGATCGGCCAGCCCGTCGTTGTCGAAAACCGGGCCGGGGCGGGTTCGACAATCGCGGCCAATTTGGTAGCCCAGGCACGCGGGGACCGGCACATGGTGCTGCTGAACAACGTCTCCCACGCGATGTCGCCGGCGCTGTTTCCCAATGTCGGCTATGACCCCTTCGCCGACTTCAACCACATCGCCATCCTCGGCGCCCTGCCCATGGTGATTGCGGTCAACCCTGCCTTTCCGGCGCAGGACATCCAGGCCTTCCTGGCGGCCGCCCGCAGCCAGGGCAACCGGCTGGCCCTGGCCTATGGCGGTAATGCGACGGCCAGCCATCTCGTGGGCATCAGCTTCATGCGCGCCGCGCGGATCGAGCCCACCTTCGTGCCCTATCGGGGGGCGGGGCCCGCGCTCACCGACGTGCTGGCCGGCAATGTGCCTGCCATCATCGAGACCTTGCCCGCCGCCATCGGGCATATTCGCGCCGGGCGGCTGCGCGCGCTGGCGGTCAGCTCCCCCGCGCGCTCCGTGGCGCTGCCTGACCTGCCGAATTTCGCGGAACTGGGCCTTGGGGAGGCGACCGCGGTGAACTGGTTCAACTTCTTCCTGCCGACCGGCCTCCCGCCGCTGCTGCAGGAACGCTGGCTCGCGGAGCTGCGCACCGCCATCGCCACGCCCGAGGTGCGGCGGCGCTTCCAGGAGCTGGGGCTGGAGGGCACCCAGCTCGAACCTGCCGCCGCCGCCGCCCTGGTGCGCGCGGAGGTGGCCCGCTGGCGGGATGTGGTGCGGACCAACAACATCCAGCCGGACTGACGGATCAGGGCGCCCAGCGCGGCTTGCGCTTTTCGCGGAAGGCCGCGAGCCCCTCGCGCCCTTCCTCGCCCGCGCGCTGCATCCAGCTTTCGTTGGCGAGTGCCGTCATCTGGTGCTCGCTCAGCGTCAGCCCGTTGGATTCCAACAGGCTGCGCTTGGTCATCGCGATGCCGGCGGGCGAGGAGAGCAGCATCGCGGCGATGATCGCCTGAAGCCGCGCTTCGATGGCCTCGGGCGCATGCACCTCGTGTACCAGGCCGATGCGCATGGCTTCTTCCGGCCCGAAGCGCTCGCCGGTGATGGCGTAGCGGCGGGCGTGGCGCAGGCCCATCGCATGGACCATGTGTGTCGAGATCGGCGTGGGCGCCACGCCGACGCGGACCTCGGTGATGCCGAAGCTCGCCTCGGTGGTGGCGAGTGCGACATCCACGCAGCAGGCGATCCCGGTGCCGCCGCCGAAGCAGGCGCCATGGATCACGGCGAAGCTCGGCTTCGGGAATTCGTTCAGCAATTGCATGGCGCGCGTCGTCATCATCGAGGCGGCGAAGGCCTGCTCCGGCGGGGCGGCGGCCGCCTCGCTCAGCCAGTTGATGTCGGCGCCCGCCTGAAAGTGGCGGCCGGCGCCGCGGATGACGAGGCCGCGCACGGCCGGGTCGGCGGCCAGCTTCGGCATCCCTTCGATGAGCGCCGAGAGCATGGCCCCGTTATAAGCATTGCCGAGACTCGGGCGGTTGAGCGTGGCGGTGGCGATCCCCTGCGCATCCACGCTGAGCAGGACGGGTTCTTCGGTCATTGGCGCTTTCTCCTTGAGCTGCCAGGGTCGTTGTTGACGGCGCCGGGCGCAAGCGGGAGCCTGGACCGCAGCAGGAGGAATTCGCATGGCGCTGACGCAATACGGGCCGCACCACGCCGTCTCGGCCGGGCATTACCTGGCGGCGACGGCTGGGATCGCCGTGCTGGAGGCGGGCGGCAACGCCGTGGATGCGGGCTGCGCCGCCGGCATGGCGCTGGGCGTGTTGCTGCCGGACCTGGTGAATGTTGCGGGCGTGGCGCCTATCCTGATCCGAATGGCTGATGGCACCGCTGAGACCATCGCAGGGCTCGGCCATTGGCCCGCCGCTACGCCGCCCGACGTGTTCCTGCGCGAGCATGGCGGGAAGATCCCCGATGGCGTGCGCCGGACCGTGGTGCCCGCCGCGCCCGATGCCTGGATCACCGCGCTGGAGCGGCATGGCACGATGGGCTGGGCGGAACTCGCCCGCCACGCGATCCGCTTCGCGCGGGATGGCTTCGCAGTCTTCCCCCTGCTGCATGAGAGCATCCGCAACCACCACGACGAGTACGCCCGCTACCCGAGCAACGCGGCCATCTTCCTGCCTGGCGGCCGCATCCCGGCGGTGGGCGAGCGCTTCGTGCAAAGCGACCTGGCCGGCAGCCTGCAATACATGGCCGACGAGGCCGCCGCGGCCGAAGCGAAGGGCGGCCGCTTGGCCGGCCTCGCCGCCGCCCGCGCGGCCTTCTACGAGGGCGACATCGCCCGCGCCATCGTGGCGCATCAGAGGGCCGAAGGTGGTTGGCTCTCGGCCGAGGACCTCGCGCAATTCCGCAGCCGCATCGAGCCGGTGGTCCGCCGCTCCTGGCGCGGGCATGAGATCCTGGCCTGCGGCCCCTGGTGCCAGGGCCCGGCCCTGGTCGAGGCGTTGCTGCTGGCCGAGCGCGCGGGCATTGGCCGACACGCGCACAATAGCGCCGATTACCTGCATATCGTCGTCGAGAGCCTGAAGATCGCGCTGGCGGATCGAGAGCATCATTTCGGCGATCCGCTCTTTCGCGACGTGCCGATGGAGGAGTTGCTGGGCGAGGCGCATCTGGCCGCGCGGCTCGCAGGAATCGATATGGCGCGCGCGCATCCCTCCCTGCCAGGTCCGCTGCTCGGCGCCACGCAGCACCCCCATCCCGTGGCCGAGCGCGCCGTGCCCATGGTGGAGGCCGATACCAGCTATGTCGCCGTGGTGGACCGCCACGGCAATGCCTTCAGCGCCACGCCGTCCGATGGCTCCTGGAATTCGCCGGTGGTGCCGGGGCTTGGCCTCATCCCCTCCAATCGCGGCTGCCAGTCGCGGCCCGACCCCGCCCATCCCTCGGGCGTCGCTCCCGGCAAGCGGCCGCGCCTGACGCCCAACCCTGCGATGATGGTGACGGCGGAGGGCGGCGTCATGCCTTTCGGCACGCCGGGCGGCGATGTGCAGATCCAGGCCATGCTGCAGGTGGTGCTCAACGTCTTCCAGTTCGGCATGGAGTTGCAGGATGCGGTGGAGGCGCCACGCGTCGCCACCTATGCGGCGCCCTCCTCCTTCGCGCCCTTCGAGGCCTTCCCCAAGCGACTGGCCGTGGAGGCCAGGATCCCCCAGGCGGTCCGCGCCGACCTCGCGGGGCGCGGCCATGAAATCCAGGATTGGCCCGAGATCACTTGGCTCGCAGGGAGCGTCGAGGCCGTGCTCTCCCTGCCGCATCGGGGCCTGGTTGCCGCGGGGGCCGATCCGCGCCGCCCGGCGGGTTGCGTCGCCGGCTGAGCTGGCGCGGGGCGACGTCGCCGGCTGAGCTGGCGCGGGGCGACGTCGCCGGTTGCGCTGGCGCGGGGCGACGTCGCCGGTTGAGCTGGCGCGGGGCGACGTCGCCGGTTGAGCTGGCGCGGGCGCCTGCAGCCGCTGACGTTTTTGCTTGCGGGGCTGGCGGCGCGAATTCCATGCTGCATCGCAGTCCTGGAAGGTTCCCCCCATGCGCTTGCCCCGCCGCAGCCTGCTGGCAACCCCGGCCCTCCTCGCCGCCCCCGAGGCGAGCGCGCAGGAGCCGCTGGACATGCTGCTGGTGCTGGCCATGGATGCCTCGGGCTCCATCGGTGATGAGGAGTTCCGCCTGCAGCGCGAGGGCTATGCCGAGGCGCTGACCCACCCTCAGGTTTTGGCCGCCATCCGCAGCAAAGCGCGTGGCGCCATGGGCATCGCCATGATCGAATGGGGCAGCCCGGGTGGCTCCCAGACCATCGTGGACTGGATGCGGGTGAGCGACCTGGCTTCCGCCCAGGCTCTGGCCGATGCGCTGCTGGCCGCACCCCGCACCCCGCAGAGCTACAACGCCATCGGTGATGCCATCCATCATGCCAGTCACCTGCTGCGCGAAGGTCCCTTTCGTGCCGACCAGATGGTGATCGATGTCTCCGGCGATGGCCCCGACATGCGCAGCCTGCGCCCGGCCTCTGTGGCGCGGGACATCGTGGTGCGGCGGGGCATGGTCGTGAATGCCCTGGCCATCGCGGTGGCGGGTCAAGTGACCCGCTCCGGCGAGACGTTGGAGGAGCATTATCGCCGCGAGGTGATGGGAGGGCCCGGCGCCTTCGTCATTCAGGCGGAAAGCCGACGCGACATCGCCCGCGCCCTGCGCGCCAAGCTGATCCGCGAAATGGCGTAGCGCCCTTGGCCAGCGAAGCCTAGAGCCTCTTCACCTCGGACGGAATCATTTTGGGGGTTCCGGCACGGGCTGCGGATGTGATTCATCACTCTCCG
>NZ_JAIEQY010000208.1 GCF_019747315.1 Roseococcus sp. | reverse complement strand
ACACCGGAGCCAAGCCATGTCCCAGCCTTCCGGCCCCCTCAGGGGCCTTCGCGTTCTCGACCTCACCCGCGTTCTCGCGGGCCCCACCTGCACGCAAATGCTGGGCGACTTGGGTGCGGAGATCATCAAGATCGAGAAGCCCGACAGCGGCGACGACACGCGTGGCTTCGCGCCCCCCTTCTGGCCGGAGACCAAGGAGAGCGCCTATTTCCTCGGCGTGAACCGCAACAAGCAATCGGTAACGGTGGACATCGCCAAGCCCGAGGGCCAGGCGCTGATCCACCAGCTGCTGGAGCATTGCGATATCCTGGCCGAGAACTTCAAGGTCGGCGCGCTGGCCAAGTACGGCCTGGGCTATGAGCAGCTGAAGGCGAAGCATCCCCGGCTGATCTATTGCTCCATCACCGGCTTCGGCCAGACCGGCCCCTATGCGCCGCGCCCCGGCTATGACGCGCTGATCCAGGCGATGGGCGGCATCATGTCCCTGACGGGCGAACCCAATGGCTCCCCGCAGAAGGCTGGCGTTCCCGTCGCCGATCTTTTCGCCGGGCTCTATGGCTGCATCGGCATCCTGGCCGCGGTGAACCACCGCCACGCCTCGGGCGAGGGCCAGCACATCGACATCGGCATGCTGGACACGCATGTCGCCTGGCTCGCCAACCAGGGCATGAACTACCTGGCCACGGGCGAGAACCCGCCGCGCCTGGGCAACCAGCACCCCAATATCAGCCCCTATCAGGAATACCCGACCCAGGATGGCTACCTCATCCTCGCCGTCGGCAATGACCCGACCTTCGAGCGCTTCTGCAAGAATTTCGGCCTGGACGAGCTGCCCAAGGATCCGCGCTTCGCAACCAACGCCAGCCGCGTGGCCAATCGCGACCTGGTGACCCAGACGCTGACGCCGGTGATGAAGTCCAAGACCACCGCCGCCTGGGTGGAGGCGCTGGAGGCGCTGAAGATCGGCTGCGGTCCGATCAACACGCTGAAGGATGTGTTCGCCGACCCGCATGTCATAGCGCGCGACATGGTGGTGAAGATGCAGCACAAGAGTGGCCATGAGATCGAAGTGATCGCGAACCCGGTGAAGCTCTCGGCCACGCCGCCCGACTATCGCTCGCCCCCGCCGGTGCTGGGCGAGCACAGCGACCATGTGCTGGGTGGGCTGCTCGGCATGTCCGCCGCGGAGATCGCGGCGCTGCGCGAAAAGGGCATCGTCTGACCATGGAAGGGCCGCGGATCGGCGCCGTCACCGGTGCCTTCGAGGGCGGGGCGGTCCAGCTGCGCTGGGCCGAATGGGGCCCGGCCAGCGGCCAGCCCGTGGTTTGCGTCCATGGCCTGACCCGCAATGCCCGGGATTTCGACGTGCTGGCCCGGCACCTGGCCGGGCAGGGCCGGCGGGTGATCTGCGTGGACGTGCCCGGCCGCGGCCTCTCCGGCTGGCTGCCCGAGGGTCGCTTCTACGCCGTACCGCACTACATTGCCGCGATGATGCCGCTGCTGACGACGCTGGGTGAATTCGACTGGGTCGGCACCTCCATGGGCGGGTTGATCGGCATGGGGGTCTGCGCCACGCCGGGCCTCAGGCTGCGTCGCTTCGTGATCAATGATATCGGCCCCTTCGTGCCGGTGGCGGCACTCGAGCGCATCCGCACCTATCTCAGCGAGCCGCGCGTGTTTGCCGATGTGCCGGCGCTGGAGACCTATCTGCGGCAGGTCCACGCGCCCTTCGGCCCGCTCTCGGATGAGGAATGGGCGCATCTCGCGCATCACAGCGCCCGGACTCGCACGGATGGACAGGTGGTGCTGCACTACGACCCCGCGATCATGGACCCCATGCAGGGCGATTTGGCCGATGTGGACCTCTGGCCACTCTGGCCCGTGGTGGCGAGCCGCCCCGTGCTGGTCCTGCGTGGCGAGCGCTCGGACCTGCTGCTGCGCGAGACGGCGGCCCGCATGGGCGAGAGCCCGGGCGTGCGCGTCGCCACCATCCCCCGTTGCGGCCATGCGCCGGCGCTGATGGAGCCCGCGCAGGTGGCGCTGGTCGCCGACTTCCTCGCGGGATGAGCGACGCGCCGGCCCGGACCGGGTTCTGGGGCGGCGTATTGGCGCTGCTGCCGCGCCTGCTGCCGCTGGTGGGCGGGCTGATCCTCCTGATGATCCTGGTGGATGAGCTGCGCCGGGACGGCATCGAAGTGCAGCCCATCTCCGTCCCCGCCCGGCTGGTCGAGGCCGGGCTCACGCCCGATGTCGTGGCACTCCGCCTGACCGACGCCATCATGCACCTGCAGGACAGTGTGGGCGGCGAGCCGCGCCGCCGCACCGGCGCCGATGTCGGCGGCACGCATCCGGATTTCACCGTGCCGCTGACCGGGCTTTCGCTGCGCTCCGTCGCCAGCACGCTGCGCGGGATGCTGGGCATCCCCGAGCGCCGGGTCTCGGGCGAGATCACGGTGGATGGCGAGACGCTGCGCCTGCGGCTGCGCCTCTCCGGCCAGGGCGTCATCGCCGATGTCGCGGCCAGCAACCCCGATGCGCTGATCCGCGCCGGTGCGCCGCAGGTCTGGCGGGTGGTGCAGCCGGTCCTCTACGCCTGGTGGCTCTCGACCGAGGCGCCGAGCGAGATGGAAATGCGTGAGGCGCTGGCCGACATGATGCACAGCGCCGGCTCCGACAGGATGCTGATGCGCACGGCGCAACTCCTGATCGTCCGCTCGCTGGCACGCACGGGAGAGGCGGCGGCGGCGCTGGAGATCAGCGAGGCGCAGCTCCGTGAATTCCCCGGCTATGGTCCCGCGCAGCATGCGCGCGGTCGCGCGCTGCGCGAGCTGGGCCGGCTGGACGAGGCGATGGCGGCCTTCGAGGCCTCGCAGCGCGCCATGCCCCAGGTGGCCTTCCCGCGCGTGGGCATGGCGCAGGTGCTGCGCGACCGCGGGCAGAACCAGGCGGCTTACGATCTCCTCGTGCAGCCGGTGCGCGACAATGCCGTGGATGCGCAGGGCGAGGTGGAGATGGCCTTCGCGCTGATCGCCCTCGGCCGCGCGCGCGAGGCCCTGCCGCTCGCCCGCCGCGCCGTGTCGGAGGACGCGAAGAACCCCTCGGCGCAGACCGTGCTGGGCTATGCCCTGCTGGCCGAGCGCCAGCCCGAAGCCGCGCTGTCCGCCTTCGATCTCGCCATCAGCCATGGCCCGCTCTGGGGCGAGGCGCAGCTGGGCCGGGTGGAGGCGCTGCTGGCGCTGGGCCGCAGCGCCGCAGCGCGCGAGGCGCTGGAGGTCGCGCGCCCCATCATCGCCGCCGTGCCGCGCCTCACCGAGCGCCTGGCGCGGCTCAGCCCCGGTTGAGCATCACTCCGGCTGCACGCCAGCGGCGCGCAGGATGGCCGTCTGCTGGGTGATGCTGGCGCGGATCAGGCCCATCACCTGCTCGGGCGTCTCATAGCCAGCGCGCGGGGAAACGCCGGCAAGCTCGCCCAGGCGCGGCGCGGTCTGCTGAATGGCGGCGCGGAAGGCCTCGCCCAGTGCCGCGACGATGGCAGGCGGCGTCTGCACGGGCGCCACGATGGGGAAATACTCCTCCAGCACCACGCCGGCCAGGCCGGCCTCGGCCGCGGAGGGCACATTGGGCAGGACGGGCGTGCGCGTATCCGCGAGCACCATCAGCGCGCGCAGCGCGCCGCCGCGCACCTGGCCGATGGAGGAGGCCATGGTGGGCAGCCCGACCTTCACCTCACCTCCCACCAGTGCGGCGACCGAGGGCCCGCCACCGCGGTAATGCACCACATCCGAATCCACGCGGGCGATGGAGCGGAACAGCTCGGCCGCCACATGCACGCCGCTGCCATTGCCTGTGGCGGCGATGTGGTAGTCCTGCGGGGTTCTGCGCATCAGCGCCACCAGCTCGGCCGCCGTGCGTGCCGGCACCTGCGGGTTGACCACGAGGACGTAGGGCGAGAAGCCGGCCACCGCGATGCCGGTGAAATCCTCCAGCGTGTTGTAGGGCACGCGGGCCACGATGGCGGGGACGGTGGGCAGGGAAGAGTTGATGAGCAGCGTCTGCCCATCGGGGGCCGCACGCGCCGCCGCCTCCGCGCCGATCACGCTGCCCGCGCCGGCGCGGTTCTCGATGACCACGGGCTGGCCCAGGATCTGGCCTGCCGCTTCGCCCACGATGCGGCCGACGATGTCGTTGGAGCCGCCTGGTGCGAAGGGCACGATGAGGCGGATGGGGCGTGACGGCCGCCAAGCCTGCGCCAGCGCGGGGGCGGGCAGAAGGGCAAGGCCCGTGGCGATGAGCTGGCGACGTGTGGTCATGGAGTTCCCCCGTTGGGGCCCTGTGCTCGGGCCTGTTCTGTGGAGGAAGAATGACAGCCCCCCGAGGCGAGGGAAAGGGCGAAAGCACCCCCGACCCCTTGAAACGATTGGGGTCTGGGGCCTTTCGGCCCCAGCCGCCGGAGGCCCTTTTTTTTAACCCACCTTGATGATCTTCGCCGCCTTCACCGCGAAATAAGTGAGGATTCCGTTCGCCCCCGCCCGCTTGAAGCACATCAAGCTTTCCATCATCGCGCGGTCATGATCCAGCCAGCCGCGCTCGATGGCGGCCATCAGCATCGAGTACTCGCCGCTCACCTGATAGACGAAGGTGGGCGCGCCGAATTCGCGGCGGACGCGATGCACCACGTCGAGATAGGGCAGGCCGGGCTTCACCATCACCATGTCCGCGCCCTCGGCGAGGTCGAGTGCGACTTCGCGCAGCGCCTCGTCGGTGTTGGCGGGGTCCATCTGGTAGGTTTTCTTGTCCTTGGGCCCCGACCGATCCGGCCCGGTCAGCGACCCGATGGCGTCGCGGAAGGGCGCGTAGAAGCCGGAGGCGTATTTCGCCGCGTAGGACATGATGCGGGTGTGGATCAGCCCCTCGGCGTCGAGCGCCGCGCGGATGGTGCCGATGCGCCCATCCATCATGTCGGACGGTGCCACGACATCCACGCCGGCGCGGGCGTAGTTGATGGACATGGTGACGAGGGCCTGGACGGTCTCCTCGTTATGCACCTCGCCATCGCGGACCACGCCGTCATGGGCGTGCAGCGTGTAGGTGTCGAGCGCGATGTCGCCGATGATACCGAGGCCCGGATGCGCGGCCTTGAGCGCGCGGGCGGCGCGGCAGGTGAGGTTGTCGGGGTCCAGCGCCTCGGTGCCGTCCTCGTCGCGGGATTCCATGGGCGTGTAGGGGAAGAGGGCGACGGCGGGGATGCCGAGGCTGACCGCTTCCGCGACGTGTTCGGCCACGAGGTCGGGACTCACGCGGAAGACGCCGGGCATGGAGACGACCTCCACGCGCTGGCCCGTGCC
>NZ_JAIEQY010000170.1 GCF_019747315.1 Roseococcus sp. | reverse complement strand
AGGCCGCCGCCACCCAGGCCCAGGCCGCCGTGACGGAGCGCAACGCCCTCCAGGCCCGGCTGACCGCCGCCGAGGCCGCCGCCACCCAGGCCCAGGCCGCCGTGACGGAGCGCAACGCCCTCCAGGCCCGGCTGACCGCCGCCGAGGCCAGTGTGGCGCAGCTGCGCGCCGCGCTCGAAATGGCGCAACGGGAGTTGACCGAGGCCCGCGCCGCCCAGCCGCCGCGCTGAACCGGCCAGCCTTGGCGGGCGGCGCCCCGTCACGTTAAATCCGGTACATACCAGGGAGAAAACGAGCATGAACGCCATCACGCGTCGCGGCAGCCTCGCCCTTGCGGGCAGCGCGCTTTATGCGCCCTGGGTGCGGGCCCAGGGCATCTGGAACCCAACACGATCCATCACGATGATCGTGGGCTTCCCGCCCGGCGGGCAGACCGATTTCGCCGCGCGGGTGATCCAGACGGGCATGCAGAACGCGCTGGGTGTGGCCGTCGCCATCGACAATCGCGGCGGCGCCGGCGGCAATATCGGCACCGAGGCCGTCATGCGCTCCCGCCCCGATGGCTACACCATCCTGGCCGGCAACATCTCGCCCATGGCGATCAACCCCCACACCATGGACGGCATGACGATCGACCCGCGCGAGATGGTGCCGATCGGCCTCGCGCTGCAATCCTCGCTCATCCTCTGCACGCATCCCTCGATGAATGTGCGCAACCTGGCCGAGCTGCGCGCCTGGATCGCCGCCCAGCCGCGCGGCTCGATCAACTACGGCTCCGCCAGCGCGGGCAGCCTCACGCATATCGCCATGGAGCTGTTCCGCGACCGCCTGGGCAAGCCCGAGATGACGCATGTGCCCTATCGCGGCTCGGGCCCGGCCATGGCGGATTTCATCGCCGGGCGCTTCAGCCTGATGTTCGACGGCGCCTCGGTCGTCGCACCCTTCCTCCAGGCCAACCAGCTGCGCGGCGCGCTGGCCACCGGCCGCACCCGCAGCCCCGCCTTCCCCGACATCGCGACAGCCGGGCAGCAGGGCCTTGCGGACTTCGCCTTCTACGCCTGGATCGGCCTCTTTGCCCCGCGCGGCACGCCGCCCGAGATCGTCACGCGCATCAACGCCGCCCTCAACGCAGCTCTGGCCGACCCCGCCACGCGCGAGCGCATGACCAGCCGCGGCGATGAGCCGGGCGGCGGCACCGCCGAGGAGATGGGCCGCATGATGGCCCAGGATTACGCCCGCTGGGGCCAGGTGGTGCGCGTCAACAACATCCGCGCGGAGACCTGAGGGGCGCTGCCCCTCACGCCGCCATCGGCGTTTCCAGGTGATAGACGCAGAGGGCGCGGAGCAATGCCCTGTCAAAGGCGTCCTCGCTGCGGGAATCCACCTGGTATTTGCGCAGCATGACGAAGAGATGCTGGCGCAGCCCCGCCGGCGCCTCGCCCGCCCGCAGGAAGTCCAGCGCCTTCTGCATCGCCGCCTCGCCCGAGCGCGTGTCGGTCAGGGCGAAGGCCATCTCGGCGTAGTCGGCCCGCCCCAGCAGGACCACCGGCTTCTCGTAGAGCAGCGCCTCGAAACCGACGCCGGAATTCATGGTCACCACGCCCTGGGCGCGCGGGATGATGTCATGGATCGAGGCGGTGGTGCTCACCGCCATTTGGCTATCCACCATCTGCCGCAGGAAGGCGGCCATCTCCGGGGCGCGGCATTGCGGATGCCGCTTCAGCACCAGCCGCATGCCGCGGGCGTGCAGGAATCCCAGGACATGGCCGAGGGAGGTGAGGTAGTCTTCCTCGTGCTTCAGCGCGATCACGGCGTCGTTCAGCACCTGGAGCGGCACGAAGACGAAGCCCGGCTCGACATCGAAGGCCTCCTCCGACTGCGCGAATTTGGACCGGCGCTGGGCCAGGAAAGGGCGGACATCCTCGGCGAAGAAGGCATCCGCCACCGCGGGCTCCGGATATTCCGCGCGCAGGGATTTCTTCGCGGCCGCGATCTCCGACCACCCGGAATACCCGTCGCGGTCGAAATGCGTCATGTGCGGCAGATAGGCTTCCTTGTAGTGGAAGATCCGCTCCTTCCGGCCCTGGCTGTGCCAGCGCAGCGCGATGGATTGCGCATCGGGATTGTGGCGGCGCATGTTGGAATGCTGCACCAGCGTGGCGCCCAGCCGCATGATGGCGTCCGACAAGCCATGGCGGAAGGCCTGGGTGATGGGGCGGTCCCGATACTCCATGTACCAGGTGGGCTGGCGCAGCCGCTGCAGGACGCGCGCGAAGGCCAGCGGCTTCTCCACCAGATGCACGCTGCGCTCCAGCCGGCGGGTCATCACATCGAATTCGTAGCGACCCTCAAAGCTGGCCTGGGCGTATTTCGCGGCCGTGGGAACCGAAATCTGCGCTGCGTTGATGACCGCCATGGCGCCGTTGTCCCGCCGGCAGCGTCGCCTAGCCGGCCAATTCGCGCGAGCGCGCGGTGGCGGCCTCGATGGCCTCCTCCATCAGCGCGGGCCAGGCTTCCGCGCGCATCAGGACGGCCAGCGCACGCTCGGTCGTGCCCTTGGGGCTGGTCACGTTGCGGCGCAGCTGGGCCGCATCCTCGGCACTCGCGCCCAGCAGCGCGCCGGAGCCCGCGACGGTGGCGCGCGCCATGCGGCGGGCGAGCTCGGGCGGCAGGCCCTGGCTGATGGCGGCCTTCTCCATCACCTCGGCCAGCAGGAAGACATAGGCGGGGCCACCGCCGGAGACGGCGGTGACGGGGTCGATCAGCGCCTCCTGCTCGACCCAGGCGGCCTCGCCGATCGCGCCCAGCAGGCGGTCGGCCAAGGCGCGCTGCGCCTCGCTGACGCCCGGGCCTGGGCAGGCGACGGTGAAGCCCAGCCGCAGCGCGGCCGGCGTATTGGGCATGGCGCGGATGATGCGCGCGCCCTCGCCCAGCAGGGCGGTCATGCTGGCAACCGTGCGGCCGGCCATGATGGAGAGAAAGACCGTCTCCGGCGCCACAAGATGAGCGAGGCCCGGCAGCGCGGTCGGCGCCTCCTGCGGCTTGGTCGCCAGGATCACGGCCGCCGGGCTGAAGCCCGCCGGGATCTCGGCGATGCTGGCCACATGCCGGACGCGCCCGGCAAAGCCCGCCATGGCGGCCGCATGCGGCTCCACCACCACGGTCTCGGTGGGCAGGCCAAGCTCAAGCCAGCCCGCGAGCATGGCACCGCCCATCTTGCCGCAGCCAATGAGGAGCAGCGGCGGCAGGGAAGTCTCGGACATCTTGGCGTTCCTCAGTGTGTCACCCAGGCGTGTTTCACCCGGGGGCGGGGATGCGCGGCCTCAGCCCGGGAAGGCCTTGACCTCGGTCTCGACGAAGCTCAGTGGGCCGGGGCCGGCATTGACCACATTGTGCTCGACGCCGGCGACGCGGTGATAGGCCTGGCCCTTCTTGAGGATCGAGGTCGTCGTCGTGCCGTCCGGATATTCCACCAGCAGCTCGCCATCCATCATCGGGACCACGACGTAGAGCCAGCCATGCCGGTGCCAGCCGGTCTCGGCACCGGGGCCGAAATCCCAGCGGATGACGCGCACCTTGTCGTCATCGATCTGCGGCACGGGAACCGCGGGCTCCCGGCAGCGCATCGGCTCCTTCATCGCGGCTACTCCGCCGCCTGCTTCAGGGCCGGCATGCCCGGCAGGGGCAGCGCGCCGGTCGCCTGCCAGGTCGCCCAGGCCTTGTCGCCATCCTCCTTCGAGAGCGGCAGATGCGGCGGGCGGATCACGCGCCAGCCATCATCGCCGGTGCTGCGCGCGATGATCTCGCGCAGGCCGGGGATCAGCGGCACGGCGGTGGCGGCGCGGCGGGTGGCCGTCAACATGGCCTGGGCCGCATCGGCCTCGGGGCCGGTGCGCTTGGCATAGACGATGCCGCCCCAATGCGAATTGGCGTTAGAAGCGGCGGTGATGCAGCCGGCACCGCCCTCGGCCAGGATCTTCTGGACGTATTCGTCGGAGCCCGAATAGACCTCGAAGCCGCGGCTCGCGAAGGCGTCGATCATCGCCTTCATGTTCGCATAGTCGCCCGAGCTGTCCTTCACGCCCTTGAAGACGCCGGGATGGGCGTCCAGCAGACGGCCGATCAGGCTGAGGCTGAAGGGCACCGCCGATTGCTGCGGGAAATGGTAGAGATACAGCGCGATGCCGCCGCCGACGCGCTTCGCGACCGCATCGAAATAGGCAAACAGGCCGTCATCGCTCGGGCCCTTGTAGTAGAAGGGCGGCAGCAGCAGCACGCCGCGGCAGCCCTGCTCGCGCGCATGGATCGTCAGCTCCACCGTGTCGGTCAGCGAGGCGCAGCCCGTGCCCGGCATCATCACGCCAGCCGGCACGCCGCGCGCGATCAGGCCTTCCAGGATCTGCTTGCGCTCATGCAGGCCAAAGCTGTTCGCCTCGCCCGTCGTGCCCATGATGCCGAGGCCATTGCAGCCATTGGCCAGCAGCCACTTGGCATGCTTCGCCATGCGGTCGAGGTCGGGCGTGAAGTCCGGCTTCATCGCGGTGAGGACAGCGGCGTTCACGCCGCCGAACAGGGCGTCCTTCATGGGGTCGTTCCTTCCAAGGATCCAATGGCGGGCTTCACGCCCGCGCGTTTCGGCCAGTTGCCCGGCCAGGTGGCGATGTGGTCTTCGGTGGCGCCCGCTTCACGCTCGGGCACGACGCGGCCGCGCACGGAGACGCCCGCGCGCACCACGCTTTCGGGGTCGCCGGAGCGGAGCGGGTGCCATTCGGGCAAATCCCGCCGCTCGGCCACCAGGCGATAGGCGCAGGTGGGCGGCAGCCAGTCGATTTTTTGCAGGCGCGCGGGCGTGAGGCGGATGCAGTCGGGCACGCGGCGCTTGCGGTTGGGGTAGTCGGTGCAGCGGGCCGTCGCGGTATCGAGCAGCCGGCAGGCGATCTCGGTGTGGTGCAGCTGGCCCGTGTCGTCCTCGCGCAGCTTGTGCAGGCAGCAGCGGCCGCAGCCATCGCAGAGGCTTTCCCACTCGGCGCGGGTCATCGCGTCGAGCGTCTTGGTCTTCCAGAAGGGCAGCGTCTCGGGCACCGCGCAGGTTTAGACCAATCCGGCGCGCAACGAAACGGAGGGGCCCGCCATCAGCGCGGCGGCGGCAGCGGCGTGCGCGAGACGCCACCGCGCGGGGCGCTGGCCGCCGCGGGTGGCGGCGGCG
>NZ_JAIEQY010000380.1 GCF_019747315.1 Roseococcus sp. | reverse complement strand
GCAGGTGCAGGTGCTTCATCGGACGGCCTCTTTTGATTTGCGGGCACTATGGCGAGGGGCCTTGCAAAAGGCCATCGGCTTGTCGTTCCCGCAACGAGGCGAAAGGATGCGGGCCACACCCGAGGACGCCGCATGCCCAGGATCATCACCCGCAATGCCGATGCGCCGCAGGGCGGCTATGACCCCGCGCTCCGCCTGCCGGATTTCGAGGGCGCGCGGGCGGGCTTCGCCGCCGGAACCGACACGCCGCGCGCGCTTCTGGAGCGCGGCCTCTCGGTGATCGCGGCGCGCGAGGGTGACGTGCGCGCCTTCGCGCATCTCGACATCGAGGGCGCGCGGGTGGCGGCGGATGCGGCGACGGCGCGGCATGCCGCGGGCCGCGCGCTCTCGGCGCTGGATGGCTGTCCCATCGCCATCAAGGACACGCTCGCCGTGCGCGGCATGGCGGGCGAGATGAACAGCGCCATCTTCCGGGGCCATGTGGATGACCTGGACGCCGCCTGCGTGGTGGCGCTGCGTGCGGCGGGTGCCGTGATCCTGGGCAAGACGCAGGTGCCGGAACTCACCATCGGCCGCGCGCCGCCGACACGGAACCCGCATGACGCGACGCGCACGGCGGGCGCTTCCTCCAGCGGCAGTGGTGCCTCGGTGGGGGCGGGGATGGTGCCGGTGGCGATCGGCAACCAGACCGGCGGCTCGTTGATCCGGCCATCTTCGTTCAACGGGATTTATGGCTTCAAGCCGAGCTGGGGGGCGCTGAATGTCGCGGGCATGCACGCCGTGGCACCCAGCCAGGATCATATCGGCCCCATGGCGGCCTCGCTGGCAGATGCCTGGCGCGTGGCCTGGGAGGTCTCGGCCCGCGCCGGTGGGCATAACGGCCATCCCGGCCTGACAGGCACGGCCGAACCGCCGCGCGCGTTGCGCCCGCTGCGGCTGGCCTGGCTGCGCACGCGCGGTTGGGCGGAGCTGGATGCCGCGACGGAGGAGGCCTTCCATCTGGCCCGCACCGCCCTGGAAGCGGCCGGTATGAGCTTCGTGGAGGCCTCGCAGGATGGCGCGCTGGCCGAGGCGGAGCGGTTGCTGCTGGAGGCGGACCGCATCTCCAACGACATCATCATGTATGAGGCGCGCTGGCCCTATGGCGCCTGGCTCGCCACCCATGGCGAGGCGAAGATGGGCGAGGCGGTGCGCGCGCGCATCGCGCATGGCCTCGCCATGACGCCCGCCGATTACCGCCGCGCGCTGGCGGAGCGCGATGCGATCCGGCGGGCCATCGCGGCGATCGGGGCACGGGTGGATGGGTTCGTGACGCTGGCCTCCTCCGGCCCCGCCGCAGTGGACGGCGCCGCGGGGGATCAGGCGGGGGCGCATCTGAAGACGGGGAGCCGGAGCTTTCTCTCGCCCTGGTCCATGATCGGCGGGCCTTCGCTCAGCCTGCCGATCATGGCGGTGGATGGCATGCCGCTGGGCCTGCAACTCATGGGGCTGCCGGAGACGGATGCGGGGCTGTTTGCCTTGGCGGCCTGGGTGGACGGGGTGTTTGCAGAGTAAAAAAAGGGCCTCCGGCGGCTGGGGCCACGGGCCCCAGACCCCATTCGTAAAGGGGGCTGGCCGCAGCCGCGGGAGGCGCTCTTCTACTTCTTCGTGAAGTAGGGGCGCAGATTCTCCCGCACCCGCGCCAGCACATCCTCCGGCCCTTCCGGCAGGGCAAAGCGCTGGCCCGTGATGGTCTCATAAGCCTCGATATAGACGGCGGCCGAGCCGAGGATCAGCTCCTCCGGAATCTCCGGGATGTCGTCGTGATAAGGGTCGCAGCGCGCAGCCACCCAGCTGCGGACGAAATCCTTGTCGAAGCTCTCGGGCTTCTCGCCCGCTTCGAAGCGGGCCGGGAAGCTGGCCGCGCGCCAGTAGCGGCTGCTGTCGGGCGTGTGGATCTCGTCGGCGAGAAGGATCTGGCCCGCTTCGTCCACGCCGAATTCGTATTTCGTATCGGCCAGGATCAGCCCACGCTCCGCCGCCATGGCCTGCCCGCGCGCGAAGAGGGCCAGGGCGTAGCTGCTGAGTTGTTCCCACTGCGATGCCGTCAGCAGCCCGCGCGAGAGGATCTCCCCCGGGGTCAGGGGCGCGTCATGGCCGCCGTCGAATTCCTTGCTGGTGGGGGTGATGATGGGGGCGGGCAGGCGCTCATTGTCGCGCATGCCGTCGGGCAGCGTCATGCCGTACATGTTGCGCTGGCCGGCCTTGTACATCGTCAGGATGGAGGTGCCGGTGGTGCCGGCCAGGTAGCCACGCACCACGATCTCCACCGGCAGGATGGTCAGGCGCCTGGCGATGACCACATTCGGGTCGGGGTAGGAGAGGACGTGGTTCGGGCAGAGATCGGCCGTGTGCTCGAACCAGAATCGCGCGGTCTGCGTCAGCACCTGGCCCTTGAAGGGGATGCAGCAGAGGATGCGGTCGAAGGCGCTGAGGCGGTCGGTCGCGATCAGGATGCGGCTGCCATCGGGCAGGTCGTAATTCTCGCGCACCTTGCCGCTGTAGTGGTTCGGCAATTCCGGGATGGCGGCGGCGCGCAGGACGCGATGGGCATGGGCTTGCAGGTTCATGCCCAGGGTCTAGCAGGGCAGGGCCTAGCGGCCCAGGACCCCCCGCAGCCAGGCGCGCAGCATGGCCCAGAGGCTGGTGCGGGCCGGCACCGCCTCGCCCCGCGCCTGGCGCTCCAGGTTGCGCGCGAAATCGCCGGCGAGGCCCGCCACCATGCCCCGCAGCAGCGCCGGGCGCGAGAATTGCGCGAGCGGCCCGGTGAGGCGCCAGGCGAGGTCGAGGATCAGCGTGGTGCCGGCGCCGGCGGGCTCCAGCCGCCATTGCGCCTCGCCCTCCGCGCCATTCGCGCCATCGCGGCCCTGGCCGCGCAGCCGGCCGCTATGCGCGGCATGGTCGAGGGTGAGGGTGCCGATACCGGCGAAGCGCACCGCAAAGGGGCCCAGCGAGACGGCCATCTCGCCCTCCACGGCCTCGCCCTCATGGCGCAGCAGCGTCATGCCGGGGAGGCAGGCGGCGATGCGCGCGGGGTCGGAGAGGATGGCCCAGGCGGCGTCCAGCGGCAGGGCCAGGGTTTCGCGGTGCTCCAACTGGTTGGGCAGGGCGGTGGTGGCGACCGGCGCGGCGACGGTGGGCAGCGGCGCCGGCGGTGGCGTGACCGGCACCTCGCGGCGGGTCAGCGGCGCGCTGGCGGGGCGCGTGGCGGCGACCTCGGCGATGGCGCGCACGATGCCGCGATAGCCGGTGCAGCGGCAGAGATTGCCGGCCAGCTCGTCGCGGATGCGCTCCTCATCCACGGCGCCCAGGCGCGTCACGATGTCGCGCGCCGTCATCATCATGCCCGGCGTGCAATAGCCGCATTGCAGGGCGTGGTGCCTGGTGAAGGCGGCGCGCAGGGCCTCGGCCACCGGGTCCTCGTCCAGGCCCTCGATGGTGGTGACTTCCATCCCTGCGGCTTCGTGCGCGTAGATGAGGCAGGAACGGGTGGGGGCGCCATTCACCATGACGGTGCAGGCGCCGCAGACGCCCTGCTCGCAACCCAGATGGGTGCCGGTCAGGCCGCAATGCTCGCGCAGGACGTCGGCGAGGTGGGTGCGGGCAGGGGCTTCGACGCTGCGCGCCTCGCCGTTGATGGTCAGGGTGATCATGCTTCCATCATCGCGATGGCGCGCTGCACGGCGATGCCGGCCAGGCGCTGGGCGGCGGCATCCAGGTGGGGCAGGCGTGTCGGGACGTCATCCAGGCTTTCCAGCAGCACGGGCGGGCCTTCGACGGCGCCGGCCAGCAGGCGGCGGGGCGTCTGGATGGCGATGCCGATGGCCTTGGCGAATTCGCCGATCTTGCGGTTGATCTTGCAATAGCCCCAACGCGTGCCGGGCGGCAGGCGCGGCACTTCGACGGCGAGGATGATCTCGCCGGGCGTGAGCGCGGTGGTGAAGGGGGCGAGGATGAAGCCCTCGGCCGGGATGCGGCGACCGCCGCTGGTCAGGATGGTGGCGCCGAGGGCCGCCATGACGCTCGGCCAATCGGCGGCGGGGTCGGCATGGGCGAGGCTGCCGCCCAGCGTGCCGCGGTTGCGCACGGCGCGATAGGCGATGCCGTGGGCGACATGGGGCATGAGGCCGTTGGAGCCATCGGGGACAGCGCCATCCTCGATCTCGGCATGGGTGGTGGCAGCGCCAAAGCGAATGTGATCGGCCGTCGCCACCGCGCCGCGCAGTCCCGGGAGGCGCTTGATGTCCACCAGCGTGGCCGGGCGCACGAGGCGCAGATTCATCATGGGCGAGAGGGATTGCCCGCCGGAGAGCGGCTTCGCGCCAGGCTTGCCCAGCAGGGCGAGCGCGTCGGTCAACTCAGCAGGCGCGGTGTGTTCGAAAGCGGCGGGCTTCATGTATCACCGCGATCGTGCCGGCCCGCTTTGGCCGGCGCGTGAATCGCCGGTGCAGCGCCGAGTGCGGCCAAAACGCGGTCCGGCGTCGCCGGCAAATCCGTCACCTCGCGCCCCAGATGCGCGATGGCGTTGTTGATCGCGTTCACGATGGCGGCCGGGGGCCCGATGGCGCCGCTCTCGCCAATGCCCTTCTGGCCGAAGCGGCTGATGGGCGAGGGGGTTTCCATATGCAGGATCTCGATATCCGGCACGTCGGAGGCACCCGGCAGCATGTAGTCCGCGAGCGTCGAGGCGAGCGGCTGGCCGCCGGTGTCATAGGGCATTTCTTCGAACAACGCTGTGCCGATGCCCTGCGCCGTGCCGCCCAGAACCTGGCCATCGGCGATGAGCGGGTTCAGCAGCACGCCGCCATCCTCGACAATGACGTAGCGCGTAAGGCGCACATGGCCGGTGGCGGCGTCCACCTCGGCCTCCACGGCGTGGCAGGCGTAGCTGAAGGTGCCGGTGTCGCGCGCCGTCTTGTGGCCGATGGTGCAGTCCAGCCCTTCGGCCTGCATCGCCTCGGTCAGGTTCTGCGGGGCGCGGTGGAAGGTGCGGGCGATTTCGGCGACGCTCACGCTGGCCGCCCCCGCGCGCACGGCGCCATCGGCAAAGATGGCGTCCTTGTCCTGGAGAAGATGCGCGCCCATCGGGATCAGGCGGCGGCGCAGTTCCGTGCAGGCCTCGGCCACCGCGCCGCCGGCCAT
>NZ_JAIEQY010000164.1 GCF_019747315.1 Roseococcus sp. | reverse complement strand
GAGGCCGCGCAACTGCGGCGCGAGGGGCTGGATTACCGCGGCCTCTCCCGCGCCCTGGCGCTGGAGGCGGAGGCTGCGCGCCGCCTGGGCGACAACGCGGCCGCCGCGGACCTGCTGCTGCGGGCCGGCCGGGGTGCGAGCGCCCGCAACGAGTTCACCGAAGCGCGGCGCTGGCTGCAGGCCGCGGAAACCCTGGCCCGGCAGGGCCGCGCGCCGGAAATCGCCAGCGCCGCCCGCGCTGCCTTGCGGGCCCTGGCGGAGCGGGAGCGCGACGCGGGGTGAGAGGCCTCAGGCCGGCGGAGGCCCCCCGAGCCGCCGGAGGCCAATCGACTACGCCTTCTTCTCCCACCCGCGCTCACCCTGCTGCCAATAGGTCAACGCATGGCCCGCCGCCTTGGCGGCACTCCAGCGCTGGCGCGCGGCGGCCACGGCTGCCTCATCGCTGCCGTCGAACAGGTCGAAGGCACGCGTGAAAAGCGCCAGATGCGCGCTTTCCGCCCCTTCCGTGAGGAAGAGATGCTGCGCGCCATTGGGCGGCGGGGCGTCGCTCAGCGTCAGGAAGATCGGCTGCACCGCGCCGTCGCGCGTGCCATGCGGCAGCCAGTCCGGCTCGGCGCAGGTCCAGAGGGTGTCATCCAGGGACTTCAACCGCTCCTCGCTGGCGCAGAGCACCAAGGCGCGCTGCTCCAGCGCCAGCACGCGGCCCAGCAGGCGCGGCAAGGCCTGCTCCAGCGTGCTGCGGGTGAGGTGGTAGAAGCCAATTTCCGTCATGCCTGGCCCACGCCGCCGGCAGCCGCCACACCAACCCTTCCGGCCGCGGCATCAGGCAAGGGTCAGCACCACATTTCCCATCGCCGCGCCGCCCATCACCATCTCATGCGCGGCAGCGCATTCGGCGAGCGGCAGGGTGGCGGCGATGGCGTGCTGCAGCCCGCCCTCGCGCAGCAGCTTGTCCAGCACGGCCTCGCACTCCGCCCGCGCCTCGGCGCTGAGCTCATAGACGATGAAGAAACGGATGGCGGCGCCGCAGAGGATCATCGGGAAGAAGCCGAGCGTGATCTCGGCCGCGCCGGAGCCATAGGTCACGCAGATGCCGTCCTGCTTCACGATGCGCGGCAGCAGGGCGGCATTGGCGGCCAAGTCCACCTCGATCACGCGGTCCACGCCGCGGCCGCCGGTCAATTCCTGGACCCGCGCCGCCACATCCTCGGCGCGGTATTCCACCACGGCATCGGCTCCGGCTGCCAGGGCATGCGCGGCCTTGGCGGCGGAACTGACGGTGGCGATGACCTGCTTCGCCCCCAACCGCTTCGCGAACTGGATGGCGTAGTGCCCCACGGCGCCGGCCCCGCCGGCGACCAGCACCGATTGGCCGATCACGCCGCCATCCACCATCACCGCACGCAGCGCGGTGAGCGCCGGGATGCCCAGGCAGGCGCCCTCGGCGAAGCTCACATTCTCCGGCAGGGGCACGGCCTGGGCGGCGGGCAGGGCGATATATTCCGCCGCCGTCCCGAAGGGCCGCTTCCATTGCCCGTTCCAGATCCAGACGCGCTCACCCACACGCGCCGCATCCACGCCCGTGCCCACGGCGGCGATCACGCCCGCGCCGTCGCTGTGGGGAATGATGCGCGGCGCCGCCATGGGGCGCGAACCGCCGCGCGACTTGCAATCGGAAGGATTCACGCCCGAGGCCTGGATGCGCACCAGCACCTCGCCCGGCGCCGGCTCGGGCTGGGCCATCGTGCCATGCACCAGGACGTCGCGCGCGGCGCCGGTGCGTTCGTACCAGATGGCCTGCATGGCCTTCACTCCCGTGATGTGTCTTCGCGCGGGAGCATACAGGGATTCGCCGGCGCCCAGGAACCGAGCGGCCAAGCCCTGGCCGGACCCTAACGCGTGCGGGCGGGGGCCGAGGTGCTGCTGGAACTGCCGGGCACGGAAGAGCCGGCGAGGAAACCCGCCGCGGCCAGCAGCGGCAGCGCGAGCAAGCCGGGCGCCGCGAGACCGGCGCCGCCGAGTGCGCCACCGCCGGTCTCCAGCACGGGGCGCGCCATCGGAACGCCACCCGCCTGGCCGGGAGGGGGGATCCGGGGCCTTGGTGCGCGAATCAGGGGCGGGGCTTCAGCGCCGCGGGGCGCGATCACCACATCGGCGCCAGCCGGCACCACCACCACGCGCTGCTGCGCCATCGCCGGGGCAGCGAAGAGGGAGGCAACGAGGAGGGCGGCAAGCACGCAACGCATCGCTGACCTTAACAACCAAACCGCCCCCGCGATCAAGCGAAATCAGCGCCCCAGCACCTGGCGGGCGATGATCACCCGCATGATTTCGTTCGTGCCCTCGAGGATGCGGTGCACGCGCAGGTCGCGGACGATCTTCTCGATTCCGTAATCGGCGAGGTATCCGTACCCGCCCAGCAATTGCAGCGCCTCATCCGCCACGCGGTGGCCGACATCGGTGACATGCCGCTTGGCCATGGCGCAGAAGAGCGTGGCGTCCGGCGCTTTCTGGTCGAGCTTGGTGCAGGCGCGCCAGAGGAAGGTGCGCGCCACCTCGAGATCCGTCGCCATGTCCGCAAGCCGGAATTGCGTGGCCTGGAAATCGGAGATGGCCTTGCCGAAGGCGCGGCGGGATTTGACATAGTCCAGCGCGATGTCGAGCGCGGCCTGCGCGCCCCCCAGCGAACAGGCGGCGATGTTCAGCCGCCCGCCATCCAGCCCGGCCATGGCATAGCGGAAGCCCTGGCCTTCCTCGCCCAGCAGGGCGTGGGCCGGCACGCGCGTGTTCTCGTAGATCACCTGGCGCGTGGGCTGGGCGTTCCAGCCCATCTTCTTCTCATTGGCGCCAAAGCTCAGCCCCGGCGCGCCCTTGGGCACCAGCATGGCGGAGACGCCATCGGCCCCCGGCCCGCCGGTGCGCGCCATCGTCAGGTAGAGGTCGGCGGCGCCCGCACCGCTGATGAACTGCTTCACGCCGTCCATCACATAGCCTTCATTGTCCCGCTTCGCGCGGGTGGAGAGCGCGACCGCATCGCTGCCCGAACCCGGCTCGGTCAGGCAGTAGGAGGCGATCTTCTCCATCGTCAGCAACGGCGGCAGCCATTCGGCGCGCTGGGCGTCGCTGCCCCAGCGATCGATCATCCAGGCGACCATGTTGTGGATCGAGAGAAAGGCGCTGGTGGTCGGGCAGCCCGTCGCCAGCGCCTCGAACACCACCGCGGCGTCGAGCCGCGTGAGGCCGGAGCCGCCGCTTTCCTCGCGCACATAGAGGCCCGCCATGCCGAGGCCCGCCGCCTCGCGGAAGACCTCCACCGGGAAGTGGCGCTCCTCATCCCAACGGAGCGCGTGGGGGGCGATGCGCTCGCGGGCGAAGTCGCGCGCGGTGTCGCGCAACGCCTGGGTGTCTTCGGGCAGGTCAAACATGCGTGGCGTCCAAGGCGGCCCAGCGGGCGCGGGTGGCTTCGATGTTGCGCAGCTTCACCGGGCCGAAGCCCTTGATGCCGGCGGCAGCCTCGGCCCATTCGCAGGCCTGGGCGTAGGTGGTTGGGTGCAGGCTTGCGAGCAGCCGCTCGATGCCCGCGCGATATTCGCCGATCAGCGCGCGCTCCATCCGCCGTTCCTCGGTATGGCCGAACGGGTCGAGCGGCGTGCCGCGCAGCGCCTTGCCATGTTGCAGCCAGCCCATGGCGCGCAGCATCCAGGGGCCGAAGCTGATCTTGCGGATGCGGCCATCGGCGCCCGGCTTGCTGAGCAGCGGCGGCGCCAGGTGCAGGTTGATGCGCGTGGTGCCGGCGAAGCCCTCCGCGAGCTTCGCCTGCCACGCCGTGTCGCTGTGCAGCCGCGCCACCTCATACTCATCCTTATAGGCCATGAGGCGATAGAGCTGCGTGGCGACCGCCCGCGTCAGCCGCGTCTCGCCCGGCAGTTCCGCCGCCTGGACCCGCGCCACGAAATCGGCATAGCGCGCGGCATAGCGCGCGGATTGATAGGCGGTGAGGTCGGCCACGCGGCGGGCGATCATCGCCTCCAGCGTCTCGGGCGGCTTCGGCGCGGCTTCGGCGGCGAGCCGCCCGGCCTCGAAGGCGGCGAGATTCTTCGGCACCGCCGCACCGTTCAGCTCGATCGCGCGGCGCAGCGCGTCCCGTGACATGGGGATCAGCCCGCGCTGGAAGGCCGCACCCAGCAGGTAGATGTTCAGGAAGATCAGCTCGCCGAAATCGCGCTCGACGGTGCGGGCCGCGGGCAGTGCCACCAGCTCGCGCGTCACGGCGCGCACGCTTTCCAGCATGGCCGCCGGGTCGTCGCGCGTTTCGGGGTTGAGCACGAAGCGGCCGGTGGGCGAGACATCGGCGCTCAGCACCACGCGCGAACGGCCCGGGCCCAGCAGCGGCCGCGCCATGCGGCCATGCGCGCCCACGAGATCCGCCGCGATCATCGCATCCGTCTGGCCCTGGCCGATGCGCGGATTGGCCACTTCCTCACCCACGCGCCCGATCCGCAGCTGCGCATAGACGCCGCCGCCCTTCTGCGCGAGGCCGAGATTGTCCAGCGTGCGGACCGGCCGGCCTTCGAGATGCGCGGCCATGGCGAGGATGGCGGAAAGCGCCGTCACCCCCTGCCCGCCCACGCCCGCCAGCAGGATGTTCCAGGCCTCGCCGGGGGCCGCTTCCGGCAGCACGGGCAGCGGCGCTTCATCGGTGATCTCCGGCGTCGGCGGCTTCACCGGCTCGGCGCCTTCCAGCGTGAGGAAGGAGGGGCAGAAGCCCTCCACGCAGGAAAAATCCTGGTTGCAGCCGGATTGATCAATGCGGCGCTTGCGGCCCCATTCCGTCTCGATCGGCTCGATGGCGATGCAGTTCGAGGCAGCCGAGCAATCCCCGCAATCCTCGCAGACCCGCGGGTTGATGACGGCGCGTTTCGTCGCCTTGGGCGCCAGGTCGCGCTTGCGCTGGCGGCGCTTTTCCGTCGCACATTGCTGGTCGTAGATCAGAACGGAGCAGCCGGGCACTTCGCGCAGCATGCGCTGTACCGCGTCGAGTTCGGCGCGGGGGTAGAAGGCGACGTTGCGCGGGATCAACGGGTCGCCGCGATGGCGCTCGGGGTCGTCGCCCACGATGACGACGCGCTCGGC
>NZ_JAIEQY010000167.1 GCF_019747315.1 Roseococcus sp. | reverse complement strand
AGCAGCGCGGTGCGGCTGCGCGGCGGCCCCTTGGGCATCTCCCCCCCGTCGCCGCGCCAAAGCGTGAAGAAACCCGCCAGCCCGCTGGTGCAGGCCAGCGCGATGAAGAAGAACAGCAAGGCGAAGAGCAGCGTCAGCAGCACGCCCACCACCGTCCAGCGCGCCAGGCCGACGACGAGCGACATTTCATGGGCGGCGGCGAGGGTGAGCAGCAGCGCCCCACCCAGCACCAGGGCACGGCGCGGCCCGTAGCCCTCGGCGCCATGCGCCGCCACGCGGTCCTCGCCGCCCTCGGCCAGGGGGCGCACCGGCATTTTGAGGGGTGCTTCCGCCGGCAGCAGCGGAGGCGCGAGCGTCAGGCTGTCCATCGGTAGGTCCAATCCTCGGAGATGGGGTGTCCGCCGCGCGTCAGCCGGGCGCGCAGCTCGCCCAGCCGGGCCGATCCGGGTTGCCATTCGAAGCTGATGCGCAGCCCGCCGGTTTCCGGATGGGGCTGCACCACCTGGTCCCGCAGCTCACCGGTGCTGGCCTCCAGCAGGAGGTCCGGCGCCTCGCCTTCCGCCGGGGAGGTGTCGAGCACGATGCGCAGGCCGCGCCCCGCCCCGCCGATGCGGGTGGCGGTGAAGCGCAGCAGGCGTGGATCGGCCGGGTCCGCCGCGCCCCAGTGCAGCCGATAGGCCAGGCGCTGCTCCTGCCCCGCCCGCAGCCCCGCGCGGGGCGACCAGGCGGCGACGATGTTGTCATGGATCTCCGCCCGCGTCGGGATCTCGAAGAGCTGCACCTCGCCCGGGCCGAAATCCTCCAGCGGCTCGGCCCAGAGCGAGGGGCGGCGATGATAATGCGCCTCCAGATCCTGGTAGTCGTGGAAGTTCCGGCCGCGTTGCAGCAGGCCGAAGCCGCGCGGCGACTGGTCCTGGAAGCCACTGACCTGGAGGTCGCGCGGATTGTGCAGCGGCCGCCAGATCTGTGTGCCCGCGCCGTTGCGCACCAGCAGCCCGTCGGAATCATGCACCGCCGGGCGCCAGTCCCGCACGCCCTCGCGGTCATTGGGGCCGAAGAAGAACATGCTGGTCATCGGCGCCACGCCGATGCGCGGCACATCGCGGCGCGGAAAGAGCCGCGCCTCCACCTGCGTCACGCTCGTCTCGCCCGGCGTCACGATCAGGCGGAAGGCGCCGGTCAGGCTCGGGCTCTCCATCAGCGCGTGGATGATGACGGCCTGGGCCGCCGGCTCCGGCCGCTCGATCCAGAAGGCGGTAAAGGTGGGGAATTCCTCGCCCCCCGGGTCCGCCGTGCCGATGGCCAGGCCACGGGCGGAGATGCCGTAGACATTGCCGCGGCCGAGCGCGCGGAAGTAGCTCGCGCCCAGGAAGCTGCACAGCTCGTCGAAATGGTCGGGGCGGTTCAGCGGGTGCAGCAGGCGGAAGCCGGCGAAGCCCAGATCCTCCTCCGGGCGCGGCGGCGCCACGCCCTCATACCGGAATTGCGACGCCTGGAAGCGGATGGGCACCGCCTGGCCGCCCGTCACCTCATGCAAGGCGACGCGCTGCTGGAAAAGGAAGCCGCGATGATGCGGCTGCAGCTGGAAGGACAGGCCCGTCCCGGCCCAGAGCGCCTGGGCGGGATCGAAGCGCAGGCGGCGATAACCGTCGTAGTCGAGGCGCGCGAAGGCCGGCGGCAGCCGTTCCTCGCGCGGGCGGTGGGGGCGCGCGGCCAGCCGACGCGCCAGGGCGGGCACGGTCTCGGCGTCGAATTCGCCGCCCTCCGGCACCTCGGGCGGGAGGCTCTGTGGCGTGCCGCCGGTCTCGGTGAGGAGCAGCATCGGCAAGGCCAGCGCCGCCGCCATGAGGCGCCGACGGCTTCCGCCAGGGGTATCGCTTGGGGCAGGCAAGGCGGCGGGCGGCGCCGCGCCCGGTGGCGAAGTGGGCATGGGCGTGGGGCTCCTGCAAGGCACGCGGCGGGGTGGAAGTGGAGCAAGGCAGTTCGGCCGGGCCGGCGCGAGGGCCATCAACATTTCCGTTCCGTCTCATTCATGGGCTTGCAACGCCAAGTCCGTGCTGGGGTTGCGCCTCGCGGCCCCGGCGCCCTGGCGCAACCCCGCCCGGTGGGACCGCGTTGGACGCGCGCCTTGCGGCCATCGGTGGCATGCGGGGCCGTTCGCACCCCCACGGGGCCGCCGATCTGCTACGACGGCCGGGTGATGTGGTGGGACGACCGGAAGGAATGATGCGATGAGATGGCTGAGACGCG
The DNA here is from genome assembly GCF_019747315.1 of Roseococcus sp. Taxonomy (GTDB): domain Bacteria; phylum Pseudomonadota; class Alphaproteobacteria; order Acetobacterales; family Acetobacteraceae; genus Roseococcus. Next base: position 2,871 of record NZ_JAIEQY010000167.1, on the reverse strand, counting down.
GGGCCGGGTCCCTCCCGCTGGCGGTCTGGGCCTTCATCGGGCTGATCCTCGCGCTGGTGCCGGCCGCCATCGTGCAGGTCATGCTGGAACGCCAGGCGCGGCTTGAGCGCACGGAGCAGCTGGGCGACCAAGCGATGCGCTTCGCCCGGCTGCTGTCGCAGCAGAGCGGCAGCATGATCGAGGGGGCACAGCAGCTGCTCAGCAGCATGACCGCGCATGATGCCTTGCGCGCCCTGCGGCCCGGCGCGGAATGCGACGATTTCCTCACACGCATCGTGGACGCCAACCCGCGCTATCTCACCGCCAGCGTCTTCAGCCGCGACGGCCGCGCCATCTGCCTCGCGCATGAAGCCACGCGTTCCTTCAACGTGGCCGACCGCCCGTATTTCCAGCGCACCCTGCGCGAGAACCGCTTCCAGATCGGCGGCTATGCCATCGGCCGCTCGACCGGCCAGCGCAGCCTGCATTTCGCGGCACCGCTGCGCGACGAGGCAGGGCAGCCCGCGGCCGTGGTGCTGCTCTCGCTTTCGGTGGACTGGCTGGTGGCCGAGCTGCAGGCCATGCCGCTGCCCGCCGGCAGTTCCGCGACCATCGCCGACCGCGACGGCATCGTGCTGGCCCGCTCCCTGGAGCCCGAGCGCTATGTGGGCCAGAGGCTGCCGCCCTTCGCGCTGCGCCTGATGGATGCGCCCGCCCCGGGGGTGCTTGATGCGCCGGCGCTGGATGGCGTGCGCCGGGTCGCCGCCTACATGCCGCTCTCGGTGGAGCCGGAGGGGCTGTTCATCACGGTCGGGCTGGAAACCACCGGGCTGCTCACCAGGGCACTGCAGGCCGACCGGCGCGCGACGCTGATGATCGTGGGCTCCCTCCTGCTGACCTTCCTCCTCGCGATCCTGCTCTTCCACGGGGCGGTGGAGCGGCCGGTGCAGCGCCTGCTCGCCACCCTGCGGCGGTGGGAAGCGCAGGATTGGGCGGCGCGCATCGGCCCGATCGGCGGCGGGCGGGAATTCCAGAAGCTTGCCGCCGCCTTTGACAACATGGCCGGCAGCGTCGCCTCGCGCGAGGCGGCGCGGTTGCGGGCGCAGACCCGCATGCAGGCGGTGGTGGCGGTGGCGCCGCAGATCGTCCTCACCGCCGACCAGAACGGCCAGCTCGACTGGACCAATCACCACTGGGAGGAGATCACCGGCCTCAGCCTGGCCGAGAGCCGGGGCGATGGCTGGCTCGCCGCCGTGCATCCCGAGGATCGTGACGGGGCGGCCGCGGCCTGGCGCGAGGCGCTGGCGAGCGTGGAAGGCGGCGTCGCCATCCCCTTCTCGCACGAGATGCGGATCTGCCACGCGGCTTCGGAACAATGGCGCTGGTTCCTCTTCACCGGTGCGCCGATCCGCAACGCGGCGGGGCGCCCCAGCGCCTGGACCGCCGTGGGCCTCGATTATCACGAGCGCCGCCAGGCCGAGGCCGAGCGCGAGGAAAGCGCCGCCCGGCTGCGCGCGACCTATGAGAGCGCGCCGGCCGGGCTTTGCCTGATGGACCGCGAGCTGCGCTTCGTCGCGATCAACGACATGATGGCCGAGAGCAACGGCTTCGCGGCCGCGCAGCATATCGGCCAGCCGTTGGACACCATGGCGCCGCAGATCGCCGGGGCCGTCACCCCCGTCCTGCGGCAGGTGCTGGAAACCGGGCAACCGGTGGAAGGCTTCGAGCTGAGCAGCCAGGTGAATGGCGAGCAGCGCTTCTGGCTTTGCAGCTATTTCCCGGTGCGGGGCGAGCATGGCGCGGTGACCGGCGTCAGCGCCGCCATGGTGGACATCACCACCCGCAAGCGCATCGAGACCTCCGAACGCATGCTCTCGCGCGAGGTGGATCACCGGGCGCAGAACGTGCTGACCGTGGTGCGCGGCCTGCTGCGCCTCTCCGCCGCCGAGGCCGATGACGACGTGCCCGCGCTGATCGAGGTGCTGGAAGGGCGCATTTCGGCCCTCAGCCGGGTGCACAACGTGCTGGCGCGCGAGCGGTGGGTGAGCGCCGGGCTGGATGACATCCTGGAACAGGAACTGGCCTCGGTGCGGGGCCAGGTGACGCTGGAGGGGCCGGCGCTGCGCCTCACCGCCGATGCGGCGCAGCCCTTCGCGCTGGTGGTGCATGAGCTGGTGACCAATTCAGTGAAATATGGCGCGCTCTCCCGCGCGGCCGGGCGGCTGGAGCTGCGCTGGGGCATCACCGGCGGGGATGTGGTGCTGGACTGGATCGAGCGCGGCGGGCCCGAGATCACGGGGCCGCCGCAGCGGACCGGCCTAGGCTCCCTGCTGATCGAGGCCAATGCCGGCGCGCAGCTGGCCGGCCATATGGAGCGTCGCTGGCTGCGCGAGGGGCTGCACGGCCGGCTCACCATCGGCGCCCCCGCCTTTGCCGGCAGCCTCGAGGTGGGCGCCGTGCTGAAGCAGGGCGGCCTGGCCGGAAGGCGCGTGCTGCTGGCCGATGACCAGCCCGGGCGGGCGGCGCAGGTCGCGGCGATCCTGCGGGCGGCGGGGAGCGAGGTGCTGGGTCCGTGCAGCTCGATCGAGGGCGCCCTGGCCTCGCTGGAGCAGGCGGGCACGGTGGATGCGGCACTGCTTCCGGTGACGCTGCAAGGCGTCTCGGCGCAATTGCTGCGGCAGGCGCTGGATCGCCGTGCGGTGGCCACGCTGCATCTGGCCAGCCCCGGCACGGTCCGACACCTGGGCGACACCGAGGAGGTGCTGGCCGAGCCGGTGACGGCCGCAGGGCTGCGTGCGGCGCTCAGCGCCGCGCTGCGCCGCAAGCGGGCGGGGTGAGGCGCACCACCACCGGCCCCACACGACAGGCCCTAAACCACAGGCCCTAAACCAC
>NZ_JAIEQY010000004.1 GCF_019747315.1 Roseococcus sp. | reverse complement strand
GGAGAGTGATGAATCACATCCGCAGCCCGTGCCGGAACCCCCAAAATGATTCCGTCCGAGGTGAAGAGGCTCTAAATAATTGGGGTCCGGGGCCTCTCGGCCCCGGCCGCCGGAGGCCCCTATTCCTTCACCCAAACAGCAGCGGCTCGATCGCCGCCAGCTTATGCGCATGCGGCGTCGCCCAATCATCCATCAGGATGCCGCCGGTGTAGCTGGAGTTCGGGTTCCACGACCAATAGGCGAAGCTCATCCCTTCCTGCGTGTCGGGGATGTCCACCACGCCATCAGTATTGAAGTCGCCGTTCAGGTATTGGACGATCTTGTCCATCCAGGCGATGTCCTTGGCCGCGATCAGCTCACTGCCGAATTCGCCAAGATAGATGGGGGCGATGCCCTCCTCGAAGATGAAACCCCAGGCGTCGCGGAAGACCTGCGGCATGTTCTCCGGGAATTCGTTGACCTGGAACCATTGCTGCGGCCAGACCGAATTCGGGTAGTCATGCGGCGAATAGACCACCTTGTTCGCCTGGTTCAGCACCACGGGGTCATCCCGCACCCCGGCCAGCTGCCCGCCCCACCAATAGGACGCGCCCTGGTACTGGCTGACGCCCTCGACGATGATCAGCAGCTCCGGGTTCACCTCATGGATGGCATTGCCCGCGCGCTCGACGGCGGCGGACCAGTCGGCCCAGCTGGCGGCATGCGGCTCGTTCTGCAGGTCCATGCCGATCACGGTGGAATTGCCGTCATAGCGCTGGGCCAGGCTTTTCCAAGTGTCGATCCACTGCGCCTCGGTGAAGTTGTTGTCGTACCAGAGGCCGTTCTCGTTGGGGCCATTGCCCGAGCTGCTGCGGTGGCAGTCGAGGATGATCTTCATCCCCAACTTGCCCGCATAATCCACCACCTTGTCCATCACCTCGAGGTTGGACAGGCCGCGCAGGTCCGGGTTGATGGAATAGACGATGTTGTTCGGCATCACGCCGGGCTGGATGTTCTGCAGGCTGAAGGGCAGGCGGATGCTGTCGAAGCCCACCTCCTTCATCTGTTCCATCATGTCCTGCCAGTTGCGGGTGTAGAGCCCGTCCGGCACGCCCAGATAGCCTTCCATGCCGAACCAGTTCACCGATTTCAGGCGGACAGGGTCGCCATGCTCATCGATGATCTGGTTGCCGCTGGTGGAGTAGTAACCGGGGGGCGGCAGGCTGGCGGGCGGCGCGTCATTGTCGCGGATGCTGCCCTGGGCCTGGCCGTCCAGCAGCCGCAGCCCGGCCGGCGCGGTGAGGTTGAGGCTGAAGCTCTCACTCCCTTCGCGCAGTGCATCGCCCAGCACCGCGACGGAGAGGGTCTTGCTCGTCTCGCCCGGCGCGAAGGTCAGGCTGCCCGCGGATGCCAGGTAATCCTGCCCGGCCAGGGCGGAACCATCGGCCGTCGCGTAGCCCACGGTCACGGGCGTGGCCGAGGCGGTGGTGAGGCGGATGGTGAAGTTCATCATCGCGCTGCCGGCATCGCCCTCCGTCAGGCTCGCATCGGCGATGGTAAGGCCCGGCACCGGCGCCCCGCCATTCACGCTGATGTTCTGCGGCGTGCCGGAGCCCGTCACATCCATGCCGAAGCTGGTGCTGCCGATTGGCCCAAGATCGGCATTCCAGGCCGCGTTGCGAATCACATAGGTCTGGCCGACATGGCTTACCAGCTCGGCATTCCAGACCTTGTTGATCTGGAAGGGCGCGTCGAAGCTGAGCGTCCAGCCCTCCAGGGGGATGGCGTCGTTCAGCACGGTCATCTCGGCCAGGAAGCCGCCATTCCAGCCTTGCGTCACGCGGAAGCTGGCCGTGTCGCCCGAGGCGGGGGCGGGGGCGGGGGCCGTGTCGTCATTGGTGATGGTGCCGAGCGCACTGCCATCGAGCAGGGTGGCGCCGCTCGGGCTGGACAGCAGCAGGCTGAACCCCTCATTCGCCTCGACCGTCGCATCGCCCAGGATGTTCACCGCGATGGTCTTGCTGGTCTCGCCGGCGGCGAAGCTGAGCGTGCCACTGGTGGCGGTGAAGTCGCTGCCCGCCGTCGCCGTGCCCGCCTCGGTCGCATAGGCGACGCTGACCGCGCTGCCCGCGGCGCGCGAGAGGGTGACGGTGAAGAGCATCTGCTTCGTGCCGGCATCGCCTTCGATCACCTGCGCATCGGCGATGCTGAGCGTCGGCAGCACGTCATCATTCAGGATGGTGCCAAGGCCGGTGCCATCCGCGATGGTGGCGCCGGTGGCGGTGCCGAGCAGGAGCGAGAAACCCTCATCCGCCTCCGCCATCGTATCGCCGCGCACGGTCACGGCGATGGTCTTGCTCATCTCGCCGGCAGCGAAGCTCAGCGTGCCGCTCTTGGCGGTGAAGTCGCTGCCGCCCGTCGCCGTGCCCGCCTGTGTCGCATAGGTGACGGAGACGGCGCTGGCCGCGGCGCGGGAGAGCGCGACCGTGAACAGCATCTGGTTCGTGCCGGAATGGCCCTCGGTGAGCTGAGCATCGCTGATGGTCAGGCTCGGCGGCACATCGTCATTGAGGATGGTGCCGAGGCCGGTGCCATCCGCGATGGTCGCACCGGTCGCGGTGCCGAGCAGGAGCGAGAAGCTCTCATCCGCCTCCACAACCGTATTGCCGCGCACCGTCACGGCGATGGTCTTGCTGGTCTCGCCGGCGGCGAAGCGCAGCGTGCCGCTGGCGGCCGTGAAGTCGCTGCCCGCCGTCGCCGTGCCGGCCTGCGTCGCATAGGTGACCGAGACGGCGCTGGTGGCAGCGCGGCTCAGCGCCACGGTGAAGAGCATCTGCTTCGTGCCCGCATCGCCCTCCGTCACCTGCGCGTCGGAGATCGTCAGCGTGGGCGGCGGCAAATCGTCATTGCGGATGGTGCCGACGCCGCCGCCCGGCGCCAGGCTGGCGCGGGTGACATTGCTCAGCAGCAGGTTGAAGCTCTCATCCGCCTCGACCAGCCTGTCGCCATGGATGGCGATGCTGACGGTCTTGGTGGTCTGGCCCGCCGCGAAGGTCACGGTGCCGGATTTCGCCACATAGTCGCTGCCCGCCAGCGCCGTACCATCGGCCGTGGCGAAGCGCGTGGTGACGCTCTGCGCGATCGCCTTGGTCAGGCTGAGCGTGAAGACCATGTTGCGCGTGCCCGAGGCGCCCTCGATCACCTCGGCATTCGAGACGCTGAGCACCGGCGGCGCGTCATCATTCAGGATGGTGCCCCGGGCCATCGCCTGCGCGAAGCTGGCGCCGGTCAGGCCGCTGAGCGCGAGTTCGAAGCTTTCGTCGATCTCATCCACGGCATCGCCGCGCAGGGTGACGGCGATGGTCTTGCTGGTCTCGCCGGCGGCGAAGCTCAGGCTGCCGCTCAGCGCATCATAGTCGCTGCCGGCCAGCGCCGTGCCGTCGCGCGTCGTATAGGCGACGGTCACGGGGCCGGCGGCCGCCTGCGAGAGGGTGACGGTGAAGACGAGCTGCTTCGTGCCGCTGTCGCCCTCGGTCGTTTGCGCATGGCCGATGGAGAGGCTGGGCAACACGTCATCATTCAGGATGGTGCCGAGGCCGGTGCCATCCGCGATGGTGGCGCCGCTGGGCACGCCGAGCACCAGGTTGAAGCTCTCATTGCCCTCCACCAGGGCATCGCCGAGGATGGTGACGGAGATGGTCTTGCTGGTCTCGCCGGGCGCGAAGGTGACGCTGCCCGCGGCGGCGCGATAATCGCTGCCGGAGAGGGCGGTGCCGTCCTCTGTGGACCACGGAATGGTGACCGCCTCGGCCGAGGCTTTGGAGAGGGCGATGGTGAAGACCATCTCCCTGGTGCCCGAGGGCCCCTCCTGGATGCTGGCATCGCTGAGCGTGACGCTGGGCGGCGTGGCGAGATCCGCCGTGGTGCCGAAGCGGATGCCGCTGACCTGCGCCTGGATATTGGCCGCCGCTTCCCCCTGGAAGCCGAAGCTGACCCCGCCATTGGGCGGCACCGCGGCATTCCAGTCGACGGCGCCGACGACATAGCGCAGGACGCCCTGGCCCAGGCTGGTTTGGCTGAGGATGGTGGCGTTCCAGATGTTGACGATCTGGAATGGCGCGTCAAAGGTGACCGTCCAATTATTGAGCGGCTCCGCATTGTTGGAGACGTCCATCTTGCCGATCAGGCCGGTTCCCCACTGGCCGGAAAACGAGATATTCGCTTGCATGAACATGAGTAAGCCCCCCCCAGGGCCTCCTCACCATGCAAAACCATCCTGGGTTGTGCAATCCTGAATTTGCACCAAATTTGGATTAAGAATTTGTTTTTCGTCAATAAAGAGAATTTAGTCTCATTTTTATTCACGCCCGTGAAGCCGTGAGGCAGAGCTCAGAGATCGGTTGAAGAATACCCGCGCTGTGAGATGAGCGAGACACGCGCGAATCACCCCGCGCGGCGGAACACCACGGTGAGGTTGTTCGCCGGCATCTCCACCACCCGCGCCAGGGTGAAGCCGGCCGCCGCTTCCGCCACGGCTTCCAGCCGGCGCAGGCCCCATTCCGGATTGCGCCCGCGCAGGCTGGCGTCGAAATCCAGGTTGCTCGACGCCGTTTCCACCCCCGCCCGGAGATAGGGGCCGTAGAGGATCAGCGGCGCGCCTTCCGGCAGGATCGCGGCCGCGCCGCGCAGCAGGCCCAGGCAGGCCGCCCAGGGCGCGATATGGATCATGTTCACGCACAGCACCGCATCCGCCCCGCCAATGCGCCAGGGCCAGTCCCTGGCATCCAGCGCCAGTGCCGGCAGGATGCGCGGCTCATCGGCGGCCCAGGCATCGATGCTGGCCCGCGCCTCGGGCGAGGGATCGCTCGGCTGCCACTCCAGGCCGGGGAGGGCCGCGGTGACATGCACCGCATGCTCCCCCGTGCCGGAGGCCACCTCCAGGATCAGGCCCTCGGCCGGCAGGACGTCACGCAGCACGGCCAGCAGCGCATCGCGATTGCGCGCCACGGCCGGGGCCGAGCGGCGGGGATCATTGCCCGGCCGATTCAGACCTCCAGGCTCCGCCTTCCGGTCATCGGACGCTGGGTCGCCCGGCCGATTCAGACCTCCAG
>NZ_JAIEQY010000207.1 GCF_019747315.1 Roseococcus sp. | reverse complement strand
CGCGCGCGGCCGCCGCGCCGCGCCCGCCACCGGGCAGGAGGTGGCCAGCAGCGGCCGCCCGCTCAGCTTTCCCGCCAGCCTCCCCGCGTTGACGGAGCCGCCCGCCCCGGTGGTCTGGAGCCTTGGCACGGCCAATGTGCCCCCCGCCCTGCCGCCGGTGGCCACCACGCCGCTCTTCGCCCCGGCGCAGGGCATGGTCCTCGCGGTGCCGCCATTGACCGGCCCCCGCCTGCCGCCCCCGGACAACTCGCAGCTGGTCGCGCTGCCCCGGCTGGATGCGGTGGCGACGCCCGAGCGCGCGCAGGCCATCCCGGCGGCGGCCATGGCCCCGCAGGCGGCCCCCGCTGCGAGCCAGGCCGTGCTGACGCGCGAGCCCTTGCCGCCGGTGGGCACCCTGCCGCTGCTGCAATCCCAGGCGCCCAGCCCGCCCAGCTTCGCCGCCACGCAGCCCGTGCTGCGCGATGACCCGCTGCCGCCAATCCAGGCACAGCCGCTGGCCGCGCCGGCGCTGAGCACGCCGCCGCCGAGCTTCGGCCTGGTGGTCCCCAGCCCCACGCCGCTGCCCGGCGCCAGCAGCTCGCTGCCGCCCATCGCGGGCGGCAGCACGCGGCCACTGGCTTTGCCGGGGGGAAACCCCTCCACCCTCCCGGGCAGCACGACTGGCTTCACCCAGGGGTTCCGCTGAACAGAAGGGGTTGCTCAGTCGTAGACCTGGCTGAGCGTCTCGGCGACGAGGCAGGGGCGCGCATTGCCCTCCACCTCCATCTCATTCTCCATGGTCAGGCGCACGCCGCCCGGGATGGGGTCGCAGGCCTTCAGCGTCAGATGCAGCCGCACGCGGGAGCCTGAGGGCACCATTGCCGTAAAGCGCACCTTGTTGCTGCCGTAATTCAGCGCGCGGGAGCGGTTCTTGATGGAATAGACCAGCGGCGACAGGCGCGGCAGGAGGGAAAGCGTCAGGAAGCCATGCGCGATGGTCTTCCCGCCCGGCAATTCACGCGCCGCACGCTCGGCATCAATGTGAATCCATTGGTGGTCACCCGTCGCCTCGGCAAAGAGGTCGATGGTGCGCTGGTCCACCGTGTACCACTCGCTGGTGCCGAGCTTCTTGCCGACCCATTCGGCCATGTCGGCGGGCTTTTCGATTTCGAGCATCCTGCGTTCCTCCGCTTGCTTGTCCGCAAGCTTGGGCAGGCCTTGGCTAATCGTCCAGCCCCACCAGGCTGCGCGCAAAGTCCCGCGCCTCGAAGGGGCGGAGATCGGCCGCCTTCTCGCCCACGCCCACCGCATGGACCGGCAGGCCGAATTCCTGGGCGAGCGCCACCACCACGCCGCCCTTGGCCGAGCCGTCGAGCTTGGTGACGACGAGGCCCGTCACATCCACCATCTCCTTGAAGACGCGCACCTGGCTGACCGCGTTCTGGCCGGTGGTGGCGTCCAGCACCAGCAGGGTGGAATGGGGGATGGTGGCATCGTCGCGCTTGAGCACACGGACCACCTTGCGCAACTCCTCCATCAGCGCCGACTTGTTGTGCAGCCGCCCGGCGGTATCCACCAGCAGAACGTCCACGCCCGCGGCCCGCGCATCGCGCAACCCATCGAAGGCGAGGCCGGCGGCATCGGCGCCGGGCTTGGCGGGGGCCACGACATGCGCGCCGGTCCGCTCGCCCCAGACCTGCAATTGCTCGACCGCGGCGGCGCGGAAGGTGTCGCCCGCCACCATCCAGACCTTCAGGCCCTCGGCGCGATACTGCTCGGCCAGCTTGGCGATGGTCGTGGTCTTGCCGGTACCGTTCACGCCCACCACGAGCACGACATGCGGCGCATGAGCGCGGGTGATGACCAAGGGCTGCGCCACAGGGGCCAGGATGGCGGCGATCTCCTCGGCCAGCGCCGCCTTCACCTCGGCATCCGTGACCTCGCGGCCGAAGCGGTTCCGGCGGAAACCCTCCACGATCCGCCCGGATGCGCTGACGCCGAGGTCGGCGCCGATCAGCATTTCCTCCAACTCCTCCAGCGCCGCGTCATCCAGCTTGCGCTTGGTGAAGACGCTGCCGATGGCATCCGTCAGCTTGGCGGTGGAACGCGCCAGCCCGGCCTTGAGGCGGCCGAAGAAACCCTGCGCCTGGACGGGCGGCGGGATCTCCATGGGCGGAAATTCGATCGGCGGCGGCGCCTCGGGCGGCGGCGGCTCGCGGATGGGCTCGGGGGATGGCGGTGGCGTTTCGGGCGGCGTCGGCGGCTGCACCGGCTCGGGCGAGGGCGGCGGCAATTCGACCGGCGGCTGCGGGACGCCGCTCTGTTCAGGAGGTTGCCCAGCGGGCGGGGGGGCCTTGCCCGTCAGCTTGCCCCAGAGATCGCGCAACGCCATCAGGCGGCCTCCGCCATGAGAATGCGCCCATCGCTGCCGGTGACGCGGGCCTGCACCAGGCTGCCGCGCGTGGCGCCGGGCACGCGGATCGGCGCGAAATGCTGCGTGTGACCCATGCCATCGGCCTCCATCAGGCATTGCTCGGTGCGGCCGATGCGGCCGGAGAGGAAGCGCGCGCGCTCCGCCTCGCCCGCCAGGCGCAGCCGCGCCGCGCGTTCGCGGCGGAGGGGCATCGGGATTTGCGGCATGCGGGCGGCAGGCGTGCCGGCCCGCGCCGAATAGGGAAAGACGTGCAGGAAGGCGAGGCGCGCCTCGGCCACCAATTCCAGCATCGCGCATAGATGCTCCTCCGTTTCCGTCGGAAAGCCGGCGATGAGGTCGGCCCCCAGCGCCGCGTCCTGACGCATAGCGCGGGCGCGGGCGGAAAGTTGCAGGAGATCGGCGCGGGAATGGCGGCGCTTCATGCGCTTGAGCATCAGGTCATGCCCATGCTGGGCCGAGAGATGGAGATGCGGCATCAGCCGCTCCTCCTCGGCGAGGACACGCCAGAAATCCTCGGTGAGCGCGGCCGGATCGAGCGAGGAGAGGCGCAGGCGCGGCAATTCCGGCACCCCGCGCAGCACGGCGCGGATCAGCCCGGCGAGGTCCGGGTGGCTGGCCAGGTCCACCCCGGTCAGCACGATCTCGGCATGGCGGGTCGCTAGGTCGCGCGCCGCCGCCACCGCCTCGGCGATGGGCAGGGCACGCGCCGGGCCGCGGCCCTGCGGGATGATGCAGAAGGTGCAGGCGTGGTCACAGCCCTGCTGCACCGCGAGGAAGCCGCGCGTGGAGCCGCCGGCCGCGATGCCCATCGGCGCCTCGCGCCGGATTTCGCCCACGGGCGCGACCCAGGCAGCCGGGTTCAGCTTCGCGCCATTGCCGATGACGCGCACCACGCCGGGCAGGCTGGCCCAGCTGTCGGGCGCGATCTGCGCGGCGCAGCCTGTCACCAGGATGGGCCGGCCCGGCGCTTCGCGCGCGGCGCGGCGGATGGCCTGGCGCGCCTGGGCTTCGGCCTCGCCCGTGACGGCACAGGTGTTCACGATCAGGGCGTCGGCGAAGCCGGCGCGGGCCGCGAGGCCGCGCATGGTCTCGCTCTCGGCGATGTTCAGCCGGCAGCCGAAGGTCAGGGTGTCAGCCAAGGGTGAGCTCGCCCTTGAAGGAGGTGGCCACCGGCCCGCTCATCAGCACATGCCCGTCGGCGCGCTGCTCGATGACGAGGTCCCCGCCCGGCAGCGTCACGGTGCAGCGCGCCTCCACCAGCCCACGTCGCCGCGCATTGACCAGGGCGGCACAGGCGCCGGAGCCGCAGGCGAGGGTATAGCCCGCACCGCGCTCCCAGACGACGAGCTTCAGATGGTCCCGCGCCAGAGCCTGCACGAAGCCGATATTGGCGCGTTCGGGCAGCAAGGGGTGGTGTTCAAGTTCCGGCCCGATGCGCGGGACATCCAGCGCATCGAGGTCCGCCACGAAGAAATTCGCGTGCGGATTGCCCATGGAGCAGCAGGCGGCGTCGCTCACGCCATCGGCCTGCATGGGCACATGCAGCGTGTCCATCTCGCGCGCCAGCGGCACATCCTGCCAGCCCAGGCGGGGCGGGCCCATATCCACGCGGATTGTGCCGTCCGCCAGGCGCTCGGCGCCCAGGAGGCCGGCGATGGTGCGGATGGAAATGCTTTGCCGCCCGCTCTCCGCCAGCACCAGCGAGGCGGCGCAGCGCGTGCCATTGCCGCAGGCGCCCGCCTCGGTGCCGTCGGAATTGTGGAAGCGGAAGAAGACATCGGCGTCCTGCGCCGGCTCCACGGTGATCAGCTGGTCGAAGCCCACGCCGCGATGCCGATCCCCCACCCATTGGATGGTCTCGGCGGGCAGCGCGAGGGGCTGCGCGCGCGCATCCAGGAATGGCTCGCGGCGTGCATCCAGCACGACAAAATCATTGCCCAGGCCGTGCATCTTGAGAAAGGGGACGTGCATGGCCTGCATATAGGGCATGCAAAGACTTGGCGCGAAGGGGTGGGGGGCCCTATGTGCTGGACGCATGATCCGTTTCCCCCTGATCCTCCTCGCCGCCGGGTTGCTGACGGCCTGTGGCAGCACCTTCTCCGCCAATGAATATTCGGCGCGTGCCGTGCAGCAGGCAAACCCTGTGCAGCAGGGCACCATCGTCGGCTCACGCCGCGTCGCCATCGCGGCGGGTGGCGAGACCGGCGCGGCGGCGGGTGGCGCGGCGGGCGGGGCCATCGGCGGGGCGGCGGCGGCGGGCAATTCCGTCAGCACCGCACTCGGCGCGGTGGGCGGCGCGCTGCTGGGCAGCCTGGTCGGCACGGCGGCCGAGCGCACCTCGGCCAATACCGACGCGGTGGAATACATCATCCGCAAGAACGCCGATGGTGAGCTGATTTCCGTCACCCAGCGCGACGAAGTGCCCATCCCGCTCGGCACCGCGGTGCTGGTGATCACCGGCAACCAGGCGCGGGTGGTGCCGGACTATATCTCCACCCAGGCGGAGCCGCCGGCGCGCAACCTTCTGCGGCGTCCGGCCACCCCACGCTCCGAGGCGCCGATCGCGCCCATCGCCGCCCCGGCGGCGAGCGCGCCATCCGCCGCCCCACCCCCCGCACCCATGGCCGAGCCACTGCCGCCGGCCGCACCCGCCCCGGCGCCCGATCCCG
>NZ_JAIEQY010000204.1 GCF_019747315.1 Roseococcus sp. | reverse complement strand
GCAAGCTCAAAGGATGCACCCATGACCCCGCCGCGCAATTCCAACGCCGCCCGCGACATCGCGAACCTCATGCACCCCTATACGGATGCACGCGCGCATCAAAAGAACGGTCCGCTCGTCATCACCCGCGGCGAGGGCGTGCGCGTCTTCGACGAGCAGGGCAATGCCTATATCGAGACGGTGGCCGGCCTCTGGTGCGCCTCGCTCGGCTTCGACAATGAGCGCCTGGTCCAGGCGGCGCTCAAGCAGATGCGCCAACTGCCCTTCTACCATTCCTTCACCGGCCGCAGCCACGAGCCCGCCATTGATCTCGCCGAGATGCTGATCGAGCGCGCGCCGGTGCCGATGAGCAAGGTGTTCTTCTGCAACTCGGGCTCCGAGGCGAATGACACCGCGGTCAAGATGATTTGGTATTTCAACAACGCCATCGGCCGGCCCGAGAAAAAGAAGATCATCGCCCGCATCAAGGGCTATCACGGGGTGACGGTCGCTTCCGCGTCGCTCACTGGCCTGCCCTATAATCACAAGCTGTTCGACCTGCCGATCGCGGGCATCCTGCATGCCGGCACGCCGCATTATTACCACTGCGCCCTGCCCGGCGAGAGCGAGGACCAGTTCACCACCCGCCTCGCGAATGAGCTGGAGGAGATGATTGTCCGCGAAGGCCCAGAGACGGTGGCCGCCTTCTTCGCCGAGCCGATCATGGGTGCGGGCGGCGTGATCGTCCCCCCCGCCGGCTATTTCGAGAAGATCCAGGCGGTGCTGCGCCGGCATGACGTGCTCTTCGTGGCCGATGAGGTGATCTGCGGCTTCGGGCGCACCGGCAGCTACTGGGGCTGCCAGACCCTCAACATCCAGCCCGACATCCTGACCTGCGCCAAGGCGTTGAGCAGTTCCTTCCTGCCGATCTCGGCCGTGATGGTGAATGACCGCGTCTTCCAGGGCCTGGCCGATGGCTCGGCCGGGCTTGGCACCTTCGGCCATGGCTACACCTATTCGGGCCACCCGGTGCCGGCCGCCGTCGCGGTCGAGACGCTGAAGATCTATGACGAGATGGACCTGGTCGGCCATGTCCGGAAGGTGGCGCCGAGCCTCCAGGACGGGTTGCGCAGCCGCTTTGGCGACCATCCGCTCATCGGCGAAATCCGTGGCGTCGGCCTGATCGGTGCCGTCGAGTTCGTCTCCAACAAGGAAACCCGGGCGAATTTCGACCCCGCCGTGAAGATTGCCCCGCGCCTGGTGAAGATCGCCGAGGGCCATGGCCTCATCATGCGCGCCCTGCCCGGCGACGGCATCGCCTTCTCGCCGCCGCTGATCATCACGCCGGAGGAGGTGAATGACATGCTGGACCGCTTCGGCCGCGCGCTGGATGACCTGACGGTGCAGATCCGCCGCGAGAGCCTCGCCGCGGTTTGAGCAATCCGGCCTGGCCGCTGGCGGTGGCGCTGGCGGCCACACCTTTCGTCGTGGTGCTGCAGAACCGGACGCTGGCGCCCATCGCGCTGCTCGGCTTCGCGGGGGTGGTCCTTGCTGGGCTGCGGGCTGGGTGGCGGCCCGCGCGCCCGCCGGGGCTGGTCTGGCCGGCGGTGGCGCTGCTTGGCTGGGCGATGGTGTCGGCGCTCTGGGCGCTGGAGCCCGGGCGCGCGCTGGAGACGGTCCTGCGGCTCGCCGCGCCCCTGGCGCTGGCGGTGCTGGCGGCGGATGCGTTGCGGCGGCCCCCCCCTTCCCGGTTGCTGCCGCGCGCGGCGGCGCTGGGGCTGGCCTTGGGGATCGCCGCGGCGCTCTTCGATGACCTGAGCGGCAATGCGCTGCGCGCTTTCGTGCGCGGCATCGCCGAGCCGCCGGCGACGCTGGCCTTCGGGTTGAAGAACGCGGCTTCGGTCATCGCGCTGCTGCTGCCGCTCGCCGTCTTCGCCACGGCGCTGGCGCGGGGGGCGCGGGTGGCGCTAGGGCTGGCCGGCGCAGTGGTGGCGCTGCTGCTGCCGGGCGAGAGCGCCAAGCTGGCCGTGCTGGCGGGGCTGGCGGCGGGCGTCGCCGCCGGGCTGGCGCCACGCGCCACGCGGCTGGGGCTGGCTGGGCTGGCGGCGGTGCTGATCCTGGCCCTGCCCTGGATGCTGGGCGCCGCCCTGCCGCGCGACGCCAGCGGCCTGCCCAATTCCGCCGCGCATCGCCTGCTGATCTGGGATTTCGCGGCCGAGCGCATCGCCGAACGGCCAATGATCGGCTGGGGCATGGATGCCAGCCGCGCCGTTCCGGGCGGCGCGGGGCGGCCGGATGCGGCGCTGCGTGAGGCCTTCGGCCTGACCTCCTCGGCGGCGGCGCCATGGTTCGCCAATGCCCAGTTGCTGCCGCTGCACCCACACAACCTGGCCTTGCAGGTCTGGCTGGAGCTGGGGGCCATTGGCGCGGCGCTTATGGCACTGCTGCTGGCGCTGGTGGCCCTGACCTGCCGCAGCCCGGGCGCCTGCGGCGCCTTCGCGGCGGGGCTGGTCATTGCCATGCTCAGCTATGGCGCCTGGCAATATTGGTGGGTCTCCGGCCTGCTGCTGGCCACGGTGACAGCCGCGGCGCTCGCGCCGGAGCGCAAGCCGGCCTAGCTTCAGGCCATGCAACGTTTCTGGTTCAGCGCGGCGGGGCTTTGCGGCTTCCTGGCCGTCGGCCTCGCCGCCATCGCCGCCCATGTCGCCCTCGATTCGCGGGCCATGGTGCAGAATGTCGCCATGCTTCTGGGCTGGCACGCGCCGGCGCTGATCGGCCTCGCACTCTGGCAGCGCGGGGCCTGGGTGGCGGGGATCCTGCTGGCAGGCCTCAGCCTGTTCAGCGGGGCGGTGCTGGTCCGCGCCTTCCTCGGCGTCTCGCTCGGCCCTGTCGCGCCGATCGGCGGCATGACCATGATGGCGGGCTGGCTGCTGCTGGCCGTGCTCGCGTGGCGGCGATGATCCGCGCCGCCTATCTGGCCGATGAAGGCCTGGAACGGCCGCTGGCGGAGGAGCTGGAGCTGTCCGGCCGACGTGTCTCGGCCTGGCATGGGCGGCTGGCCCTCTCGCCTGATCCACCAGCGCCCGCAGCCTGGGCGTTGGATGTCTGGAATGATCCGCGCGAGATTCCTGCGCCTTCCGTGAAGCTCGCGGCAGACGGGCTTCGCGCCATCCAGCGCAATTGGTCGTTGGTGCCCGCACTGCACCATCGCCGCGCCGCGTTGATCGAGGAAAGACTGCCGCCGGTGAAGGCGCGGCCCCTGGTGTTTCCCGAGCCGGCGCCCACCGGGCATCTGGGCGGCTGGACGCTGCTGACGCAGGAGTTGATCCTCGCCTCCCCCACCAAATCCTCGCCCTTTCCGGGCGGCGCCGTGCGCTTCGTCGAGGACCGGGAGGGACCGCCCTCCCGTGCCTATCTGAAGCTCTGGGAGGGGCTGACGCGGCTCGGCCGGCATCCGGTGCCAGGAGAGAGCTGCCTGGACCTCGGCGCCTCGCCAGGGGGCTGGAGCTGGGCACTGGCGCAGCTGGGGGCGAATGTGACCGCGGTGGACAAGGCGCCGCTGGAGGATCGCGTCATGGCGATGCCGAACGTCACCTGGCGGCAGGAAAGCGCCTTCGCCTTGCCCCCGGAGCCGGTGGATTGGCTGTTCAGCGACGTGATCTGCTACCCCGCGCGGCTTTTCGCGCTGGTGACGCGCTGGCAGGGCTTCGCGCGGAACATGGTTTGCTCGGTGAAGTTCCAGGGCGAGACGGATCACGCAGCGGCCGCGCAATTCGCCGCGATCCCCGGCGCGCGGCTGTTTCATTCGGCGCACAACAAGCACGAGCTGACCTTCGCGGTCCTCGAGGGAGAGAAAGCATGATCATTCGCAGCATCACCATCCGCGCGGTGGATGCGCCGATCGACCCGCCGCTGCGCAACAGCCTGAACGTGATCCCGCGCGCGCCGCTGGTCATCGCCGAGGTGCAGACCGAGGAAGGGCCGTGCGGCACCGCCTATGCCTTTGCGTATTCGCCGGCAGCGCTGGGACCGCTGGCAGTGCTCACGCGGAACATCGGTGCTGGGCTGATCGGGCGGGAGGTGGCGCCGCAAAAGATCTGGGACGAGCTGCTGAATGCGAATCGCCTGCTGGGCGCCGAGGGGCTGGTGATGATGGCGATCTCGGTGCTCGACATGGCGCAGTGGGATGCGCTGGCCAAGGGTGCCGGGCTGCCGCTGGCACGCCTCTGGGGCGGCGATCTCAGCGCGGTTCCCGCCTATGGCAGCCTGCGCGGCTGGGGACCGGCCATGCTGGCCGAGGAAGGCGGCCGCGCCGTCGCCGCGCATGGCTTCCGCGCCGTGAAGTGCAAGCTGGGCGCACCGACCATCGCGGGCGACATCGAGACGGTGCGCGCGCTGCGCGAGGCCGTCGGCGATTCGGTGGAGATCCTGGTGGATTACAACCAGGGGCTCGACCGGCCCGAGGCGCTGCGGCGTGGCCTCGCACTCCAGGCCGAAGGGGTGCAGTGGCTGGAGGAGCCGCTGCACGTCACCGACGACGCTGGCCTGGCGTGGCTTTCCGCACAGCTGGAGATGCCCGTGCAGGGCGGCGAGAATTGGTGGGGGGTGACCGGCATGGCGCGCAGCCTGACCGCGGGGGCGACGGACCTGTGCATGCCAGACGTGATGAAGATGGGAGGCGCCACTGGCTTCCTGCGCGGGATGGCGCTGGCTGCGGCGCATCGCGTGCCTTTGTCCTCCCACATCTTCATCGAGGCGAGCGCACATCTGCTGAGCGTCTGCCCGCTGCGGCACTACCTGGAGCACCTGGACATTGCGGGCGCCCTGCTGTGCGAACCGCTGCGGGTGGCGAAGGGGATGGCGGTGGTGCCAGACCGGCCTGGCCTGGGATTGGAGTGGGATGAATCCGCGCTACAGCGCCATGCGGCAAACGCATGACATGGGCGGGTTGCCAAGCGGCGCGGCGCATGGCAAACCCTCACTCACGGAGCGGGCGGGCGTAGCTCAGGGGTAGAGCACGACCTTGCCAAGGTCGGGGTCGAGGGTTCGAATCCCTTCGCCCGCTCCAGTC
>NZ_JAIEQY010000245.1 GCF_019747315.1 Roseococcus sp. | reverse complement strand
GATTTGCCCGCGCCATTGGCGCCCAGCACGCAGCAGCGCTCGCGCCGGCGGATCAGCACGTCCAGCCCCTGGTAGATCACGCGGCTGCCATAGCGTTTATGCACGCGGCGGAGGTTCACCACATCCTCGCCCGAGCGCGGCGCCGGCAGGAATTCGAAGGAGAGCGCCTGGCGCCGCTTTGGCGGTTCCACGCGCTCGATCTTGTCGAGCTTCTTCACCCGGCTTTGCACCTGGGCGGCGTGCGAGGCACGCGCCTTGAAGCGCTCGATGAACTTGATCTCCTTGGCCAGCATGGCCTGCTGCCGCTCGAACTGCGCCTGCTGCTGCTTCTCATTCATGGCGCGCTGCGCCTCGTAGAATTCGTAGTCGCCGGCAAAGCTGGTCAGGCTGCCGCCATCGATCTCGATCACCTTGTTGATGATGCGGTTCATGAACTCGCGATCGTGCGAGGTCATCAGCAGGGCGCCGTCATAGCCCTGGAGGAACTGCTCCAGCCAGATCAGGCTTTCGAGGTCGAGGTGGTTGGAGGGTTCGTCCAGCAGCATGACATCGGGGCGCATCAGCAGGATGCGGGCGAGCGCCACGCGCATCTTCCAGCCGCCCGAGAGTTTTCCCGCATCGGCGTCCATCATCTCCTGGCTGAAGCTCAAGCCGGCGAGGACTTCCCTTGCCTTTCCCTCAAGGGCGTAGCCGCCGAGTTCCTCGAAGCGGGCCTGCACCTCGCCGAAGCGTTCCAGCACGGCGTCGAAATCGGCCTGGTCCGGGTCGGCCAGGGCGGCTTCCAACTCGGCCAGTTCGGCGGCGACGGTGCTGACATCGCCTGCGCCATCCATCACTTCGGCAACCGCGCTGCGGCCGGACATTTCGCCCACATCCTGGCTGAAATAACCGATGGTGACGCCGCGCTCGGTCAGGACCAGGCCTTCATCGGGCTCCTCCTCGCCCTTGATCATGCGGAAGAGCGTAGTCTTGCCGGCGCCATTGGGGCCGACCAAGCCGATCTTCTCGCCCTTCTGCAACGCGGCCGAAGCCTCGATGAAGAGCAGGCGCTGCCCGTTCTGCTTGGTGATGTTGTCGAGGCGGATCATCCGCGCCGCTTAACGCAGCGCGCGCGCCATGTCATCCAGGCCCTCGAGCGTCATCGGAAACATGCGCCCCTCCATCGCGTCCTGCACGATGCCGATGGAGGTGGTGTAGCCCCAATGCTTCACCGGCGTCGGGTTCAGCCAGGCGACGCGACGGAAATGCGCCGTGATGCGCCTGAGCCAGACCTTGCCCGCTTCCTCGTTCCAATGCTCCACGCTGCCGCCGGGCTCGACGATCTCGTAGGGCGACATGGAGGCGTCACCGACAAACACCACCCGCCAGTCGGGGCCATAGGTGCGCAGGATTTCCCAGGTGGGGGTCTGCTGCTCGGCGCGGCGGCGGTTGGACTTCCAGAAGCGCTCATAGGGGCAGTTGTGGAAGTAGAGGTGGACGAGGTGCTTGAACTCGGATTTGGCGGCGCTGAACAGCTCCTCCGAGGCACGGATGTGGTCATCCATGCTGCCCCCGATGTCGAGCAGCAGCAGCACCTTCACGGCATTGCGCCGCTCGGGCCGCATCTTGAGGTCGAGCGTGCCGGCATTGCGCGCGGTGGCGCCGATGGTGCCGTCAATGTCCAGCTCATCGGCCGCCCCCTGGCGCGCGAAGCGGCGCAGGCGGCGCAGCGCCAGCTTCATGGCGCGCGAGGAGAGTGCCGCATGATCGGCGAGGTCGCGGAATTCGCGCTTGTCCCAGACCTTCACGGCGCGGCGGTTGCGTGAGCCCTCCTGCCCGATCCGCACGCCCTCGGGGTTGAAGCCCTCGGCGCCAAAGGGCGAGGTGCCGTTGGTGCCGATCATCCGGTTGCCGCCCTGGTGGCGCTTCTTCTGCTCCTCCAGGCGCTGCTTCAGGGTTTCCATCAGCTTCTCGAAGCCGCCCAGCGCCTGGACCTTGGCCATCTCCTCGGCGGAGAAGAGGCGTTCGGCGAGCTTCTTCAGCCATTCCTCCGGCAGCTCGCGCTGGAGGATTTCGCCCGTCACGGTGGTGGGCGGTTCCAGCCCCTTGAAGACCTGGCCGAAGACGACGTCGAAGCGGTCGAGATGCCGCTCATCCTTCACCAGCGTGGCGCGGGCCAGGTGGTAGAAATCCTCCAGGTCGTAATCCGCGACGCCGGCCTTCATGGCGCCCATCAGCATCAGCCATTCGGTGATGGAGGCGGGCAGCCCAGCCTTGCGGAGTTCGAGGATGAAGGGGGCGAACATGGCGACCTCCGCGGCTGCGTCAAAAACGACGGTCGATCTGGCGGCATTGGCCGCCGGACTTCAGGATCGAGGCGGGCGATCCACGCGCCTGGGAGCTGTGGGACACCGTTCCGTCCACCCTGTCCAGCACGACCTGCTCCGTGAGGGAGAGGCCTTCGCGCCGCTGCTCGGCGTACAGGATGTAGCGCTGCGCCTCGACCATCAGGCGCGCCGGCTGGTCCGGGCCCACATGGATCAAGGCCCCGCGGAACCAGCCGCGGCCACGGGCGATGTGCAGCACGACGTCGAATGGCTCCGTCTCGACGCGATGGCCCAGCAGCTCGGTTCCCGGAAACGCGATGACGGGAACCTGGAAGCCGCTGCATCGCACCAGGATCAACCCATCCTCATGGGGCTGCGCCTGCGACAGGCCGGGCCGGACAAGCGCGGCCAGCAGCAGCGCGAGGCAGCCCGCCAGCGCAGCGCGGCCCATCATTCCACCCGGCTCCTCACGCTCAGCGCCGCGCGCGGCTCAGGAAGGCGAGCCGCTCGAACAGGTGCACATCCTGCTCGTTCTTCAGCAGCGCGCCATAGAGCGGCGGGATCGCGACCTTGGTGTCGGCGCTGCGCAGCGCCTCGGCCGGCATGTCCTCGATCATCAGCAGCTTCAGCCAGTCCAGCAGCTCGCTCGTGGCGGGCTTCTTCTTCAGCTCGTTCACCTCGCGGATCTGGAAGAAGACGTTCAGCGCCTCCCGCGCCAGATCGGCGCGCAGATCGGGGTAATGGCTGTGCAGGATGCGCTCCATCGTCTCGCGGTCGGGGAAGCGGATGAAGTGGAAGAAGCAGCGGCGCAGGAAGGCGTCCGGCAGTTCCTTCTCATTGTTCGAGGTGATGATGACGATGGGGCGCTGGCGGGCGACCACCGTCTCCTTCGTCTCGTAGACATGGAACTGCATGCGGTCGAGTTCGAGCAGCAGGTCGTTCGGGAATTCGATGTCGGCCTTGTCCACCTCGTCGATCAGCAGCACCACGGGCGTCTCGCTCGCAAACGCCTCCCAGAGCTTGCCGCGGATGATATAGTTGGAGACGTCCCGCACGCGCTCATCGCCCAGCTGCCCGTCGCGCAGGCGGCTCACCGCGTCGTATTCGTAGAGGCCCTGCTGCGCCTTGGTGGTGGATTTGATGTGCCACTCGATCAGCGGGTAGCCCATGCTGCGGGCGATCTCCTGTGCCAGTACGGTCTTGCCGGTGCCGGGCTCGCCCTTGACGAGCAGGGGGCGTTGCAGGGCGATGGCGGCATTGACCGCCACCTCCAGCTCGCGGGGCGCGATATAGCGTTCGGTGCTGGCGAATTTTTTCACGGGATGCGCAGGCCTCTCGGGGTCAGGGGGGCATCTTCGCGCGTTCGGCGGCGCCGGCAAAGGGCCAGGCGCCGGGGGCCTCACTCCTCCAGCATATGCCCAAAGCGCTCGGCCTTGGTCGCGAGGTAGCGGTCATTCACCCCATTGCCGGCATAGGCGTGCTGCTCTCGCGTCACGACCTCGATGCCGCAGGCGGCCAGCCCGGCCAGCTTGTCGGGGTTGTTGGTCAGCAGCCGGACGCGCGGCACCGCCAGCAGGCGCAGCATGGTGGCCGCCACCAGGAAGTTGCGCTCATCCGCGCCATAGCCCAGCGCGCGATTCGCATCGAGCGTGTCCAGCCCCTGGTCCTGCAGCGTATAGGCGCGCAGCTTGTTGACCAGGCCGATGCCGCGCCCCTCCTGCGCCAGGTAAAGCAGGATGCCGGCCCCATCCTCCGCCATGCGGCGCAACGCGCCCTTCAGCTGCGGGCCGCAATCGCAACGGAGCGAGCCCAGCAGATCGCCCGTGAAGCATTCCGAATGCAGCCGCACCAACGGCGCCTCGCCAGCGGCCAGTACGGCCTCGGGATTGCCGACCAGCATGGCCAGGTGCTCGATGCCGCCATCGGCCGCGCGGAAGGCGATGATCCGCGTATCCGGCGAATCCTCCAGTGGCACCCGCGCCTCGCCCACCTTCCGCAACGAGGTGGCGACGGAGGCCGGATAGGCCAGCAATTCGGCCGCGCTCACGCGCAGCAGCCCTTCGCCCGCGGCCCCGATGGGCATGGGGGCGGCCACCAGCGCCGGCAGAAGACGGCCAAGCTTGGCGAGCGAGAGCCCGGCAGCGGCCAGGGCGGGAAGGGGGGCGCGCTCCAGCGCCTGGCCCTCGTTGCCGAGAAGCAGCTCGGCCGTCGGGTCGGCGAAGGCGCGCAGGCGCTCCGGCGCCGTGAGGCCGGTCGGCAGGCGCAGTGCCACGGCGCCCTCATCCGGTGCGTTCAGCGGCACCGGCCGCTGCAGGACGGAGGAGGCCCGCACCGGCGAAAGCAGCAAGACCGGCGCCGTGCTGGCCAGCGCCACCAGCTCCGCCAGGCCTTGCGCGCCCACGGTTTCCGCCGCCGCCACCAGCAGGCTGGCGCCTTCGCCCTCGATGATCACCGGGGTGCCGCGTCGCAGCTCCGAGACCGCGCGATGCACGGACCGCAGGGCGAGAGTCTCAGCCGAAGGAGGCCTCGGGACCGGATGGCCGGAGGGAAGGAAGGCGGAATTTCGCATCAAATGGATATCCTGGAACGCGCTCA
>NZ_JAIEQY010000112.1 GCF_019747315.1 Roseococcus sp. | reverse complement strand
GTGACCGCGCAATTTGGCGGCTATGGGCGCCTTGCCTGAACGGCAGGATTGATTCTTCTCCATCCCACAGGACGTTAATTGACCATCAATCCGGAAGGTGGCGATTTTGTTGCGTTCAACGCCACACGCAAACGGAAAACGAAAAATGACGCTGCGCCGCCTCCTTCTCTCCGCCCTCATGACCACTGGCCTTGCCGGCGCTGCCCAGGCGCAATGCGACACCAGCTTCACCCTGGTGAATCGCTCGGGCTCCACCGTGCAGGAGTTTTATTTCGGCTCCAGCGCCCAGCGCTCCTGGGGCGCGGACCAGTTGGGCACCAATGTGCTGGTAAATGGTGCAACGATGCGCTTTCGCGCGCGCAACGCCGGCGCCAATGACTTCAAAATCGTCTGGGCCAATGGCGCCACGGCCGAACTGATGCGCGTGGACATCTGCGTCACCAGCGAGATCGTCGCGACCCGAAGCGGCATCGAAGCCCGCTGAGTACCTCTCGCGCGCAGCCCTGTCAGGGCTGCGCGCATCCGCCTCAGTAGCCTTCCCTCAGCAGTGGAAAGGCACTGTGCACATGCGGGAAGACCACGGGCGGCGCACCGAGATGCACATGGCTGCGGTTGAGCTGCCCAAAACTGTTCACCCCCGTCAGTCCGAGCGCCTTGACCACCTCATCTTCAAGGATCTCCAGCAACCGCTCGATGCCCTCCGCGCCGTCGGCCGCGAGGCCATAGAGGTAGAGGCGGCCCAGCCCCACCCAATCGGCGCCCAGCGCCACCGCCTTCACGATGTCGGTCCCGCGCGAGAAGCTGCCATCCACCATGATCTTGGCGCGGCCGGCGACGGCCTCCACCACCTCGGGCAGCACGTCGAGCGAGCCGCGCCCGCCATCGAGCTGCCGCCCGCCATGGTTGGAGACATAGATCACATCCACGCCATGCTCGCATGCCAGCGCCGCATCCTCGCCGGTGCCGATGCCCTTCAGGATCAGCGGGATCTTGTGCTTCTCCTTGAAGCGCGCGACCTCGCGCCAGGAGAGTGCGGCCTGGTGATCCATGCCGGTATTGGCCGCGCGCCAGGTCTTCACGAAGCGCTTGGCGATGTCGCGCTCGCGGCGCGAGTAATGCGCCGTGTCCACCGTCATGCAGAAGGCGTCATAGCCGCTGTCTACCACGCGGCGGACATAGTCATCCACGAAGGCGTCATCGCCGCGCACATAGAGCTGGAAGACCTTGGGGCCGCGCGACGCCTCGGCGCAGGCTTCCAGCCCCGGCTGGCTCACGCTGGAGAGCATGTAGGGAATGCCGAAGGCGCCCGAGCCCTTGGCGACACTCACGCCGCCGCCCGGTTCGAAGCTTTCCAGCGAACCCACCGGCGCGCAGAAGACGGGCAGGCGGATGCGGTGGCCGAAGAAATCCACGCTGGCATCCACCTTGGACACATCGTTCAGCACGCGCGGGCGCAGCGCGACCGTGTCGATCGCCATGCGGTTGCGCGCCAGCGTCGTCTCGGTCTCGGTGGCGCCCACCAGGTAGTCCCAGACATTGGCGTTGAGCTTGATCTTCGCCGCCTTCACGAATTCGTGCAGGACCTGGTAGCGTTCCTCGAAATTGCGCATCTCTTCGTTCTCCGCGTTTGGCGCAAAACTAGCTTGTGCGGATGAATTCGGAACCCCCCCTCTCGCCGTTCCGCGCCTGAGGCGCGACAATCCCCGCGACACAGGGAGAGCCACATGAACAGCACCGAACGCCGCAACCGCGCCCGCGCCATCTTGCAGGGCAGCGCCTGCATCCATCCGGCCTCGGTGCATGACCCGCTCTCGGCCCGCATCGCCGAGGAGCTGGGCTTTGAACTCGGCATGTTCGCGGGCTCCACCGCCTCGCTCGCCATCCTGGGCGCGCCCGACCACATCCTGATCACGCTGACCGAATTCGCGGCCCAGGCGCGCCGCATCACCCGCGCCGGCACCCTGCCCTTGGTGGTGGACGCCGATCATGGCTACGGCAATGCGCTGAACGTCCAGCGCACGGTGGAGGAGCTGGAGGTCGCCGGTATCGCCGCCATGTCCATCGAGGATACGGACCTGCCCCGCCCCTTCGGCGCGGCCAAGCCGCGCCTGATCTCCATCGAGGAAGGAGTGGGCAAGATGCGCGCCGCCGTCGCCGCCCGGGTGGATTCGAGCCTCTGCATCTTCGCCCGCACGGGGGCGATGAGCATGACCAGCCGCGACGACTGCCTAGCGCGCATCCGCGCCTACAACGACTCCGGCACGGATGGCATCTTCCTCACGGGCGTCACCACCCGCGCCGAGCTGGATGCGGCGGCCGAGGTGGCGAAGCAGCCCCTCATCCTCGGCACGCTCAGCCCCGAGATCACCGACCGCGACTATCTCGCGAGCCGCGGCGTGCGCATCGCGCTGCAGGGCCATGCGCCGAGCCAGGTCGCCGCCCAAGCGATCCATGCGACGCTCAAGGCGCTGCGGGAAGGGGCCTCCCCCGCAACCCTACCCGGCCTGCCAGAGAAAGGGGCCATGGCCCGCTGGACCCGCGAAGCGCCCTACAGCGAGGCGATGCAGCGCTTCCTGGACTGAGCCCGTGCTTGGCCAGTGTGGTGGAGTGTGGCAAGGCGATATGCCAGAAAGCGGAGCCGCCCCGAGCGACCATGACATCCCTGTTGGTTCTCAATGGCGGCGCCTCGGTTAAGGCCGACAACTCCGGCGCGGCGGTGCGGGTCAAGGACCCGCTCAAGCTCTATGAGAAGTCGGGGATCAACAGCGGCGACATCGTCGTGTATGACGCCATCATCAAGCAGCTCGAGTTCACGACCCTGCGCGATATCGGCTTCGCCCGCGCGGCAGATCAGGAAAGCTGGCCCCGGGACGAGCCGGACGCGACCATCATCCGCGGGTCCAACTATCTGAGCGCGGAGCTTGATCTCGGCCACGTCCTGCCGCTGGCACGTCGCCTGAAGGGGGCGATCATCCCGATGGGCCTCGGCGCCCAGGCGGCGCGCTACGGAAAGCTCGAGCTGCCCCAGGGCTCTGTGGCCTTCTGGCGCGAGGTTGCCGGGAAATGCGTCTCCATTGGGGTCCGCGGCGCTTATACTGCCGAAGTCCTGGCCGATATCGGAATCCACAATGTCCGCATCATCGGTTGCCCCAGCTTCTATCGGTCCCTTCGCCCGGCTCTCGTCCTTCGCCGGGCCGACCCGGAGACGGCCAGGATCGGGGTGACCCTCAACAAATACCTGGCTGGCCCCTATGCCAGCAGCCGCTTGAAAACGATTCGGCTGCAGCGTTCCCTCATCGCCCAAGCCGCAAGGCGGCCTGGCAGCCACGTCTTCTCCCAGGGTGAGCGCGAGGAGAGTCTTCTGCGGCTGGTTTCGCCACCCGAGCGCGCAAGCCTTCTCGCAAGCATCCTGGACAGCTTTCAGCTGCGCGAAGACGGCGCGGCCGCGGCGCTGCTGGACCACCACATGTCGACCCATCTGGACGTGGATGACTGGGCGGCGGACCTCGCGGCCCGCTGTGACTTCATGGTGGGGTTCCGCGTGCATGGCACCGTCATGGCGCTGCAGCAGGGAATCCCCGCGATCTATGTGACGTATGACACCCGTATCCGGGAGCTCGCCGCGCTCTATCGCGTCCCGAGCCTGGATGTCGAGGACTTCCTCCCCATGGATTTGCCAAGCCTCATCGAAGCCGCCGATTTCACGAAGTTTGAGCAGGCCTATCGCGAGAATTACGCGGAATACCGGCTCTTCTTGGAAGAGAACGGCTTGCGGCACCGCCTTCCCCCGGCCGAAGACGAAGGGCGCCTTACGCCGCCGGACCTGCGCCCCGAAGCCCTCTCGCCGCACTTTAGCGAGGGCACGCTGATCGCTTGGTTTCGCGAGGAGTGGGAGACACTCGCGCGCTCCAATGATGCGCTCAGGTCCCAGCTGCAAGCGCGCTTCATCCATCGAGGCCGCGCCTGAGCGGCGCGGCCTCGCACGCCTCACCCCCGCCGGATATTCCAGAACAGCGGCGGCTGGCCCTTGAGCAGCCCCGTCAGGTTCCGCCGGATCGCCGTCGGCTGGTAGTACATGCCCGTCGGCACATAGGGCACTTCCTCGAAGGCGATGCGCTGCATCTCCGTCGTGGCGGCCAGCTCGGCCGCCGCGTTGGGCGCGCTGAACCAGGCGTCGCGCTGGGCTTCCATCGCGGGGATGGTGGGCCAGCCCGGCCAGGCATTCTCGCCATGGCCGCGGATCGAGGCATGGCTCGCCGGGTTCCAGTGATCCACGCCCGACCAGAAGGTGAAGAAGCCCGACCAGCCGCCCTGCTCCAGCGGGTTGCGGCTCGCGCGGCGGGCGACGAGCGTGCCCCAATCCGTGCTCACCAGATCCACGTTGAAGCCCATCCGGCGAAACAGGTCCGCACCCACCAGCGTCGCCGCATTGATGGAAGAGAGGTCCGTCGCGTTCAGCAGCACAAGGCGCGCCCCCATCGCACCCGCCGCCTGCAACTCGGCGCGCGCCGCATCCACGCTCTTGCGCAGGCGGTCGAGGCCGACATTGCTGGCGGACGGGCTCTCGGGCGCGAAATAGCCGATGCCCTCGCGCCGCAGATCGGGCCGGCCCTCGACGCCCGCCGTGCCGATCACGGCGGTCATGAAGTCCATCTGGTTGATGGCCGTCAGCACCGCGCGGCGCACCGCTGGGTTGTTGAAGGGGGCGGCCGTGTGGTTGGGGCGGAAGATGCCGATGAGGCCCGTGCCGTTGATGATGTCCACCCGCACATTCCGCGCGGCCGCGCCACGCTGGAACAGCGGGAAAAGGTCGGCCGT
>NZ_JAIEQY010000254.1 GCF_019747315.1 Roseococcus sp. | reverse complement strand
CGGCGGGGCGCGGGGCGCCTGGGCGCACCGGCGGCGTGGGGGCGCGGAGCGTGGTCGCCGGGCCACCGGGGCCGGGCGTGCGCTTCTTCACCACCTCGACCTGGACGACCTTGCTGCGGCCATGGCTGAAGCTTTGGCGGACGCTGCCCGCATCCACCGTCTTGCCCATTTCCAGCCGGCCTGCCGGGCGAAGACTCAATCGGCTCTTGGCCGCATCCTGTTCGTTCTGGTCGCTCATTCGTCGTTCCGAACTCAATCCTTCACCCTCAAACCGCTGCGAAACCGGCCAAACGTGCCGTTTCCGCCTGCAGCGAGGAAACCATCCGACCGGGAGAAACCGCCACGTGAACCGCGCGATCCCGCCCAAAAACTCCACCCAACTCCGCGGCCGTGAGCGGAGTCAGCACCGGAAACTCCAGCGGCCCGGTGCGGCCGCCAATCAGCCGGCTCCGCTCCGCGGGGCTGCCATCCGAAGCCTGGATCAGCAGCGCCACCTTGTCGTGGCGGAGCCAGTCCAGAACGGCTTCCCGGCCCGCCACCGCCTCGCCACTGCGCCGCGCAAAGCCCAGGAAATCCAGGACACGCTGCCGCAGACCCGAGACGATCAGCGCGCCAAGATCGCCCGGTACTCCGACAGAGCCCCGCGCGGCCTTGGCGAAGGCACCCTGCTTCAGCGCCTTGCGCAGCACCTCATCCTTCGCGACCAACCATAGGCCTCTGCCCGGCAGGCGTCCACCCGGATCAGGCACCAACTCGCGCATGGGCCCGATGACGAAACGGACCATCTGTTCCTTCGGCAGCGTCTGCCGCGTGACGATGCAGCGCCGCAGGGGACCGCGCTCGCGCCCGATCGCATCATCCGGCAGCGCTTCTGTCAGGGTTTCAGCCGGGGGCAGGTTGCGCCTCCCCACCCTCATCGAACCAATGGGCGCGGGCGGCCATGATGACGGCATTGGCCGTCTCCTCGTCCATCACCTCGGCACCCAGGATATCCACCAGCTCGTCGGAGGCGAGGTCCGCCAGGTCGTCCAGGGTCTTCACCCCGGCCTCGCCCAGCTGGACCATCATGCCGGCGGTGAAGGTGCCGATCTCGGCGATCGCGTCCTCGACGCCCAGCTCGATCCGGCGGGTGTCGGCTTCCGCCTCCTTGGCTTCGAGGAAGGCCATGCCGCGGCGCTTCAGCTCGGTCGCGATGGCTTCGTCGAAGCCCTCGATGGCGGCCAGCTCGTCTTCCTCCACGTCAATGATTTCCTCGATGGTGGAGTAACCCTCGGTCACCAGCAGGCCGGCGATCATGTCGTCCACGTCCAGCGCCTCGACGAAGAGGGCGCTGCGCTTGTTGAAGTCCAGCTGGCGGCGTTCGCTTTCGCCGGCCTCGGTCATGATGTCGATGTCGTAGCGCGTCAGCTGCGAGGCGAGGCGAACATTCTGCCCGCGGCGGCCGATGGCCAGCGAGAGCTGCTCATCGGGCACCA
Organism: Roseococcus sp.; assembly: GCF_019747315.1. Lineage (GTDB taxonomy): Bacteria > Pseudomonadota > Alphaproteobacteria > Acetobacterales > Acetobacteraceae > Roseococcus. The sequence continues at coordinate 3,297 of NZ_JAIEQY010000254.1, read as the reverse complement.
CCACCTCGACGCGCTTGCTCTCGTCATCCAGCAACACCTTGGCCACCTCGGCGGGCGCCATGGCGTTCACGATGAAGGTCGCGATGTCGGAGCTCCAGGGGATGATGTCGATCTTCTCGCCCTGGAGTTCGGCCACCACCGCCTGCACGCGCGAGCCGCGCATGCCGACGCAGGCACCGACCGGATCAATGCTCGAGTCGCGGCTGATCACGGCCATCTTGGCGCGGCTGCCGGGGTCCCGCGCCACAGCCTTGATCTCGATGATGCCATCATAGATTTCCGGCACTTCCTGGGCAAACAGCTTCGCCAGGAAGCCGGGATGGGTGCGGCTGAGGAAGATCTGCGGGCCGCGCGGCTCCTCGCGCACGTCATAGATGTAGGCGCGCACGCGGTCGCCATTCTTGAAGGCCTCGCGCGGGATGGTCTCGTCGCGGCGCAGCAGCGCCTCGGCCTTGCCCAGCTCGACCATGAGGTTGCCGTATTCGGTGCGCTTGACCGTGCCGTTGATGATCTCGCCCACGCGGTCCTTGTATTCGTCGAACTGCTTCTTGCGTTCCACCTCGCGCACGCGCTGCACGATCACCTGCTTGGCGGTCTGCGCGCCGATTCGGCCGAAATCCACCGGCGGCAGCGGGTCCACGATGTATTCGCCGACCGCGATGCCGGGCTTCACCTTGGCCGCGATGCGCAGCGGCATCTGCGTCTCCTCGTCCTCCAGCGCGTCATCGGCGACGACGAGCGTCCAGCGGGAGAGCTTCACCGCGCCGTTCCTGCGGTCGATCTCGGCGCGGATGTCCTTGTTGATGCCATAGGTCTGCCGGCCGGCCTTGCCCATGGCGAGTTCCATCGCCTCGAGAACTTCCTCCTTCTCGATCATCTTCTCGCGGGCGACGGCTTCGGCCACCTGCAGGAATTCGGGACGGGGGATCGCAACATCCAGGGCCATGCTTCAGTTCCCTTGTTCCGCCGCATCTGCGGCGTTTCCATTCGCCGCTGTCGCGGCCTTGATTTGCGCCGCGGTGGCGGCGATCAGCTCATCGGTCAGCACCAGCTTGGCGCGGCGCATCTGGTCGCGCGGCAGGGTGATCTCGGGGCCTTCGTCCAGGCGCAGCCGCCCCGTCTCGGCATCGGCGCCGAGGACGATGCCGCGAAAGCGCTTGCGGCCGTCGATCGGGATCAGCATCTCCACCGTCGCCACATGGCCGGCATAATTGTTCCAGTCCTTCGCGCGGGTCAGCGGGCGGTCGATCCCGGGCGAGGAGATTTCGAGCATCCATTCGGCCTTGATCGGGTCCGCCACGTCCAGCACGGCGCCGACGGCGTGGCTGATCTCGGTGCAATCCTCGACGGTGAAGGCGGTGCCATCGGCGCGGTCGGCCATGATCTGCACCACCGGCTTCTCCTTGCCGCTGACCTGCACGCGCACGAGCTCGTAGCCCATATGCTCGATGGTCGGCGCCACCAGGTCGGCGATGCGGGCGTCGAGCCCTTCGTGGCGTGGTCTCTCGATGGTCAAATGCCGGCCTGTGAAATGCCAAGAGGGCGGCCCCGGAAGGCCACCCACCTCTTGATGAAGTTGGTTTGGAAGGCCCTGTTTATGGCGCGTCCAGGGGCGGGATGCAAGATGTGCCGTCAGGCGGCGCTAGCCCATGCCGCGGAGCGGCGCAGCAAGGCGAGGGCCGCTTCGTTCACGCGAACACGCTGGCCCGGGGAAGGCGGCGCATGAGCCGAAGCCCAACCCAGCATCTCCCCGATCAGCGCATCCGCGACGGCAAGGCGCGGCCCGACCCCGAGCTCGGAAGCTGCGGCCTTGCGGGCGAGCAGGTCATCCAGCATGCCGGCTTCACCCGGCCCGGTCGCGACCGCGCGCAAGGAGGGCAGGTCCATGGGCGGCAACTCGGCGCGGTCACGCAGCCAGCGCAGGCACAGCGCGGGACGCAAGGCGTAGAGGTATTTCTTGAGATTGACCTCCGGCCCCTTCAGACAGGCGTCGTGCATCCGCCGTGTCAGCGAGGCGTAGTACCCCATCGTCGCATCCAGGTCGGGTGCCAGCGCCAGGACGTCACGCAATGCGCCGCTGATCTCCGGCGCCTCGGCATAGACGATGGGACTGGCGAGCCATTCGCGCAGGGCGGCGTTGCCTCGGAGGGCCAGATTCAGGGCCTTGCGCATGTCCCAGCCGCAGATATCGAGCAAAGGGTCGCCGCCGAAGGCCGGATACTCGATGACGTCACGGGAAGGTTCCAAGGCGATGAACCATTCCGCGGGTCTCGCGTAGACGAAGCGGACATCCCAGTCGGAGTCGGGCGAGGGAAAGCCCCATGCCCGGCTGCCGCTCTCCGCCGCGATGACCATGCGCACGCCATGCTCGCGCTCGATGGTCCGCAGGGCGGCCCTGATCTCCCCTGTCCTGACGTGCCGGGAGGAGAGCACGGGTTACGCCTTCGGCAGCCGCACGACGAACCTGGCGCCCCGCACCTTCCCCTCCGCATCGCGCCGGTTTTCTGCGCTGATGCGGCCGCGCAGCCCCTCGATGATCTGCTTGGAGATGGAGAGGCCGAGGCCTGAATGCTGCCCGAAGCGCTCACCGCGGGGCCGCTCGGAATAGAAACGGTCGAAGATGCCCTCGAGCTTCGCGTCCGGGATGCCGGGCCCTTCATCCTCGACAATGATTTCGACCTCAGCGCCGGCTTCCCGCGCGCGGAGCCAGACATGGCCGTGGTCGGGGCTGAAGGAAACGGCATTGCCGAGCAGGTTGCGCAGCACCTGGACCAGCCGGTCCTCCACGCCCATCGCCACCAGCTTTTCCGGCGCTTCCAGCTCCATCTCCGGGTCGCGCGGCTGGCGGGTGGTGTTGTGCAGCTCCACCAGCACGGCGAGGATGGGGCCGATATCCACGGGTTCCGCCACGGCGCGCGACAACTCCGCATCCACCCGCGACGAATCGGAGATGTCGCCAATCAGCCGGTCCATCCGCACCGCGTCATTGGCGATGATGCCGAGCAGCCGCTTCTGCTGCGCGGGGTCCTCCACGCGGCGCAGCGTCTCGATGGCGCTGCGCACGCTGGTCAGCGGGTTCTTGAGTTCGTGCGCCACATCGGCGGCGAAGCGCTCATTGGCGTCGATCCGGGCCCAGAGCGCGCGGGCGGCAGCCTGGAGGTCGCGCGCCAGGATGCCGATCTCGTCCTGCCGCTCCAGCAGGCGCTCGGGCACGCTGCCGCTGCGGCCCTTGCCCTGGCGCATCTCGGCGGCGGCCCCGGCCAATTGCAGGATCGGGTTGGCCAGGGTGCGCGCCAG
>NZ_JAIEQY010000279.1 GCF_019747315.1 Roseococcus sp. | reverse complement strand
GCGCCCGGCCGGGCCACGGCCGCCACCGAGCCGCCCGCCACCCGCCCCCTCGAAGCGCCCCCGGGGCCACCCGTGGTGACCGCCGCCCGTTTCCGCCGCCCCCCCATCCCTCCGGAATATCCGCTGGTGGCGAGGGAGCGCGGCATCACCGGAACGGCGGTGATTCGCGCGCTGGTGGGGCGCGATGGCGAAACGCGGGAGTTGCGCCTGCATCGCTCCTCCGGCCATGCGCTGCTGGATGATACGGCCATGGCCGCCGTTCGCCGCTGGGCCTTCGCGCCTGCCACTCGCGACGGCCAGGCCATCGACGCCTGGCTTGAGGTGCCGCTGCGCTTCGAATTGCGCTGAACCTGCGCGCAAGGCGCCACAGGACACCTGGGCCGCGCGCCAAACACTGCGTCTGGCGTGCCGGCAGAGGCGTACGGCCGGGGCGCCATTTGGGCCGCATGGACCCGGAGGCGGCCGTCATCGCCTCGGCTGGGCGCAGCGGACGGGCCGATCCCCTCCCCCGAGCGATGACGGCGGGGCTGAGCCGTGCGCGCCCGGACCCGGTTTACCGCTGCGCCAGGATCAGCGGCCCCAGATCGAACCCCTGCGCCCGCGCCGTCGCCAGTGCGCGTTCCAGCTCCGCCGGCGGCAGCGTGGGCGTGCGCGAGAGCACCCAAAGCGAGCGCCGCGAGGGCGAGCCCACCACCGCCCAGCGATACTCCGGATCCAGCCCGAACACCCAGTAATCGCCATAGAAGGGCCAGAAGAAGCTGACGCGCAGCCGCGTGTTGTCACTCCCCTCCACCACATAGGCCTGGCCGGTGGCGACGCGCCGCGGCCGCGCGGGATCCAGCGCGTTCACGCAGGAATTGCGGACGCTGATCCGCCCCTCGGAGAGCGGCGCGTATTCCGCCGTCACCTCCTCGCAGCGGAGCGAGGCGCTGTCCTGGAAGCGCTGCGGCAGCCGCGCCACCTCATGCCAAAGGCCGAGATAGCGGGAGAGCTCCACGCGCTCGACGGTGCGCGGCGTCTCGGCGGTGGGCTGGGTGGCGGCGCAGGCGGTGAGGCCCAGCAGCGCCGCGAGGATCAATGCGCGCATCAGACGATGCTCCCCTCAGGCCAGGTGAGGCAATGATCGTAGATGCCGCCCGCCGTGGTGATCCACACCTCGTCACGCCGCGCTGCGATCTCGGCCAGCGCCGCGCGCAGCGCCCGGAGGCGATAGGGCTGGCCCACGATATAGGAGTGCAGCGCGATGCCCATGACCTGGGGGATGCCGTCGGCGGTCTGGCGCAGCCGCTCGTGGAAATCCTCGACGATCAGCTCGGCGAATTGCCGCGCGCCATCCTTGCGGGCGGCGATGGAGGGGATGTCGTTCGCCTCCTGCGGATAGGGGATGCTGAGCAGGCGCCCGGCGCGCGTGGATTTCCACACCGGCTGGTCATCCATGCACCAGTTCAGCGTGTAGCGGTAACCGGCCTCGGCCAGCAGGTCCGGCGTCACGCGGCTCTCCGCGATCCAGGGCGAGAGCCAGCCGCGCGGGGCCGCGGCTTCATGCTTCACGATCTCGGCGGTGCTTTCCGCGATGAGGCGCGCTTCCTCGGCCTCGGGCAGGCTGCTCTGGCGCTCGCTGTTGGTGCGGCCATGGCCGGCCATCTCGTCGCCGCGCGCACGGTGGGCGGCCACCAGCTCGGGCGCGTGGTGATACATGGCGCTGTTGAGCAGGACGGTCGCTGGCAGGTTCAGCTCATCCAGCAGCTGCACCAGGCGGAAGCCGCCGACGCGGTTGCCATATTCGCGCCAAGCGTAGTTCAGCACATCGGGCTGGGGCCCACCGGGGGCGAGTTCCGCGCCCAGCCCCTCGCCAAAGGCGAAGTGTTCCAGATTCACCCCGAGATAGACCGCGAGCTTGCGGCCGAAGGGCCAGGATTGCCGCGCGCGGGCGGTCCAGGGCGAATAGGGGAAGCGGCCGTGGTGAGGAAGCATGGAAAACCCGTCTCAGCTGGAGCGGGTCTTTCTGGCCTTGGCCGCGGCGCGCCACAAGATGCGGTTTTCAGCCCCGCATCTCCTCCCGGATGAGGTCCGCCGCCTTCTCCGCCACCGAGAGCACGGTCGCGTTGATGTTGCAGACCGGGATGTCCGGAAACGCCGAGGCATCCACCACCCGCAGCCCCGCGATGCCGCGCAGGCGCAGCCGGGCATCCAGCGGCGCCGTCGGGTCAGACCCCATCCGCACCGTGCCGCAGGGGTGATAGACGGTGCCGCCGGTGTTGCGCGCGAAATCCAGCAGCGCCGCATCGCTTTCCAGCGCCGGCCCGGGGCGCACCTCGCCCGCGACGATGCCGGCCAGGGGCGCCGCCGCCATCCAGCGCCGCGCCAGGCGCAGGCCGCGCAGCACGCATTCCTGGTCGGCCAGGGCGGTCAGGTGGCGGGGCGCGATGACCGGCGCGGCGCGCGGGTCGTCACTGGCCAGCGTCACGCTGCCGCGGCTTTCAGGCCGGCATTGCCAGACGCCCAGCGTAAAGCCCGGCTCGCGCTCCGGCACGCCGATCCGCCCCTCCGCCCAGGAGATCGGGCCGCCATTGATCTGCACATCGGGCGCCGCGCCCGTCGCGCCATCGGTGCGGGCAAAGAGGCTCATCATCCCCGGCGACCAGGTGAGCACGCCCTTGCCCTGCACCACCCAGCGCAGCACCTCCCAGGCGAGGCGCGGCCCGGTGATGCGGCGATTGGCGCTGAGCCGGTCATGCGTTAGCCGATAGGTCAGGCGGGTGATGTAATGGTCCTGCAGGTTGCGGCCGACGCCCGGCGCATCCAGCAAGGGCGTGATGCCGAGCGCCGCCAATTCCTCCGCCCGCCCGATGCCGGAGAGCATGAGCAGCTGCGGCGAGCCGATGGCGCCCGCCGCCAGCACCGCGCCGAAGCGCGCGCGGACCAATTGCTGCACACCGCCGCGCTCGATCAGCACGCCGACCGCCCTGCCCTCCACCACCACCAGCCGCAGCGCCAGCGCCTCATCCAGCACGGTGAGGTTGGGGCGCTGGAGGGCGGGCACCAGGTAGGCGCGGGCGGCCGAAACCCGCCGCCGCCCGCGCCGCGTCTGCTGGAAGGTGGAGAAGCCCATCCGCTCCGGCCCGTTCATGTCGGGCTGGACGGGCAGGCCGATGGCCTCGGCGGCGCGGGCGAAGTGGTCGAGCAGTTCGGGGCGTTCGGCCAGGTGTTCCACGGGCTGCGGGCCTGATGTGCCACGGCCTTCGCCGCCTTCGGCGAAGGCCTCGTGGCGCTGGAAATAGGGCAGCAGATCCTCCCAGCCCCAGCCGGTGCAGCCCTTCTGCGCCCAGAGGTCGTAATCCGAAGGATCGCCCCGCACATGGCCGAGGCCGTTGATGGAGGAGGACCCACCCCAGACCCGCCCGCGCGGATAATCCAGCGCGCGCCCGCCCGTCGCCGCATCGGGCGCGGTGCGATAGCCCCAGGTCAGGCGCGGGTGGTCCAGCAGCCGCGCATAGCCGGCGGGGATGTGGATATAGGGATGGCGATCCCGCCCACCCGCCTCGATGACGGCGACGGTCGAGCCATCGGCCGAAAGCCGGTTGGCCAGGACGCAGCCGGCGCTGCCAGCCCCCAGGATCACATGGTCGAAGACGAGCTCAGACATGGGGGCTGGCGATCACGGGCGCCGCACTCTGCCGGATTGCGGCCCTGCACCACGGTGGCCACGCCACATCAAAACCTCCTCGCCGGTGACGGAGGGAGCGTGGCATTGCCAGGCCGAGCGCCACAAGCGGGTGGCGCGCGGGAAATGGCGCTGGCGCCCGGCGGGATTCGGGTGCATATAGGCGCCAGCCGATCCGGGCCTCTCCGGCGCGGCCCAAACCGCTTGCGCTTGCGGCGGGTTGTCAGAGCCTCCGAGCCCTCCTCACGGAAAGATGGGTCTGGCGGCGTTTCCGGCCACATGGCTTCGCCGCGGGGTGCAGACTCCCCGGCCCCCATGTCGCCCGAGACGCCGGAAGCCTCCCTTCCCGAGGGTGCCCCGGTGGTTGGACTGCCACCCTGCCGCTTCGCGAATCACTGCCCCGCCTCCATGTGGGGCCCGAAGCACGCCCCCATCCGGGGGCAGAAGGATGACGCATGTTCGACAACTACTTCCGCAAGGATATTTCCTGGGGCGGACAGATTCTCACCCTGGAGACCGGCAAGATCGCCCGCCAGGCCGATGGCGCCGTCATGGCCCGCCTGGGTGACACCATCGTGCTCTGCACCGTGGTCGGCGCCCGCAGCGTGAAGCCGGGCCAGGATTTCTTCCCGCTCACGGTCAACTACCAGGAAAAGGCCTTCGCGGCCGGCAAGATCCCGGGTGGCTTCTTCAAGCGCGAAGGCCGCCCCTCCGAGAGCGAGACGCTCATCTGCCGCCTGATCGACCGCCCGCTGCGCCCCCTCTTCCCCGAGGGCTTCCGCAACGAGGTGCAGGTCATCGCCACCGTCCTCAGCCATGACCTCGAGAACGACCCCGACATGGTGGCCCTCGTCGGCTGCTCGGCTGCGCTGACGCTCTCGGGCATTCCCTTCTTCGGCCCGGTGGGCAGCGCGCGCGTCGGCTATATCGACGGCGCCTATGTGCTCAACCCGACCGCCGCGCAGCGCAAGCTCTCCAAGCTCGACCTCGTCGTCGCCGGCACGGCCGAGGGCGTGCTGATGGTGGAGTCCGAGGCGCAGGAGCT
>NZ_JAIEQY010000160.1 GCF_019747315.1 Roseococcus sp. | reverse complement strand
GTCTTCGCCGGGACCAGCCAGCTCGTCGCGCTGGAGCTCTGGGCCGATCCGGCGCCGATCCTCGGCGCCACCCTCGCCGCCTTCGTCATCAACCTGCGCCTCGCCCCCATGGGCGCGGCGCTGGCCCCCTGGCTGGACAAGCTGCGCGGCTGGAAGCTCTGGGGCACGCTGGCGACGCTGGTGGACAACAGCTTCGCCATTTCCATCGCGGACCAGCGGGCGGGCGGCAAGGATGCGGCGCTGCTGCTGGGCGTGGGGCTGACCTTCTGGGTCTTCTGGATGAGCATGACGGGCCTCGGCCACGCCTTCTCGGCTTTGATTGCCCTGCCGCCGGGCCACCCCATCTTCTTCGCCAGCGTGGCCACGCTGGTGGCGCTGATGGTGCCGCTCTGGCGCGGCGCGGGAGAGGTCTTTCCCTGGGCGGTGGCGGCGGTGGCGGCGGTGACCGCCTCGCATGTCCTGGGGCTGGGGCAGCCCTGGCCGGTGCTGGCCGGCGCGATCATCGGCGCGGCGGCGGGGGCCTGGCGGGACCAGAGAAGGTCAGGGCACGGCGGGACTTGAGGGGCGCTGCCCCTCAAACTCCGCGGCAGGGAACTTGTTCCCTGCACCCTCTTTCAGGGGGAAAGCCCGAACCGCTTGAAGCCTGCGCTGGAAGAGGAACGGCCGGAACTCATGAGTCTTCCCATGTAAGCGCGTCCATATCCATGCGGCCATCGAGCCGGCGCCACCCAAAATCACACGGGTTAAGCAGGGTGCAGGGAACTGGTTCCCTGCCGGGGAGCGCGAGGGGCAGCGCCCCTCGCACCCTCACCGCAGCGCCCGCCACCGCGCCACATTGCGGTTATGCTCCTCCAGCGTGCGCGCGAAGGCGTGGCCCCCCGTGCCATCCGCCACGAAGAACAGGAACTCCGTCTCCGCCGGGCGCGTCGCCGCGCGCAGCGCCTCCCGCCCTGGCGAGGCGATGGGCCCCGGCGGCAGGCCGCGGATGCGGTAGGTGTTGAAGGGGTTGGGCGCGTCCAGGTCGGCCCGGGTCAGCGGCCGGTCCAGCGGCATCCCCTGGCCGGGCACATAAGCCACCGTGGGGTCGGATTGCAGCATCATGCCCCGGCGCAGCCGGTTCACGAAGACCCCGCCCACCAGGGCGCGCTCGGCCGCCACGCCGGTTTCGCGCTCGATGATGGAGGCCAGGATCAGCGCCTCGCGCGGGTTGGTCAGCGGCAGGTTGGGCGCGCGCGCGGCCCAGGCCTCGGCCAGCGCCGCATCCATCGCGGCCACGGCCCGGCGCGCGACGGAGGCGCGGGTGTCGCCCCAGGTGAAGGCGTAGGTTTCCGGCAGGGCGGCGCCCTCGGCCAGGGCCGGGACCTCGCCGGTCAGCCCCTCGGCGCGTTCCAGCAGGGCCATGATCTGCCGGGCGGTCAGGCCCTCGGCGATGGTGAGGCGGCGCTGCACCGGCCGCCCCTCACGCAGCACGCCCAGCACGTCCCGGATCGAGCCCTGGGCGGGAAAGGTGAGCTCGGCGGCCCGCAGCGGGCCCTCGGTGCGGCTCCACCAGGCCGCGAAGGCGAAGAGGCGCGGATCGGTGATGACCCCCGCCTCGCGCAGCACGGCAGCGATGCTCTCGGTGCCGCCGCGTGGGATGACGATGTTGGTGGCTTCGGCCAGGGGGCCGGGGGCGGCGATGCGCTGCATCGCCATCCAGAAGGCCCCGCCCGCCAGCAGGGCCAGGGCCAGGAGCCCGGCGCCGGCCAGCTTCAACAGGCGCGGCATGGGAGGTTAGGGCGTGCCCCGGAAGATCACCGAGGCATTGGTGCCGCCGAAGCCGAAGCTGTTGGACAGCGCCACGTCGATCTTCCGCTCCTGCGCCACCTTCGCCACGCGGTCGATCGGGCTCTCGCGGGAGGGGTTTTCCAGGTTCAGCGTGGGCGGCACGACATCGTCGCGCACGGCGAGGATGGAGAAGATCGCCTCCACCGCGCCCGCGGCCCCCAGCAAATGGCCGGTGGCCGATTTGGTGGAGGACATGGCGAGGCCCTTGGCAGCGTCGCCGAACATGCGCTCGACAGCCGAAAGCTCGATATCGTCGCCCATCGGCGTGCTGGTGCCGTGGGCGTTCACGTATTGCACATCGGCCGGCGTCAGGCCCGCATCGCGCAGCGCGGCCTTCATGGCGCGGAAGCCGCCATCGCCATCCTCGGCGGGCGATGTGATGTGGTAGGCGTCGCCGCTCATGCCATAGCCGATCACCTCGGCATGGATCGTGGCGCCACGCGCCTTGGCGTGCGCGTATTCCTCGAGGACCAGGACGCCGGCGCCCTCGCCCATCACGAAGCCGTCACGGTCCGAATCCCAGGGGCGGGAGGCGGCGGCCGGCGTGTCGTTGAACTTGGTGGAGAGGGCGCGCGCGGCGCAGAAGCCGCCAATGCCCAGCTCACAGATCGCGGCCTCGGCACCGCCGGCCACCATCACATCGGCATCGCCCAGCGCGATGAGCCGCGCGGCATCGCCGATGGCATGCACGCCGGTCGCGCAGGCGGTCACGGCCGAGTGATTCGGGCCCTTGAAGCCATAGCGGATGGAGACGTGGCCCGAGGCCAGGTTCACCAGGGAGGAGGGGATGAAGAAGGGCGAAAGGCGCTTGGTGCGGCCCGCCGCCACCAGCATCGCCGCTTCCTGGATCGTCTCCAGGCCGCCGATGCCCGAGCCGATCATCACGCCCGTGGCGCAGCGACCCGGCTCATCCTGCGGCATCCAGCCCGAGGATTCGATCGCTTCCACCGCCGCCACGAGGGCGAGCTGGATGAAGCGATCCATCTTCTTCTGGTCCTTGACGGGGATCCACTCGCCGAGGTCGAGCCGCCCATCAGCCTTGACGCCGACCGGAACCTGCCCGGCGATGCGCGCCGGCAGGTCCTTCACGTCAAAGGACTGGATGTTGGAGATGCCGCTTTCGCCGTTGATCAGCCGCTTCCAGACATTCTCGACCCCGAGCCCAAGCGGGCTCGCGATTCCCATGCCGGTGACGACGACGCGGCGCGGCGCAAAGCCCTGCGCGAACACGTGGCGTTCCTATCCCTGTCGAGGGGTCAAGCGCGGCGAATCAGGCCGCGGCCTGCTGCTTCTCGATGAACTCGATCGCGTCCTTCACGGTCTGGATCTTCTCGGCCGCATCATCCGGGATTTCCACGCCGAAGGCCTCTTCGAAGGCCATCACCAGCTCGACCGTGTCCAGGCTGTCCGCGCCCAGGTCGTCGATGAAGGAGGCCTCGTTGGTGACCTTGGCCTCTTCGACGCCCAGGTGTTCCACGACGATCTTCTTAACCTTGTCGGCGGTCTCGCTCATAACCTGTTCTCCTGATGCGGGCGGCCCCAAGGCAGGCCCGTTTAGATCTCTTGCTTCACGTCTGCGCTTCTGCCCCACCGGCACGGCCAGACAATGCGGCCAGGCAGACGTGGCGGACGGGTTACCATTATCGTGCGGGGGGGACTAGGCCGCTCCGCGCGCTGTGGCAAGCCCGCAACTGGGGAATTGTGCGCGCGTCCGCAGGGGCCCGCCCGTTCACTTCGCGCTTCAAAAGGTTACGCGGCCAGGCTGGCCGCCTTAGCCCTCGGTTAACCCCGGCCCGGCAGAATGGCTGCGCGGCAGAACGCCGCTTGTGGGGTGTGGCTTGGCCAAGCGTGGCAAGGGGGATGGCGGGATCACCGTCATCAAGCGGATCGAGGAAGGCGGGCACGGCCATCATGGCGGCGCCTGGAAGGTCGCCTATGCCGATTTCGTGACCGCGATGATGGCGTTCTTCCTTCTGATGTGGCTGCTGAACGCCACCACCGAGGAACAGCGCCGCGGCATCGCCGATTTCTTCAACCCCTCCAACGCGCTCGCCACCGGCGCCTCGGGCACCGGCATGCCCTTTGGCGGCATGACGCCGCACAGCGCCGGCAACATGGCCTCCGACACCGGCGCCATCCGCCTCGAACGCGGCCCCCGCCCGACCGAGCAGGACATGGAGGAGGATGAGAGCGACCGCCCGGCCGAGGCCACGCGCCGCATCCCCGGCCCGCCAGGTGACGAGGATTCGCGCTCGGCCAAGGTGGATTCGGTGGAGCCTCCCCGCCCCGATTCCACCGCCGAGGCCGCCGCCCCGCCCAGCCCCCCGCTGACCGGCGAGGCCGCCCGCCGCCTGGAAGCCGCCCGCGCCGAGCAGGAGCGATTCGAAGACATGGCCGATGCCCTGCGCCAGACCTTCCTGGCCGACCCGGCGCTGGCCGAACTCGCCCGCCAGGTGCTGGTGGAGATCACGCCCGAGGGGCTGCGCGTGCAGCTGCTGGAGGCCGATGGCCAGCCCATGTTCGCCACCGGCGGCGCCGCCCCCACCGAACGCGCCCGCCAGATGATCCAGCGCGTCGCCCAGGCCGCGGCCCGCCTGCCCAACCCCGTCCAGGTCACCGGCCACACCGACAGCACGCCGTTCCGCGGCGGCGGCGCGCGCAGCAACTGGGACCTCTCCACCGAGCGCGCCAATGCCACCCGCCGCCTGCTGAGCGAGGCGGGCGTCGCCGAAGCCCGCATCCAGGGCGTCACCGGCATGGCCGACCGCGTGCCACTGCTGCCCGAACAACCCCAGGCTGCCGGCAATCGCCGCGTCGCCATCACCCTGCTGCGCCAGGCGGAGCATCCCAGCCAAGGAGCGGGCCGATGAACACGAT
>NZ_JAIEQY010000342.1 GCF_019747315.1 Roseococcus sp. | reverse complement strand
CTAGACCGGCGCGGCCGTGACCGGCAGCCGGATCTTCACGCAGAGGCCGCCCCAGTCGCTCGCCTCCAAGGACAGCGTGCCGCCATAGGCCGCGACGATGTCCTGCGCGATGGCGAGGCCGAGCCCCGTGCCGCGCACCGCCGCATCCAGCCGCACGCCGCGCGTCAGCGCCGCGCGGCGGTCCTGCGGCGCGATGCCCGGCCCGTCATCCTCGACGCGAATCAACAGCCCCTCGGGTTCCTGAGCGGCGGAAAGCCGCACCCGGCCCGCCGCCCATTTGCCCGCATTGTCGAGCAGCGAGCCCAGCAGCTCCAGCACATCCCCCTCATCGCCGGTCAGGGCGAGCGCCTCGGGCACTTCCACCGCCCAGTCGAGGCGCTCGCCGGCGGGGCTGCGGGCCAGCGCCTCGGCGATCCGCCGCGCGAGGGGGGCGAGCGTCACGCGCCCACCCAGCTGCGGCGGGCCATGGATATGCGCGCGCGCCAATTCGCGCGTGATGCGCGCTTCCATGGCCGCGGCCAGGTCGCGCAACTCGCGTGCCGCCTCGCTCTCGCCACGCCCCTCCAGATCGCGAGCACGGGCAGCCAGCAGCGCGAGCGGGGTGCGCAGCCCATGCGCCAGGTCCGAAGCGCGCTCGCGCGCAATGCGCACGCCGCGCCGCTGGGCTTCGAGCATCGCATCGAACTCGCGGGCCAGGCCGTCCAGTTCGGAGGGCAGCGCGCCGCCCAGCCTTTCCCGGCGGCCAGCCCGCAATTCGCGCAGCGCCTGCCGTGCCCGTGCGATGGGATGCAGCGCGATCATCCCCTGCACGAGGGAGGCGAGCAGCATGGCCGCCGCCAGGCTCGCCAGCACAGGCAGGAACTCCCAGAGGAAGGCGCGGTTGGCGGCGCGCAGCACCTTGCGGTCCACCGCCGCCACCACGCGGAAATCGGCGCCAGCCCCCTCGCCGATGCGGCGCTCCAGCACGATCATCTTGCCGCCCTCGGGGCCGATCAGGATGTGGCGATGCAGCTCGCCCGGGCGCAGCGCATCGGGCTCCAGCGCCAGGGTGAAACCACCGAGCGAGGGCGAGCGCCAGACCTCGCCGGTGCGGTCATCGCGCAGCTGCCAGTAGAGGCCGGAATAAGGCTCCTGGAAGCGGGGATCGGGCAGCTGCACCACGCGCGGCGGCCCGCCCTCGGCCGGGAAGACGCTGCGCGCGAGGTAGCGCAGGTCGGCATCGAGCTGCGCCTCCGCCTCGCGCTCCACATGCCGCTCGAACAGCCCTTGCAGAATGATGCCCATGGCCAGCATGACCAGCGCCGTCATGGCGAGGCCGGCCCAGGCGAAGCGCGCGCGCAGCGAGCGCGTCACGACTCGATCACATAGCCATGGCCGCGCCGGGTGCGAATGGCCTCGGCGCCGATCTTGCGGCGCAGCCGGGCGATCAGCGCCTCCACCGCATTGTCCTGCCGGTCGGCCTCATCGGCGTAGAGGTGCTCCATCAGCTCGGTCTGGTGCACGGCGCGGCCGGCGTGATGCAGGAGGTAGGCGACCAGGCGGAATTCCAGCGGCGTCAGCTCCACCGGCCGCCCCTCGCTGGTCAGGCGCCGGGCGCGCGTGTCGAGGGCCAGCCCGCCGGCCTGCAGCAGATTGCCCGCCATGCCGGCGCCGCGCCGCAGGATGGCGCGCAGCCGCGCCAGCAGCTCCTCCATGGCGAAGGGCTTCACCAGGTAGTCATCGGCGCCCGCGTCAATCGCCTCCACCCGGACGGCCCAGGTGGCGCGGGCGGAGAGCACGAGGATCGGGAAGCGCACCCCCTCCGCCCGCCAGCGGCGCAGCAGGGAAAGCCCGTCTATACCGGGCAGGTTGAGGTCCAGGATCGCGGCGTCGAAGGGCTCGGTCCCGCCGCGTTCCCAGGCGGCAGCGCCATTGGCCACATGCTCCGCCGCGAAGCCGGCATGCGCGAGGGCGCGCAGCACGTCCCGCGCGATTCCCGCCTCATCCTCGACCATCAGCACGCGCATCCACCCTCCCTTACCCGCCCATTCCTGACATTGCGCTGACAGGAAGCGTCAGCCGGGCGGGGCGCGGCGCGGCTAACACGCGCCACCCCACGCGGAGACACAGATGAAGATCGGCTCGAACCTTCCGGCAAGCCCCTGCCGGCTGTGCGGCACGGCGGAGCGTGAGGTGGTGGCGGATCGCGGCCGCGGCGGTGCGGCGCTGACCACGGTGATCTGCCGTGGCTGCGGCCTGGTGAGCCACGCGACCCTGCCCGAGGAGGCCGAGGTCGCGGATTTCTACGCCGCGCGCTACCGGCTGGAATACAAGGGCGACCACTCGCCCAAGCGCAAGCACGCGCTGCGCGCCCTGCGCGGCGCCATGGCCCGGGCCCGGCGCCTGGCACCCTTGTTGCCGCCGCGCGCCCGCGTGCTGGATATCGGCGCCTCCTCCGGGGAATTCACCTTCGTGATGGCCGAAGCCGGCTTTGACGCGAGCGGGCTGGAGCCGAATTGGGGCTATGGCGCATTCGCCCGCCGCGAATACGGCGTGGAGATCGGCCAGGGCGGTTGGGATTCCCCCGATTTCCCGCGTGAGGCGCTGGACCTGGTCACAATGAACCATGTGATGGAGCACCTGACCGACCCCTGGGCGGCGATGCACCGCATCCATGCGGCGCTGGCCGCCGATGGGCTGCTCTTCATCGAGGTGCCGAATCTCGAGGGGCTGCGCAAGCAGATCAGCAACGCCTTCCACGATGCGCATATCTGGAACTTCACGCCCGCGACGCTGATCGCCGCCGCCTGGCAGGCGGGCTTCGTGCCATGCGCGGGCGAGAACCTGACCAGCACCTCGATCGTCTTCCGCAAGCGGCCGGATGGGGACACGCCGCCGCAGGGTGCCGACGCCGCCCATGCCGCGCAGCTGGTGCGGCAAATGGCGCAGGAGCAGAGCCGCTGGGCCTATTTCGCCTCCGCCGCGCCGATCACGCGGCGCTGGCACCGGCTGCTGCGGAATATCGGCGAGCATGCGCTGACGCGGCGGCACGCGACGATCCGCGGCATGGCGGAGGCGCTGCTGGACGCCGCGGCGCTGGAGCCGGGCTCACCCTGGGCAGGCCGGCATGGCTGGCGGATGCCGCAGGGGGCTCAGCCGGCGCATTCGGCGGTGACGCGGGCGAAGGCCTGATCAAGCCAAGGCAGCAACGCCGCCACATCCCCCTGCTCCACCGTCGCTCCGCACCAGATGCGCAGCCCCGGCGGCGCGTCCCGATAGCTCGCCGCATCCAGCGCCACGCCCTCGGCCTCCAGCAGCGCCGAAAGCCGTGCCGCCGCCTTGGCCTGCGCCCCCGCATCCAGCGCCGTGAACCAGGGTGCGACGATCCGCAAGCACACGCTGGTGCAGGAGCGCGTGGCCGGTTCCTCAGACAGGAAGCGCGCCCAATCGCTTTGCGCCACCCAGCCCGCCACTGTCGCCAAATTCCCCTCCGTCCGCGCGATCAATCCGCGCAGGCCGCCGATGCTCTCGGCCCAGCGCAGCCCATCCAGCGCATCCTCGACGCAGAGCATGGAGGGCGTGTTGATCGTATCGCCCTTGAAGATGCCCTCGATCAGCTTTCCCCCCTTGGTCAGGCGGAACACCTTGGGCAGCGGCCAGGCCGGCTTGTGCGATTCCAGCCGCGCCACCGCCCGCGGCGAAAGCGCCAGCATCCCATGCGCCGCCTCGCCCCCCAGCACCTTCTGCCAGGACCAGGTGACGACATCGAGCTTGTCCCAGGGCAGATCCATCGCGAAGGCGGCCGAGGTCGCGTCGCAGATGGTCAGCCCCTCCCGTGCGTCGCTGATCCAGTCGCCATCGGTCAGCCGCACGCCGCTGGTGGTGCCGTTCCAGACGAAGACGCAATCCCGCGCCGGGTCCACGGCCGAGAGGTCCGGCAGCTTGCCGTAATCGGCGCGCAACAGCCGCACATCCGGCAGCTTCAACTCGGCCTGGATGTCATGCGCCCATTCGGCCGAAAAACTCTCCCAGGCCAGCACATCCACGCCGCGGGGGCCCAGCAGGCTCCATAGCGCCATCTCGACCGCGCCGGTGTCCGAGGCGGGCACGATGCCCAGCCGGTAATCCGCCGGCATGCCGAGAATCGCCTTGGAGCGCGTGATCACCTCGGCCAGCCTTGCCTTGGGGTCGGCGGCGCGATGGCTGCGGCCGAGCAGCGCGCCTTCCAGCACATGGAGCGAAAATCCCGGCCGCTTGGCGCAGGGGCCGGAGGAGAAACGGGGATTGGCGGGCTTTTGCATGGCCGTTTCGTCGCATGGGTCGGCTGGCCTGTCATCTCCCCCGCGCTGTGCGAAGATGCGGCCATGACCCAGATGCTCGAAACCTTCTGCCTCGCCCTGCCCAAGGTGGATGTGCATGTCCATCTGCTGGGCGCCGTCCGCCAATCCACCTTCGCCGAGATGGCCGCCCGCTGCGGCATGCCCTTCGCCGAGGCCGAGGCGCTCTACGCCCGCGACGCCAGGCCCAAGGGTGTGCTGCATATCCTGCGCGCGCTGGAGAGCCGCATCC
Source organism: Roseococcus sp. (assembly GCF_019747315.1). Lineage (GTDB taxonomy): Bacteria > Pseudomonadota > Alphaproteobacteria > Acetobacterales > Acetobacteraceae > Roseococcus. The sequence continues at coordinate 116 of NZ_JAIEQY010000342.1, read as the reverse complement.
TGCGCGACCCGCGCGACCTGCACCGCATCACCTATGAGCACCTCCAGGACCAGGCCGCCCATGGCGTGCGCCATTCCGAGATCTTCTGGAACCCGACCGGGACGGCGCATCTGTTC
>NZ_JAIEQY010000182.1 GCF_019747315.1 Roseococcus sp. | reverse complement strand
GCCGGAGGCCGCCCAGCTCGAGGCGCGAGTGTCCTGCGCGGCGGCATAGCCGCGCAGGGCGTGCCAGGCATCGCGAAGGCTTTCCTGCGCGGCCATGCCGCCGCGCAGCGCGTGCCAGGCATTGCGGAGACGGCCCATCACCTGGTTCCCTCGCGCGAGAAGCTGGCGAAGGTGACGCTGGGCCGGCGTACGGCGGCGTTCTCGGCTGCATGCAGGACAGACAGCGCGCGGCCGAGCTCATCCAGGGAGCGGTATTCCACCGTGCGGCCATCGAAGGTCACGCGTGTGGTGCCGCCGGTGAAGGCGGCGGCCAACACGGCGGCGCGGGCGCCGGCGGGCTGCGCCAGCGCCCAGGCGAGGACGGTCGGATCCATGATCGTCCTCCTTCAGCGAAGCCAGTTGCTGCGCGGCGCGAGCCAGCCACGCGGGCGCTGCGTGTCAGATGCGGATGGCGCCGGCGCGGCCTGCAATGGCAGCGGCGGGTCAGCGACATTCCCGGCGGCGGGAATTTCGCTCGCCCGGAGCGGGGCATCGGCAATCTGGTCTCGCAGCTGCTGCCAGAAGCGGTCGCCATACCGATCCGCACCGAGCAGCCAGAGCGCCGCACGCGCCAGCACGGCGCAGTCCAGCGCCTCGTTGCGTTCCCGCAGCTTGGCCCATTCCTGCCGGGCAAAGCCGCGGCGGTCCTTCGTGGTGCGCAGCTGCTCGGCGACCAGCTGCTTGACCCATTCGACGTCGATCGCCCGCGGCAGATGCACCCAGCCGGGCGGCCATTCCTCCGCCTCACCACGGCCGAGCCACAGCCGGCGGTAGAGATCCGCCTTCCAGGTCGAGACGGACACGGTCCAGAGCTTCAGGCCGCGGCGCAGCTTCTGGCCGTTGACCAGCGCGTCCACCGACGTCGGGCCCTGGACGGGCTGCGCCCGGTTCCACCCGTCGATGCCCTTGGTCGGCGCGATGCGCGGATCACGCAGGCGGCGCAGATGGCCATAGACCGCGGCGGTGTCGCGGCCGCCGGTATCCACACAAAGCCGAGCGATGCGCATGGCGCCGCCGCCCTGCTGCGGCCAGTCGCGCGCGAGCAGCTTCGCCAACTCGTCCCAGGGCTCGCGATCCCGCGGGCTGCCCGGGATCACCACGTGGTCGACGAGCCAGGACGAGAAGCCCTCCGCCCAGCCCCACACGTCGCATTCCAGCCGATCGTCCTGCACGTCGACGCCGGCGGTGAGCACCAGTGCGCCGGTGGGCACGACGCCCATGGCGAAATCCTCGCGGCGCTCGACGAGCCGCTCCCAATCGGGCGCCTCGCCCTGCTCCTGCCAGGTTTCGCCCAGGACGGTGTTCTTGAACGTCTTGATGTCCTCGGGCTTGCCCTGGGCTGCCTCCCAATCCCGCGCGATCTGCTCCCAGGAGAGCCAGCCCACCGGCGAGTAAAGCGCCGAGATGTGAAAGCCGATGGTGTGCGGATCCTGGCCCTCGGCGGTCGCGCGCCATTCCCCGCCGCCAAGCATGGCGGTCTTGTCGTGCTCCTGCATCGGGTGGTCGCAGGCGGTGCAGTGATACCGCGCCGTCTCCGGCGCCCCCTTCTCCCAAATCAGCCGCTCGAAGCGCAGCCACTGCATCTCGCCACACGCCGTGCACGGCACGAAGAACCGCCGCTGATCGGAGGCCAGATACTCCCGCTCGATGCGGCTGCGCCCGGCGATCGTCGGCGTGCTGACCAGGAAGGCCTTGCGCCGCCAGCCGAAGGTGCGGGTTCGCGCTTCGGCGAGCGCAATCGGATCACCCTCACCGGCGACGTCACCGGGATAGGCATCCACTTCGTCGAGAAACAGGAACCGCGCCGTCATCGAGCGCAGCCCGACGGCGCTGTTCGCACCCGTCAGCACCAGGATGCCGCCGGGGAATTCCTTCGACAGCATGGTGTTGCCGCTGTCGCGAGCCCGGGCTGGCGCCACGCGCTCCCGCAACGCCGGCGTCTCCTCCAGCAGCGGGTCGATGCGCTGGCGCGAGAAGCGCTTGGCCAGTTCCACGGTCGGCTGCACCGCCAGCGCGGGTGCCGGCACGTGATGCATGATGTAGCCGAGCCAGTTGTTTCCGCTCTCGGTGTTGTGGGTCGGGATCCATCCCGCGCCACAGAGATAGAGGTGGTTCGGCGAGTCCACCTCGATGCAGCGCACCGGCACGCTGCTGGTCGGTTCGATGCTGACGATACGGCGTCGCCGACTCTTGCCGGGCCTGCCGCGCGCGATCGGGCGCATCCGCGCCACCTTGCGGGAGAGCCGGAACATCGGCTCTTCGGAATAGGCAGTCCACGACACCCGCCAGTAGCCGAGGCAGGTCCGGTCCTGGCCGTTGATGATCTTGCGGCGCGACGCCATGAAATAGACCGCCGGCTTGTAGCCAAGGCTGCGCAGCAGCTCGAGCATGCCGTCCACCAGGCCGCGATCGCCATTGCAGAATTCGCAGCGCTTGCCGTCCGGCGTGATGGTGCCGTCCGAATCCATCATGCCGCGGATCAGATCGAGCCGTTGCTCCCGGCTCGCGCGCAGATAAGCCGCGGGGATATGCTTATTGCCCAGCACGTCCAGCATCCGCAGCCGCGTCGTGAAGCGCGAGCGGTGCTGAATGCTGGCCGGTGTCTCGCCATCGTCGACCAGCCGGAATGTCGGGTCGATGACGATGTTGGCGCAGCGGCCCTTGCGCCATCGGGGCAGACGAAACTGCGCGTCCACGCCGCAGGCCTGGAGATGCTCGGCGGCTTCCGCATCCTCCTCGTGCACGCTGATGTGGTTCATGGCGGACGAGCCATCGCCCAACCACATTCCCAGGACGTATGGATGGATGAGCAGATCCTGGTCCGGCAGTTCGGCAGGAGCGCAGCAGTCAATGGCATAGCGATAGCGCGGGCCACGACCGATCCTGACCCATTGGATCATCTCCCGCGTGTGCAGAACCCGCGCGACCGGCTTCTCGCCATCGGTGAAGTCCCACACCGGCCAACGATGCTCGCCATCGCAGACGACGCTCTCACCATCGTCGAAGGTGATGGTGTAGCAGGCGCGGCCAATCATGATGGGCGACGCGCCGGTGACACGACAGGGCAGACCGCGCTCGTCGAACAGCGTGTCGCCGACGATGAGCGCGCCCATCGTGGCCCAGCCTTCGACGGTGGGGATCGGCGTGTCGATGGCCAGCGGCGCGCCGACCTGCGCGCCCTTCATGAAGACGACGCGCCGGGCGGGATGCACTGCCGAGAGCGCATCCATCACGTCCTTCAGGTAGGGCGTGCGGCTGGTGCGCCAGGGGCCCGGCTCGGCCGAGGCGCGGCTGCCGAGCATGCGATGCTGCTCGGCCCATTCTGACACCGTGAGCTGTGGCGGCGGCCGGAGCATCGCGCCGACGCGGCGGCGCACATGCTCACGGCTGCGGAGACCGGTCCCCTCCGAGGCCTGCTGGATCGAAGCGATCGGCCGCCTCCGTCAGCAGGTCGTTGATGTGGCTCTGCAGGATGGTCTGCAGCAGATGCGGGTCGACGCTGATCTCGGCGGCGATCAGGCCGGAGACGCGCGCCGGCCAGTTCAGCAGAGCATCCCGCATGGTTCTGCCGATCTCGTCCAGCGCGGCGTTGGCCTCGGTGACGTCGAGCAGGCGGCGCTTGGTCTCGTCGAGCGAAAGCCGCTGCGCCTCCACCTTCAGGGCGAGCTGCGCGACCTTGAGCCGGGCGAAGGGCGTGCCGTCGCGCGTGGATGCGGTCAGGTCCGGCATGGCGGCGACCTCCCGCCGCGCGTGATGGCGATGCCGGCCTTGTCAGAGGGGACGAAGGGCGCGCTGGCGGGCGGCCTCGAAGGCGGTGATGGCGGCGGGCCAATCCAGCGTGTTGCTGTCGCCGAGCGTCTGCACCGGCGCGAGCGCCACGCGGCGTCGCGACCAGTAGTTTCCGTCCAGCGTGGCGAGCCATCCCGCCAGCCCCTGCGCGGCAAGTGCCGCGGCGGCGGCTTCGATTTCCGCCTCGCTGGGCGGTGCGGCGCGGCCCATCGTCACGTGCCGACCGTCCTGCGCCAGGATGATCCAGCGGCGTTCGGAGGGCATCAGCCCCCCTCCGTCTCGGTCTGCCAGGTGGCGTATTCCACCGTGGCGAAGATCCCGCGCCCGTCGCTGGCGGTGCAGACCTGGATGGTGGCGCGGCCCACGCTGTCGGTGCTGCGCGGCGCGGTGGCGAGAAGCTGCTGCCAGGCGGCGCGATCCTGCGGGCCTTCGGCAGTCTGGTGCGGGAGGATGGTGGTGGTCATCGTCGTCTCCGTCTCGGCGGGGCGGGATGCCCTGCGCGTGACGGACGATTCGCGCTGTGTCGGAGCGCAGCCAACTCAAGAGAGCGCCGGGAATCTGGATGATCCCCGGCGCTGCTGATCATGTTCAGTGGCGTGGCTGAGGAGCTTCAATCCGCCAAGGCATAGACGGTGAAGGAGCCGCGGGCGCCGGTCTTGTTGGGGCCGACCTGGCGGATGCGCTCCAGCACCTCGACCGCGTGGCCCTTCTTCTTCAGCCCCGC
>NZ_JAIEQY010000030.1 GCF_019747315.1 Roseococcus sp. | reverse complement strand
TAGTGGCTGACCTTCAAGATACCATTGCGCGTCGTGATGCCGGTCAGCGTCACGAAGCCCACCATGGTCGCGACCGAGAGGGGCTGGCCGGCGATCCACAGCGCGGCCACGGCGCCGATGAGCGCTAGCGGTACGTTGCCCATGATGATGGCGGCCAGCATGGCCGAGCGGTAGCGCGAGTACAGCACGACGAAGATGAGCGAGAGGGAAATCAGGGCCAGCACGCCGATCGTCTGCATCGCCTCCTCCTGCGCCTGGAAGGTGCCCTCGAGACTGGTCGTGTAGCCTGGGGGCAGGGCCATGCGAGCGACCTCCTCCCGGATGGCGGCAACCACGGCGGCCATATCCGCGCCGGGCGTGGTGTTGGCCAGCACCACCATGCGGCGTCGGGCGCCCTCGCGCAGGATCTGGTTGGGGCCGTCGGACTCCTCGACGGTGGCAAGCATGCGGAGCGGCACGCGGCCGCCCGGCGTCTCGACGAGGGCCTCCGACAGCCGCGCCGTCGTGCGGTCGGCATCGGAGAGGCGCATGACCACGTCGAAGCGGCGCGGGCCGTCCATGATCTGGCTGATGACGGTACCGCCCGTCAGCGACTGCAAAGTCTCGGTGAGCGAGGCGGCAGACACCCCATAGAGCGCCGCGCGTTCATGATCCACCGCGATACGCAGCTGCGGCACCCGCACCTGCCGTTCAAGCTGGAGGTCGGCCAGGCCCGGCACATTGGCGGCGAGGCGCGAGCGCAGCGTTTCCGAAAGTGTTCGCAACGTGTCGAGGTCGTCGCCGAACACCTTCAGCGCGATCTGCGCCCGCACGCCGGAGAGCATGTGGTCCAGCCGGTGCGAGATCGGCTGGCCGAGGTTGATCGCGGCCGGCAGGGCCGAAAGCCGGCTGCGGATGTCCGCCAGCACCTCGGCGCGCGGCCTGCCGCTCTCGCGCAGGTCGAGGTCGAGTTCGGAGGTATGAACGCCCTCGGCATGTTCATCCAGCTCGGCCCGGCCGGTGCGGCGGCCCACGCCCTTCACCTCGGGCACGGCCATGACGAGCCGCTCGGCGACGGTGCCCAGGGCATCGGATTGCGCCAGCGAGATGCCGGGCTGGTAGGTCAAGCCGATGACGATGGTGCCCTCGTTGAAGGCGGGCAGGAAGGCGCGCGGAAGATACACGGCGGAAACGCCGGCCACCACGACACCCGCCCCGGCAAGCCCCAGCACAAGGGAGCGGTGGCCGAAGCCCCAGCGCAGGGCGCGATCATTCCCGGCCTTGAGCTTGCGTACCAGCCATCCGTCGCCATGCGCCATACGCTTCATGCGCGGCAGCAGGTAGTAGCACAGCACGGGCGTCACCGTGATGGAGACCAGCAAGGAACACAGGATGGAGACGATGTAGGCAATGCCGAGCGGCGCGAAGAGCCGCCCCTCAATGCCTGAAAGGGCGAAGAGCGGCAGGAACACCAGGACAATGATCAGGGTGGCGTAGACGATACCCGAGCGAACCTCGGAGCTCGCGGCGGCGATCACATGCAGCGCGGATTCGGGGACGGCCTTGTCCCGGTTCTCGCGCAGCCTGCGGAAGATGTTCTCCACGTCCACCACCGCGTCGTCCACCAATTCCCCGACGGCAATGGCAATTCCGCCGAGCGTCATGGTGTTGATCGACAGGCCGAAGGCCGCGAAGAGAATTGCCGTCAGCAGAATCGAGAGCGGGATCGCGGTGAGCGAGATGAAGGTTGTGCGCACGTTCAACAGGAAGGCGAACAACACGATCGCGACGACGATGAACGCCTCCGCCAGCACCTGCTGGAGATTGGCGATGCTCTGCTCGATGAAGCCGGCCTGACGAAACTTGATGCGGTCCGCCACAACGCCGCGCGGCATGCCACGCTGCAGTTCGGCCAGCGCTGCCTCCACGGCGCGCGTCAAGCGGATCGTGTCGGCGCCAGGCTGCTTGCCGATGCCCAGGATCACCGCCGGCGCGCCATCCACCCCGGCGTCGCCGCGCTTGAAGCGGGCGCCGAACTCCACCGCCGCGACCTGGCGCAGCGCGATGGGCTGGCCCTCACGGAAGCCCACCGTCGCGTTGCGCAGGTCCTCCAGCGAAGTGGTGCGGCCGATGTTGCGGATCAGGAATTCGCGCCCTGCCTGGTCCACATAGCCGCCGCCGGCATTCACGCCGAACTGCCGGAGCGCCGCCACCATTGCCTCATGCGTGAGGTCCAGCGCGTGTAGCCGCTCCATATCGGGCATGACGCGGAATTGCCGAACCTCGCCACCGATCGGGATGACCTGGCTGATGCCGGGGATGGTCAGCAGGCGCGGCCGCATCACCCAATCCGCGATCTCGCGCAGTTGCATGGGTGTGACGCTGCCATCGGCTGGCGCGGTCAGCGCCACCAACATGATCTCGCCCATGATGGAGGAGACCGGTGCCATCGAAGGCAGCACGCGCGGCGGCAATTGCGTGGCGATCTGGTTGAGCCGCTCGCTCACCTGCTGGCGCGCGCGCCAGATGTCGGCGCCCCAGTCGAACTCGACGAAGACGATGGACAGCCCGACAGAGGACACGGAGCGCACGCGCGTGACGCCGGGCAGACCGTTCACCGCGGTCTCAATGGGGAAGGAGACGAGCTGCTCGACCTCCTCCGGCGCGAAGCCCTCTGCCTCGGTCATCAAAGTGACGGTCGGCTTGTTCAGATCCGGGAAGACATCCACCGGCATGCGGGTGAGCGTCCACGTGCCATAGGCGGAGACGAGCAGTGCTGCGACCAGTACGAAGAGCCGGTTGCGCAGCGAGAAGCCGACGAGGGCGTTGAAGAACATGGTTCACCGCACCTGAGCAATGAGGCCGGCGCCCTGGACGACGACGCGCCGCCCGGCCTCCAGCCCAGCCGTCACAACGACCCGCGTACCATCCAGCGGCTGCACGCGCACCTGACGCGGCACGAAGCGTTCGGCCGTCGCGTGCTCGAACACGACGGGCGGTCCTTCGGCGGAACGCACGACCGCGTCGGCCGGCAGGACGATGCCCTGCACCTGGCGCGCGGTGCGAAGCGTGACCATGACCGAGGAACCGATGGGTGAGTCTGGCGGCGGGTTCTCCACACGGAAGTTTACCGGCACGGCCTGCTGCCGCACCGTCAATCCGCGGCCCATGAAAGTAAGCTCCACGGTCCGGCCATCGGCCAGCGTGGCAGTCGCGCCGGCTACGCGGTCCAGCCCCTGGCGCTCGAATGCCAGCGCCTCCACCCAAAGTCGCGACGGATCGACGATGTCGAAGACCGAGACCTGGCTGTCCACCAGCTGTCCCACCGCGCCCCGAACGACCGAGACCACGCCGGAGACCGGCGCCACTAGCGGCTCACGGCCCGACAGGGCCGGCTGGATGGCCAGACGGCGCTGCCGCGCGCCGGCGAGCTCGGCCTGCGCCTCGGAGATCTCGCGTTCCGAGACGCTGCCGCGCAACGCGACGAGGCGCCGCACACGCGCGTCAAGAATGGTGATCTGCGCATCCAACTCGGCGGCGTTCTGAACCAGCCCGCCGCGCTCGGCCGCGCTGTAGGTCGGCAGCACGAAGGCCAGCACCTCGCCGCGCTCAACGCGCTGCCCAAGAATGGGAAAACCCCGCTCGGTGGGTTCCAGCCGCCCAGGCTGGGAGGATTGCACCCGGCCGGAAGCATTGGGATCGGGCACCAGCGTGCCGACCATGCGGACGGAGGCCGATGCATCGCCGCTGGCCGTCACCTGCGTGCGGATGGTCAGCAGGCGCTGCGAACCCTTGGGCATGAAGATCGCGCCATCCTCAAGTCGGCGGGGCGCCTCGAAGGTGGAGGTCGAGCCTGGTGCCGAGCCGTGGCCGGGATCGGCCCAGGCGGGGGCGGCGAACAGCGCGAGGCCGAGCCCCAGCGCGGCAACGCGGCGCGCGGGCCCTTCCACCGAAACGGGCTTGGTCGGCACGACCACCGGGGTCGCTTCATCCTCCTCCACCATCGCGGGCAGCGGTCGGCGGACGGAGCCGCGGCCCAGCAGCAAGCCGACCACCAGCAGCAAGGCGCCGAGTGCCAGCTGCGTCGCGGTGCTGCGGAGGAACGCCAACGCCGAGGCCGCCGCGCCATGAGCCACCGCGACTTCAGGCACCTCAAGCCGTGCCGTCAGCAGGTCCATCTCCTCGCCGGCGCTCACCGTGAACACCACGTCGCGCGGTCCCGCTCTGGCCAAGAGGGGCGAACGCACGACGAAAAGGCCAATGCCCTGTCGTTCCGCCGCCACCTCCTGTCCGTCGATGGTCAGCGTCACGCTGCCATCCACCGGCGCGTTGTCGGACCACCGATCCACGTAGATGGTGAGCACACCACCGGGCTGCAGGACGGAGACGATTTCGAACAGATCGCTGTGCGTTTCCGCGCGTGGCAGGGCGGTCGCCACGGCCGTGCTTTCGTCATCATGCCCGGGATGGGCCAGGGCGGGACCCATGACGCCGAGGATCAGCGTCATGGCCAGAAGGATGGATCGGATCATTGTGGCTCCAGGCCCAGGGTCTGGTTGATGGTGGA
>NZ_JAIEQY010000109.1 GCF_019747315.1 Roseococcus sp. | reverse complement strand
GCTGTCCGGCTGCAGGTCTTCGAGGCCAGCAGCGCCAGCCTCGCCGCGGCGACCAAGCTGGCCAGCGAGCCGACCGCACTGCCCTCGGACCGCACCGGCCTCACCACCGGCCAGACCCGCTGGTACTGGCTGCGCAGCGTCTCGGCCGAGGGCAACGTCTCCGCCTTCGCCGGCCCGGTCACCGCCACCGCCCTCTGATCGGAGAACGCCATGCCGGCGCGCATCGACGACCTGCTGGTCCTCAACGCCAACCTCAACAAGAGCGACTTCGCCAAGTACCTGCGCGACCGCGAGGCCGTGCTGCCGAATGATTTCGGTGGGCTGGGCGACGGCGTGGCGGATGATCGCACCGCCATCCAGGCCGCCTTCGATCGCGCCGGCGCGGACCAGAAGTTTGCGATGATCCCGCCTGGCACCTGGAACGTCTCCGGCACCGTGACGCTGCCAGGCGGGGCCCGCGGCCTGATCATGCAGGGCACCATCCGCTACACCGGCACGGCGCCGACCAGCGTGCTGGTGCTGGGCGATGGCGGTACCATTCGCAACGCGGAGAAGCTCTACACCGGGCTGAACGTCATCCGGCAGACGCTGTCGGACTGGTCCTCCGAGGCCGACATCGGCATCACCGTGCGCAACGTCGATGCGAGCCAGATCGAGCTGCGACGGGTGGAAGGTTTTACCATCGGCATGCGCACGTTGGGCGATGGCCGCGGTGTGGAGGACAGCACCTTCACGCTGGGGCGCATCGTCAACAACCGCATCGGCCTCGACATCTGGTGCGCGACGGCCACGGCCTGGAACACCTCGATCCGCTACTACGGTGGGCACTTCGCCCAGGCGACGGGGGTGAACGCGAGCCAAGACCGCTTCGGGGTGCGCTTCGGCAATGAGGCCGGCGCCTACTCCAACCACAACCGCCACGTCTTTGACGCGCCGAATTTCGAGCTCCGCCAGGCCGGCAGCAACATCGCCATTCCCTTCCTGAACCAGACCTCGGGCAGCGCAATCATCGCGCGCAACATGCGCATGGAAGCCTGCTCGCCGATGGCGGCGCGCCACACCGCCGGGGCGCAGGATTGCGAGTACGACATCGCCTGGACCAACACTTACCTGGTCGGCATCGACTACACCGCCACGGCGAACCGCTGCGGCAATGCGGTGATCAACCGGCACCGTGCGCCAGCGTCGCGGTTCCAGCGCTTCCTGGCCGGCGTGCCGAACACCCGCGCTGCGGCGTTCCGGCAGTCGGCCACCGAGGTCGGCGTGGAGGGGCTGATCACCATCGCCACCTCTACCACCACCGCGACCTTCATGGCGGATTTCTGCTTCAACGGGCTGACCGACCTGACGCCGACCGACCGGGCGGTGACGCTGGCGGCGAACCGCGGGCTGGGGTGGATGCTGGATACCTCCCAGGCGAAGGAATTCGCCCTGGCACATTGGCTGACGAGCGGCGCCTCCGGCGGGCGGTTGTTCGTGCGCGTGTTCGATGGGGCGGGGAACGTCCGCGAGGACATCGCGGGCGACGTGCTGGCCTCGATCACCACCATGCAGTGGAACGGGCCGGCCAAGGGCTGGAATGCCGGCGCGCCGATGGATGACGCGAACTTCAATCGGCGGCAGACCATCCGCGTCGGCGCGTCCGTGGCCTATGCGCAGGTGGGCGTGATCGGCTTCGATGGGCCGATCGACCTGCAATCCCTGCGGCTCTACGGGCTGCCGGAGGCGGCACCCGCGGTGCTGAACGGCACGCCGTTGCTCACGGGGGCGCTGTTCGGCTCTGGGCGGCGGGAGTTCGCGGCGGAGGTCTCCTGGGATCTGCCGAGCCTGGCACCGGGGGCCACAGCGCTTCTCGACGTCACGGTGAACGGGGCGCGGGCCGGAGATCTGGCATCGGCGTCGCTCGTGTCGTCGACGCGGTTCATCGAACTCGATGCCGCGGTGTGGTCGAACAACACGGTGCGCGTGATGGCGCGGAACATCTCGGCGGCGACGTTCGACCTTGCGGCAGCGACGCTGTCGGTCGGGGTGACGAAGCGACGGGTGCCGTGATGCTGGGGCGTGCGTTCGCCTCCCTCATTACGCGGTACGTCCAGGCACGCCGATCCGCTGCAACACTTCCGCTGCGGCGCGAGAGGCGGCATCCATCGCGCCCGCCAGGTAGCCGGGGTCGGTCGCGCTGGTCTCGCTACCTGCGAGCGACAGACGATCCCGCCATGCGCCGCTCACCCACGGTCCGCGCTGCGGCACGGGATGAGCCCCACCGTGCCGGTCGTCCGCGGTCGCGGTGAAGACCTCGGCAGTCCAGTCCATCAGCAGCGTCGCCGCGGGGCGTCCGGCTTCGTCTCCGAACAGCCGCACCAGTTGATCAAGGCAGGCGCGGGTGAGCAGCGCCGTGCCCGCAGCCTGGCGCCGATCTGTGTCGATGCCGAGAAAGCCGAACAGCGCCGCCGCGCCTGAAGCGGTTGTCGCGTCATGGATCTCGCCCATCGGGCCTACAGCGCTTTGCGCCATGCCAGAAAGGCCGGCCGTGCGCCAAAAGGGACGGTCATAGAGTGCGACGAACTTCGCGTGCGGCGCCATCCAGGTCGGCGTGTCGCGCCAGCGCAGCCGGATGGCAGGATCGATGGCCGGCTCGAAGACGATGCTCGCTTCCAGCAGCCGCGGGGGCAGCGCGGCAATCACCTGTGCTGCGAGGATGCTGTCACTCCCGCCGTCAGTCTGCACATGCGTCAGTCGGACATGGTCGCCGTCGAGGGCGATCCGCGTGACCCACGAGTTGAGTTGGATGGAGCCCTCCGGCAAGCCGCCGGCCAGCGTGCGCACCAGCGCGCCTGTACCGCCCGCAAGCCGCATGGAGCGAGGCTCCTGTCGGTAGCCGGCGAAGCGCTGCGGCGGGCGCCCGGGCAGGCGTTCAACGAGAACATCGCCTTCGTCGTGTTGCGGGAAGGCGGCAAGGCCAAGTTGTGCCAACGCGGCCGCCATGGCCGGGTGCATGCCAGGCCAGAACCAGGACGGACCAAGGTCGAAGCCATCCTCCGCGGGACGTCCTGCGGCGTCGGTTGAAAGGATGCGGCCGCCAAGTCGGTCGCGCGCCTCGAAGATGCGGAAGCCAATGCCAGCTTCGTGCAGCAGTCGCGCGGCCTGAAGCCCGGCGAGGCCGCCGCCGATGATGGCGACGGGCAGGACCTGGGTGCTGGCGCCGTCCATCTCAGTCCCTGACGCCGGTGCAGCGCGCCGCACGTGTCTCTGGGAGGACGCGGGCATCGTCATCACGTACCGGGGCATCCGCCATCAGGCCGCATGCGAGGCCATGGCCCCGCATGACCCGATCGCGGCGGATTGCTCGATTCCTGTGTTTCGCCATGGCGTTCATGGTCAGGACATTTCGGGGGGTATGGCAAGCGTCGTCCTGACGGCATCCAGCAGCCGCCGCCTCTACCAGGAGGGGGTGCACCACCCGACCTTGCACCCCCTCCGCCTCACCACCCGGCGTACCGGGCAAACATCTGGCCGGCCCTATGACGGCCGGCCTGGTGGGCTCCGGACGGGTTCGCCGCCATCCCCACCACCGCCCTCGATCTGCCCCTCGTGCAGCGTCTCCTGCGGTCCCCGCGCTTTCGGGTCCGGGTCCCCATTAAGATCTGGCGGCCGAGCCGAACTAACCTGCCATGGTGTCGATCTCCGCGATCCGGCGAAACTCCGTCAGGAATTCCGGCCGCTGCTGCGTCAGAAACCGAACAATGCGAGGATTGGCGGGCAGGCGGGCGAGATACCCGCGTGCGACCACGAGCAGCAGATGGTCTGCCCCATAGGCCGAATGGGCCAGCTTGACCTCGCGGTCGAGTTGCGCCGATTCGCGCTCCATCAGGACCTTCTGGTCTTCAGTCAGTCCCTTGGAGGCCTTCGGCTTGGCCTCGGAAATAATCTGTGCCTGCGGCGTGGCGGCCAACAATGCCCGCGCATACCCGTCAGTGTAGCGGTTCATCGTCACCATCAATTCCGCGACCTCGATTTGCCGCAATGGCCGCATGTTCCGCAGCACGCTGAAGACCTTCGCACTGACGGGCTTGTCCTTCAGAAACTCAATGGCCTCTGGGCAAATTCCAAGCAGCATGCGCTTCTTGATCTGAAGCGTGTTGACGTCGATGTTGAGCGACCGCGCGATGCGGGTCTCCGGTACCTTCTTCTCGACCAACTTCAGAATCATCCGGTGCTCCTGGATGGCCGCCAGCCGACTGATGCGTTTGTTGTAGGTGAAGGCCTCATCATCCGTGGCCAGCAGGCAGGAGACGCCGTCGCGGCCCTGGCTTCGCAAAATGTCGATGCGAAGGTGACCGTCGAGCAGCAGATAGCGACCAGGCATGGCCGGATGATGCGCCACCACCGGCGGCTCGATGAGACC
>NZ_JAIEQY010000122.1 GCF_019747315.1 Roseococcus sp. | reverse complement strand
GCGGGAGGCAGCCGCCGAAGCGCAGCGCCTGGCGGCAGAACGCATTGCCGGCGCCGCCCGCGTGCAGGCGGCCGAACGCGCGGCCTTTTCCGCCGCCAGCCGGGCCGAAGCCGCCCGCCGCGCCGAGGCCGAGGCCAGGGCCGAGCAGGCACGCCTCTCCGCCGAACTCGCCCCCCTGCTGCCGCTGCTCACACGGCTCGCCGCGCAGCCCGCGCCCATCCTGCTCGCCGCGCCCTTGCCGCCGGCCGAGGTGGCGCTGGGCCTCGCCGCGCTGCGCGCCATGCTGCGCGAGGCGCAGCACATGGCCGAAGGCCTGCGCGCCGCGGAGGCCCGCGCTGCCGCCGAAGCGCGCCGCTTCGCAGAGGAGCGCCGCCAGCTGGCCGCCGCGGAGGCCGAGGCGCGCCAGGCCTCGCAGGGGCTGGACCGCCAGCTGGAGGCGGCCCGGCACGCCCTGGCCGAACGCAGCGCCGCCGAACGCGCCGCCGCCGCCCGCGCCGAGGAAGCCGTGGCCCGCGCCCAAAACCTGGAGGAGGCTTTCGCCCGGCTGGAGCGCGAGCAGGCCCGCCGCGCCGAGGCCGAGCGCCGCCGCGCCGAAGCCCCGTCAACCCGCCGCCTGCCTGTGCCACCCGCCGCCGAGGCGCCCCCCACCGAGCAAGGTCCGGCGGGGCTGCCCGTCGCCGGCCGCCTGGTGCGCGGATTCAACACGCCGGGCGAAGGCGGGCCGGCACGTGGGCTGACCTTCGCGGCGGCGCCTGGCGCGCGGGTCACAGCGCCTTGCGGCGGCAGCGTGGCCTTCGCGGCGCCTTTCCGAAGCTATGGCCGCATGGTGATCCTGGATTGCGGCCAGGGGCAGCATCTGGTGCTGGCCGGCATGGAGCGGTTGGATGTCTCGGGCGGCCAGCGCATCCAGGCGGGCGAGCCGCTGGGCGTGTTGCCGGCGACAGGCCAGCCCACCCTCTATGTCGAGCTGCGCCGGCGCGGCGAGGCGGTGGACCCCCGCCCTCTGGTGCGGGCGGGCGCTTGACGCTGGCGGCTTCCGGGGCCATCCGCCCCGCATCGAAGAACTCTGAGGATCGCGCCATGCCGCAACCCGCCCATCCCGCCGCCGTGAACGGCCTCACCCTCGCCCAGGCCGAGATCATCGCCGATGCGGCGCTGGCCAAGGGGCGCGAGATCGGGCTGCTGCCGCTCTGCGTGGTGGTGCTCGATGCCGGCGGCCATGTGAAGGTGACCAAGCGCGAGGATGGCGCGAGCCTGATGCGGCCCGAGATCGCCATGGGCAAGGCCTATGGCGCGCTGGCCATGGGCTTTGGCACGCGCGAACTGGCGCGCCGGGCCCAGGCCATGCCGGGTTTCACCAATGCCCTCTCCGACCTGACCGGCGGCAAGGCGGTGCCCGCCCCGGGCGGCGTTCTGGTGCGCGATGCCGCGCATGTGCTGCTGGGCGCCGTGGGCATCTCGGGCGATGTCTCGGCGCAGGATGAGGTGTGCTGCATCGCCGGTATCGAGGCCGCCGGCCTGGCGCCCGACACGGGTGATCCGGCCTGACACCATCGCCGCTTATTCGCCGATGTTCAGCAGCGCGCCGCGCACGCGCGCCGACTGGAATTGCCGCATGAACAGCCAGCCCATCGCCGCGATCCAGGCCGCATTCAGCGCATAGGCGGCGAAGAGGTGGCCCCAGGCCACCCGGTTCTCCATCAGCGCGGCGCGCATTCCCTCGAACACATGCGCCGCCGGCAGCGCCAGGGCCACGGGCTGCAGCCAGCCGGGCAGGGTGCTGACCGGGTAGAACACCGCCGCAAAGGGCGCGATGCCGAAGAGCACGGACCAGGCGAGGCTCTCGGCGCCAGCGCCATAGCGCAGGATGAGCGAGGTGCAGCCCAGCGCCACCGCCCAGCCCATCAGGATCAGGGCGGCGAAGAAGAAGACCATCGCCGGGCCCATGTTGAAGACGTTGAAGGCATAGAGCAGCCAGGCCAGCAGGATGGCCGGCACCACGCCGATGATGGTGCGCAGCACCGACATCACCATCAGCCCCGCCACCAGCTCGCCCGGCCGGAGCGGCGAGACGAAGATATGGCCGAGGTTGCGCGACCAGATCTCCTCCAGGAAGGAGATGGAAAAGCCCATCTGGCTGCGCAAA
Organism: Roseococcus sp.; assembly: GCF_019747315.1. Classification (GTDB taxonomy): domain Bacteria; phylum Pseudomonadota; class Alphaproteobacteria; order Acetobacterales; family Acetobacteraceae; genus Roseococcus. Next base: position 2,203 of record NZ_JAIEQY010000122.1, on the reverse strand, counting down.
GCCGCCTCCCAAAGCAGCACGCCGCCCAGCAGCACGCCGGCCGCCGCGCTGGCCACGTTGTTCTGGAGGCTGGCCAGATAGGCGGTCATGAAGCCCCAGACGATCATCTGCAGGATCGGCCAGTACATGAGCTCGATGAGGCGCGGGGGCGAGCGGCGGTAAAGGGCAAGGTGGCGGAAGACCAAGCCCCAGACCCTCTGAAGGGCGGGCGTCATGCGTCTTCCCCAACGCGCGTGCCCCGCGCGATGTCGAGGAAGACCTGCTCCAGATCCTCCCGCCCGAAACGGGCGATCAGGTCGGAGGGCGCTCCCTCTGCCACCACCTGGCCGCGCTTCAGCATCAGCACATGGCCGCAGAGGCGCTCCACCTCGGCCATGTTGTGGCTGGCGAGGAGGATCGCGCAGCCGGTGGCCTCCCGGTAACGTTCGATGCTGCTGCGCACCCAGTCACCGGTATCGGGGTCGAGGCTGGCCGTGGGTTCGTCCAGCAGCAGCAATTCCGGCGTGTTGATCAGCGCCTTGGCCAGGGCCACGCGTGTTTTCTGCCCCGCGGAAAGCTCGCCGGCCGGGCGGTCCAGGAAGTCGGTCAGCTGCAGCTCCTCGGCCAGTTGTGCGATGCGGCGCTTGAGGCCGGCCACATTGTAGAGATGGCCATAGACCGTCAGGTTCTCGCGCACCGAAATGCGGTGCGGCAGGGAGATATAGGGCGAGGAGAAGTTCATCCGGGCCAGAGCCGCGAAGCGATCCTTCGCCATGTCATGGCCCAGCGCCGTGATGCGCCCCGATGTCGGCACCAGCAGCCCCAGCAGCATGGCGATGGTGGTGGTCTTGCCTGCGCCATTGCCGCCGAGCAACCCCATGGTGGCACCCCGCGCGAGGCGAAAATTCAGCCCATCCACCGCCTTGGGGCGATCGGGCGCATAGGACTTGATGAGATTTTCGACGATCAGGGCCTGGGTCACCCCCGGGATATGCGGCCCCGGGCCCCCGGCGTCACCCCCGGACATGGATTCAATTGACAGGGCAGGGTTGCGCCGGGGAGGCTTCGGGAATGGATCGCGGCGCCACGCAGGGCCGTGACCGGGGAGAGAGACGCCATGCACCGCCGCAGCCTGATCGCGGGCGCCAGCCTTGCGATTCCAGCCTTCCGGGCCGGGGCCCAGCCCACCTGGCCCAGCCGCGAGATACAGCTTGTGACCGGCTTCGGGCCGGGCGGGGGCACCGATGTCGTGGCGCGCTCCATCGCCGCGCATATGGAACGCAGCCTCGGCGTCAGCGTCATCGTCCGCAACACGCCGGGGGCGGGCGGCACGCTGGGCCCCGCGCGCATCGCGCAGTCCCGGCCGGATGGCTATACCTTCGGCCTGGTCGGCCTTTCCGCGCTGGTGGTGGCCCCGCTGACCATGGAGGTGCCCTACCGCCCCTTCGAGAGCTTCGATTTCCTTGGCACCACCTCCGAATTGCGGATCGGCTTTCCGGTCGGCCCCTCCATGCCGCAGGTGCGCAGCCTGGCCGATTTCGTGGCCGAGGCGCGGCGGCGGCCCGTCACCTTCGCCAGCACCAATCCGGGCTCGGCCGTCGCGATGTTCGAATTCCAGCGCCTGGCGCGCTTCGAGATGAACTACATCCAGTTCGGCAGCATCACCGATGCGGCCGCCCAGGTGGCGGGCGGGCATATCGACACCTACACGGGCACGCCTGAGATGATCGGCCTGGTGCGCGCCGGCAACCTGCGGATGCTGGCCAGCGCCAGCGTGGATCGCTGGCCGGAATTCCCGGAGGTGCCCACGCTGATCGAGCAGGGTTTCGAGACCGCGACGCGCCAGCCCATCATCTGGGCCGGGCCGGCCGGGCTGCCGCCCGCGATCCGGGAGCGGCTGTCAGGCGCCCTTCTTGCCGCCGCACGGGACCCGGAGGTTCGGGCGCGGCAAAATGGCGCGAGCATCGCCACCCGTGTGCATGACGCGGCGGAGACCATGGCGCTGATCCAACAGGTGCGGCCGGGTGTGGAGGCGGCGATCCGCGGCTCGGGCGTGGCGCGGCGGGCAGGTTAGGCCGGCCCCTGCGTCGCCGGCGCGGGAACGTGGACGAAGGCGAAATTGGCGTGAGGAGGGCAGCGGGGCAATCAATCCGCTTGCTGCGCCCCTTGGACGTCAGCGTCCTTTCGCCCGACGATCATCGGCATCGGCATCGGCATCGGCATC
>NZ_JAIEQY010000283.1 GCF_019747315.1 Roseococcus sp. | reverse complement strand
GTCAGCCCCACCGTCTCGATCGCGCGCTGGCGGAAGGCGAAGTCCAGGCTGGAGACGCGCATGATCACGTCGCGCATTACGATGAGCGAGACATTGCCGAAGCAGCCCGGGCCCACCGTCTCCACCGAGGGAAAGATGCCGCCGGTCCAGCTGCCGAACATCCATTCATGCGGCGGGCCCTGGCGCGGCTGGGCGGCGGCAGGGAGGATCAGGGCAGGCGTGGCGAGCAGGCCGGACAGGGCCGGGATGAGCGAACGGCGTGGCAGCATGGGGGCCAACTCCAGGTGACGGGGCTTCAACGGCTTGTAGCCCCTTGCGGGGGCGGCGTCAGTCCTGTGGCGGCAGGCTTGGGGCCATCCTTCACGGGAATGTGCATCAAGGCCGCAAACGCGGCGCCGGCGATGCAGATGCTCCACATCAGGTCATAGCTGCCGGTGCGGTCGAAGATGTAGCCGCCCAGGAATGCGCCGGCGAAGCCGCCGAGCTGATGGCCCACGAAGACCAGGCCAAACATGGTGGCCAGCCACCGCGTGCCGAAATTGCGCGCCATCAGCGCCACCGTGGGCGGGATGGTGGAGAGCCAGAGCAGCCCCATCACGGCGGAGAAGATCAGCACACTCGTCGTCGTCTTGTCGGCGAAGAGGAAGATGGTCATCAGCACGCCGCGCCCGGCATAGATGATGATCAGCAATTCCCGCCGCTTCCAGCGCTGCGTCAATTCGCCCGCGGTCAGCGAGCCCACCACGTTGAACAGCCCGATCAGCGCGATGGCCGCGGCACCCACCGTGGGCGGCAGGTGGCAAGTGGCGACGAAGCCCGGCAGATGCACGGCGAGGAAGCTGACATGCAGCCCGCAGACCGAGAAGCCGAAGAAGATGAACCAAAAGGTGGGCGAGGTCATGCCGCTTTTCAGCGCCTGCATCGCCGTCTGGTCATCCTGGCCGGGCTTTGGCGGCGCGGGGCGGCCATCCAGCGGCAAAGCGAGCGGGATCATCAGCAGCGCGGCCCCGGCCAGCAGGTAGAGCGCCCCCTCCCACCCCGCCAGGTTGATGCCGAGCTGTGCCAGCGGCACCACCAGGAATTGCCCGAAGCTCGAACCCGCCGTGCCCATGCCGACGGCGCGGCCGCGGAGGTGATCGGGCAGCAGGCGCGTCAGGCTGGCATTGATGACGGGCATGCCGGCGGCGGAGACCGCCACACCCATCACGATGCCCGCGAAGAAGGTGAACATCGGCAGGCCTTCGCTCAGCGCCATGCCGAGGATGCCGATGCTGTAGAGTGCGGCACCCCCCATGATGACGGCGCGGCCGCCGATGCGGTCCGCCACCTGGCCGATGACGGGCTGGGCGAAGCCGTTCAGCAGCACCTGCAGCGCAATGGCAAAGGCAAAGCCCGAGCTGGACCAGCCCATCGCCTGGGTCATGGGCGCCAGGAAGAGCCCGAAGCTCTGGCGCAGCCCCGTTGCCAGCGCCGCGCACAGGACAGCGCAGGCGATCAGCATCCCGGCGGCGCGTGGGGTGGCAAGCATGGGCGGACTCCCAGAAGGTCACGGAGTGTTCCATGCCCTACCCGGGTGCCACAAACGCGCGGGGCGCATGGCGCGCCCGCGCGTCATGCGCTGCGGTCAGGCCGCGCGGACGCGATAGGCGGCGTCCATCATGACATCGGCCAGCACCGCATAGGCCTCGGCCCAGGCATCCTCGACCGCGGGGGTGAAGTGCTCGCCCAGCGCCTCGCGCAGGGTCCAGATCAGCGCGGCGCCGACGCTGGCATAGTGCTCACGCTGCACGCCATAGCCGACATGGCGCAGCGCCATCTCCCGCAGCTTGGGCACCAGTGCCCCGGGCTGCTCCAGCGCGGCAATCGCCATGGCCAGCGCCTCCATGAGCTTGGCGCCCTGCCCCGCCATGTCAGTGGCCGCGAAGAGGGGGCGGGTGGTGGGATCCATCTCCATCAGCCGGCCGTAGAAGAGGGAGGCCGCCGACCGCGCGGTGGGAGCAAGCCGGGTGAAGCTTTGGTTCAGGAAAACAATGCGATGCGGCTCCATTTGAACGGTCCCTTTCCCTGACGCAGGCCATCTTGCACCTCTTCGATGGCGGAATGATCGCGCGCGGGTCGCAGAATTGTCGCGTCTGTCGCGCGGCCGGCGTTGCGCGCCCGGGCCGCCCGCGCTACCGCCGCCCCGCCATGGCGCTCTCCACCGATGATTTCGACTATGACCTGCCCGAGGCGCTGATCGCCCAGGCCCCCCTCCGCCCGCGCGATGCGGCGCGGTTGCTGGTGGTGCGGGGCGATGCGCTGGAGGATCGCGGCGTGCGGGACCTGCCCGCCCTGCTGCAGCCCGGCGATGTGATGGTGGTGAACGACACCCAGGTCATTCCCGCCCGTCTGCATGCCCGCCGCGGCGAGGCGAAGATCGAGATCATGCTGAACCGCGCCGAGGGCGATGGCAGCTGGCACGCGCTGATCCGCAACGCCCGCCGCCTGCGGGTGGGCGATGAAGTGCGGATCGAGGGCGCCGACCTGACCGCCATCGTGCTGGAGAAGTTCGAGGGCGGCACCGCGCGGCTGGATTTCGGACGGGACCCGGCGAAGCTCGCCGCAGCGCTGGAACAGGCGGGCGAGATGCCCCTGCCCCCCTATATCCATCGCGAGACCCCGCGCGGCGAGGACCGCGCCGATTACCAGACCATCTTCGCCGCCCGCCCCGGCGCCGTCGCCGCCCCCACCGCCAGCCTGCATTTCACGCCCGAGATCCTGGCGGCGCTGGACGCCCGCGGCGTGCAGCGCGCGACCGTCACCCTGCATGTCGGCGCCGGCACTTTTCTCCCGGTGCGCGAGGGCGACCCCCGCGCCCACAAGCTGCACCATGAATGGTGCGAACTCACGCCCGAAGCCGCCGCCATCATCAACGCGGCCCGGGCCGAGGGGCGGCGCATCCTCTGCTGCGGCACCACCGCGCTGCGCCTGCTGGAGACGGCGGCACTCGGCATCACCGACCGCCGCGCGCCCATCCCGCCCTATCGCGGCCTGACCGACCTCTTCATCCTGCCCGGCTTCGAATTCCGCGCGGCCGACCTGCTGATGACGAATTTCCACCTGCCGAAATCCACCCTGCTGATGCTGGTCTCGGCCTTTGCCGGCCATGCCCGCATGCGCGCCGCCTATGCGCATGCCGTGCAGCAGGGCTATCGCTTCTTCTCCTACGGAGACGCCTCCTTGCTGTACCGCGCGCCATGACGCTGCATTGGACCCATGCCGCCACCGATGGCCGCGCCCGCGCCGGCGTGCTGCACACCGCCCATGGCGAGGTGCCCACGCCGGTCTTCATGCCCGTCGGCACCGCCGGCACGGTGAAGGCGATGACGGCGGATGCCGTGCGCTCCACCGGCGCGCGGATGGTGCTGGGCAACACCTATCACCTCATGCTGCGCCCCACGGCCGAGCGCGTGGATCGCCTGGGCGGGCTCCACCGCTTCATGGATTGGCACGGGCCGATCCTCACGGATTCCGGCGGCTTCCAGGTCATGAGCCTCTCGGGCCTGCGGAAGATGGATGAGGATGGCGTGACCTTCCAAAGCCATGTGGATGGCTCGAAGCACCGCCTGACGCCGGAGCGCAGCATCGAGATCCAGCGCCTGCTGGGCGCCGATGTCACCATGTCCTTCGACGAATGCACCCCCTTCCCGGCCACGCATGAGGTGGCCGCCACCTCGATGCGGCTTTCCATGCGCTGGGCGGCGCGCGGGCGCGCGGCCTTCGTGGAACGGCCGGGCCATGGCCTCTTTGGCATCGTGCAGGGCAGCACTTATGAGGACCTCCGCGCCGAAAGCGCGGCAGCGCTGACCAGCATCGGCTTCGAGGGCTATGCGATCGGCGGCCTGGCCGTGGGCGAGGGCCAGGAGGCGATGTTCGCCACGCTCGACTTCACCACCCCCATGCTGCCGGAAACCCACCCGCGCTACCTGATGGGCGTGGGCAAACCGGCCGACCTGCTGGGCGCCGTGCGCCGCGGCGTGGACATGTTCGATTGCGTGATCCCCACGCGCTCCGGCCGCATGGGCCGCGCCTATACCTCACGCGGGCAACTCAACCTGCGCAACGCGAAATACGCCGAGGACACCCGCCCGCTCGACCCCGACTGCACCTGCCCCGCTTGCCGCAACCACAGCCGCGCCTACATCCATCACCTGCTGAAATGCGACGAGATGCTCGGCCCGATGCTGCTGAGCTGGCACAACATCCACTATTACCAGGCCCTCATGGCCCGCATGCGCGAGGCCATCCTGGCCGGGCGCTTCGAGGCCGAGGCGGCGCTGATCGAAACCGA
>NZ_JAIEQY010000390.1 GCF_019747315.1 Roseococcus sp. | reverse complement strand
GCTTCGGCTAGGAAGTCGTCAGGCGTGGACCCGTAGCTCAGCTGGATAGAGCGCTGCCCTCCGAAGGCAGAGGTCGATGGTTCGAATCCATTCGGGTCCGCCAATTATTCAAAGGGTTAGCCGGTGGCTGACTCGGAACAAAATAGGCCGGGGTCACACCGGGGTCATAGCGGGGCGCTGTTGGCACCCCGCCTGTTCCTGCTTCGGTCTTAAGCGCCGGCCACACGGTAGACCGTGTAGGACCCGCGGCTCCCCGCGCGATTCGGGCCGACCTGGCGAATTCGCTCGGCCACCTCGACCGTGATCCCCTTCTTTTTAAGGCCGGCGAAGAAGCCGCGCACCGTGTCCTTGCCCCAGCCGGTGGCTTCGCCGACTTGCGCGACGGTGGCGCCCTCCGGCCGGCGCAGCATGGCCAGCACCGCCATGAGCTTGGTGCCCTCGCGGGGGTGGGGCGACGATCCCGGCTCCCGCATGGGGCGGCCGGGCTTACGGGCCAGCGCGTTGCGTAAGGCCTCCATCGGCGCGTCGAGGGCGCCGATCATGTCGCCAGCGCGGTTCGCTTCGTCGTCCCAGGCGGCGAGGATCGCCAACGAAAAGATCAGACATCGGACGCGGGTCACATCTACGGAACAGGTCTAGAAGCGTGGCGCGTTGTGCCGGCGAGATACCGGCGTATTGAGCATGCCCCTGAAGACCTCCGATATCAAAGGTATCGAGTTCAATGTCTGCGCGCAGATTCGCTGGATTGGTCACCGAGCCTACGGTGCATTTCCACCGGCCACCAACAATCTTATCGACGCGGTAGCGAAGGCCATAGGCGTCCTGGGTCTGAGGTAAATTTGGTGCTCGACGAAGGCATACGGCGCGAAATGAAATTCTCTCAAGAACTTCTTCGCGAGCAACTTCAATTCGGAAGCTATCCAGCGCGACATGCAAGTCGCGGACTAGCAACTTGAACTTCTGTGCTTTTTCTTCGTCTGGTAGCACGCTGCCGTGGCCGTCTGTCTGGGCGGCGCGCAAGAGCGGGATAATGGCGCTCCGGATAGGATTCGCGTGCTCCTTTACATAACGCAGCCCTTCAAAATCACGCCGGCTATTGAACGCATGACGAAACCAAGCATTGAAGGCTGCCCAAGCCTTCACAAAAGGTCCGATGTAATCAATCTCCGCGCGCTCGTACCAAAGGCGGGCGTTCTCAGGCAGGTTCGGCACAGATCAACGCCCCCGATCTTTGAGGAAGCGGATAGCTGCGGCCTCAGGCACAGAACCTGGGCGTCGACCAACAGCATCCGTTGGCGCCTTCGCGGGCGCGGCATGCATCACGGCGCCGGGAATGGCGTCACCGCGCGCCATGGCGGCGGCTTCCTGTGCAGCCTGGATCAAGCGGGATCCCAATTGGCTCATCGTAGCGTCTCCGTCTCTGGCCGGTGTTTGCGATGCCTCACCGGCCGGGGGGCTATGCCTCGAACGGGTTCAGAACGTCGACTCCCATAGGCACGAAGTCGCGGGTGTTGCGCGTCGCCACGACCAGCCCCCGCGTACGCGCGATGCAGGCCACCGTCAGGTCCGCGAAGCCGGGCGTCACCCCCCGCAGGCGTGCCTCGTGCTGGAGGTGCCGCGCCTGCAGCGCTGCCTCGGTGTCGAAGGGCAGCACGCGGTCCGGATAGTTGGTCAGCACCGCGGCCAACCACTCGGCCAGATCTCGCGCGTGCCGGCTGGCGCCGCTTGCCTCGCGCTCGCCGATGCCGGCAGCAATCTCGGCCACAGCGGTGACGGGGAGGAACAGGCTCGCCTGCTGGGCGATGATCCATGCTCGGGCAGTCGCCTTCTCCGGCGGCAAAACGTCGCGCCGATCCGGTGCGGTCGCGGAGATCAGGTTCGTGTCGAGAAGGTAGCCCGCCATCACAGCCCGAGGTCGCGGGCGGGCTTGCGATCGCGGTGCACGTCGCCGCCCTCGGGGAAGGCGAGCAGCAGATCGGCCAGGCTCGGCCTCGCGCCACTGAGCCGCTGCCATTCGTCGTAACCGAGGACCACGGCCACCGGGGCGCCGTGCCGCGTGACGACCGTGCATTCGCCCTTGGCCGCCTGATCGACCACCGCCGAGAAGCTGGCTTTGGCATCGCGCAACTGAACCTCGCGCATGACGCGATACTCCTGTGTGACTACAGTGGTCATATAGGACGACGCGGGGCGCACCGCCAGTTCAATGCGGGACGGCAGGATGCCCTTCAGTTCACTGCCGCTGCCGGGGTATCAAAGCCGCCATCGTCTCCACGCAGATCGCCAAGGCCACGGCCCATGTCACACTCACCAACCCAAGCTGAGGCATCCGTCATCGACGCGTGGCTGCGCTTCCTGGCGCGCGACATGCAGGACAATCCGCGGCGCATGGCCTCCCTCGACGAAGTGGAAGCGGTGGCCCTCGCGGAACTCGTCAAGGGCGTGACGGTCCGCGATGACGAGGCGCTCCCCGACGAGGTCACGTTCTGAGCGGCACCAATCGTCCCTGTGACCCCCATGCTACCCCCGGCATGGGCGGCGCGTGATGTGAAAATGCGAGCGGCAATGGGCGCCGGCTGATCGCCATCACGCCACCTCCTGCTGTACCCCTGGCCCCGCCACCACCTCCGCGCTGCCCTCGCCCGCCATCTTCCGCAGCGTCGCCGCGCCCACCCGATCCGCGACTGCCAGCAGCACATCATCCGCCGCATGTGTGTAGCGAGCCGTCACGCTGCCGCTGCGGTGGCCGAGCAGCGCCGCGATCGCCAACTCCGAGCAGCCCAAATCCGCCGCCAGGCTCGCGAAGGAATGCCGCAGGATGTGCGGCGTCACGTCCTTTGGCAGGCCGCCCGCCTTGGTGATGCGCTCGAACAGCGTCGGGAAGCCGCTCATGATCCCGTCGCCGCGCGAGGGCGGAAAGACCAGCGCATCGGCTTTGCCAGGCCCGAGCTTGCGCAGCAGATCGCATGCAGCCGACGCCAGCGGCCGGACGCTCTCGCCAGTCTTGGTGTCTGGCAGCCGCGCCGTGCGCCGCGGCAGGTCCAGCATGCCCCAGCGCAGCGTCAGCGCCTCGCCGCTGCGCCAACCGGTCAGCGCCAGGAAGCGGGCGGCGTGGATGGCGGCGGGCCACATCATATGACCCTGCTTGCCATCCTTGCGTGGCTTCGGCGCGTTGGTCAGCGCAGCCAGGCCCACGCCGAGCGCGGCATACTCACCATCCGACAGCCGCCGCTGCCGGCGCCGATCGGCATAGCGGATCACGCCCCGCACCGGATGGTCGGAGATCATCCGCTTGCGCTGCGCATAGGTGAAGATGGCGCTGAGCAGCCCGACCGTTCGCGACGCCGTGCCCTTGCCGCCGCGCACATTGGAGACGCCACGCTTTTTGCCGGACTTCTCGCGCTTCTTCGTCGCCCCCTCGGCGATCTTGTGCATGAAGCTCTCGACATCCTCCCGCGTGACGGAGGGCACCTTCATCGTGCCCATCAGCGGCCGGATGTGCGTCTCGACCCGGCCTCGGTCGGTCGCCAGCGTGGAGGCCTTCTTGGCGATCCCGCGCCGGGTCAGCAGCCGGCCCGCCTCGGCGTCCTCCAGGTACATGTCGCACAGCTCGCCGACCGTGGCGGCGGCGCGTTTGGCCTTCTTTTCTGCCTGTGGATCCTCGCCCTCGATCTTGGCGGCCATCAATACTTGCTGCGCCTTGGTCCGTGCCGTTTCCGGCGTCCAGGGTGCGCCATGCGTGCCGATGGTGAAGCGGCGCTGCCGATCGTCCTGGGTGCGGTACATGATGAAGTAGCTGACCATCGGCCCGGCCCGCCTTCGCGCGCCAAAGCCAGGAACGGAGCCGGTTCCGCCGTCGAAAATGGTGGATTGTGGGGGCATGGCGCGTATCTCGCGCAGGCCAATTCTGGTGCGTGCTTTCGGCATTTTTGACCTCTGCTCTCACTTCAATTGTCGGCCCCGAAATCCGGGGTCACGACGGGGTAACCGGTGAGCGCAGATGGTCGCAAGTCGTATATTAGTAACGCATCGCCACACGCAACTGAAAGCGCGGAAACTTCAAACAACTACAAAACAACAAGATCGGAAACAACAGTAAAAGACCCCACTCCGAAGGCAGAGGTCGATGGTTCGAATCCATTCGGGTCCGCCACTTTTCCCATAACGCCGGTCGGCGGGCCGCCCGGTACACGGAGCGGGTCCGGGTGACGTCGCGG
>NZ_JAIEQY010000230.1 GCF_019747315.1 Roseococcus sp. | reverse complement strand
CTGCGGCGCGGCGCTTCCGACGGTGCTGCTGCGGCGGCGCGGCCACGCGGCTTCGGCGCCTCGGCCGCGCGCGGCTTGGCAGCGGGCTTGGGGGCGGGCTTGCGGGCCGGCTTCTTGGTCTCGTCAGGTGTCCGCGCCATGCGCTCGGTCTCTCATTTCGTCAGTTCGAAGGGGCGCCCGCGGCACGTGCCGAGGCCGCCCGAATGGCAGTGGCCGAAATCGCGCGCTCGGCAGCGGGCACAAAGCACCAGGGAGCCCCCGCCGTCCAGCGCGAAGCTTGCAGGGCGGCCGCGCGTCTGCGCCGATGCCGCAGCACCGCCGCCGCCTGGCCGCGCAATGCCGCACGGCTATAGCTCGGACGCGGCAGCACCGCGAGCGGCGTTTGCCGCGCCATCGCCCGCCAGCGCTGCCAGCGCGGCAATTGGGTGAGGTTGTCCGCCCCCAGGATCAGCACGAAGCGCGCGTGCGGAAAGCGCCGCCGCAGCAGCGCCAAGGTCCGGTGCGTGTAGCGCGAGCCCAGGCGCTGCTCGATATCGGTGGCGAGGATCCGCGCATCCCGCGCCACACCCCGCGCACTGGCCAGCCGCTCCGCAAAGGGCGCCATGCCCCGCACCGGCTTCAGCGGATTGCCGGGCGAGACCATCAGCCAGACCTGGTCCAGCCGCAGCGCGCGGAGCGCGGCCAGCGCCACATGGGCGTGGCCGGCATGGGCGGGGTTGAAGCTGCCGCCCAACAGGCCGATGCGCTGGCGCCGGCCATCGCCGAACCGCCCCGGAAGCCCCCTCAACGCGTGCGCACGTTGACCGAGACCGGCGCCGCCAGCAGCCCGTCATAGGTGACGGTGTAGGTGCGGCCGGCCTCGGTCGGCAGGGCGGGCGAGAAGCCGCCCAGCGAGATCAACTCGCCCACGCGCAGCCGCTCGCCGCGCGAGGCCAGATCCTGTGCCAGCCAGGGAATCACGTTCAAGGGATGCCCCAGCAACGCCGTGCCGGGCGCGCGCGCCAGCTCGCGCTGGTCGCTCGCCAGGGTGACCGTCATGCTGGCCAGTCGCGCCGCGAATTCCTCGCTCACCTGCACCGGGATCGCCTCGCCCAGCACGCCTAGGCGCGCGCCGACATTGATGCCCAGCAGGTTCGGTCCATCCATGCCCGAGGCGAGCACGAGGTCCGGCATTTCGATGAAGGGGATGATCACCTCGATGGCGCGCAGCACGTCCAGATGGGTGCGCGCCTGGTTGATCGCCTCGTCCCGCACGCGGACCATGAGGTCGGCCTCGACCGTCGGCACCGAGCCGAAGCGCGCCGGCACTTCCGCGCCGGAGCGCATCATCACCGTGCCCTCATAGATCGTGCCCGTCACCGGATGGGCCACGCCGAAGCGCTGCTGCGCCGTCGCGTTGGTAAGGCCGACCTTGTAGCCGACCGGCCGGCCCCAATGCCGCACCATGATGGCGACCAGCTTGTCCTGCGCGCATTGGCCATCGGCCAGGCTCGTCATGCCCGTGAGCGGCTGCGCGGGCGTGTTGTTCAGCAGCGCGCGGGACAGCGTCTCCACCGCCTCGTCACTCGGGCAGGCGGCGAGCGCGGGCCCGGCGAGCGCAAGGCTCGCGCCGGCGGCGAGGATGAGGTGGCGCATCGTGGTTCTCTCCCTGGTTTGGGCGGAGCTTAGAGTCTGATCGCCCTTGGTGGAATCACCAAAGGCGTGAATCAGCCTCTCGACCAGCAGCGCGTCTGATGCCGGGCTGAAGGGATCTACCCCCGCACCTGCCCCGTGCCCGTCACCCGGTAGCGGAAGGTGCAGAGCTGCTCGAGGCCGACCGGCCCGCGCGCATGCAGTCGGCCCGTCGCGATGCCGATTTCGGCGCCGAAGCCGAATTCGCCGCCATCGCAGAATTGCGTCGACGCATTCCAGAGGCCGACGGCGGAATCGATCCCCGCCAGGAAGGCTTCGGCGGCAGCGGCATCCTCGGTGACGATGGCTTCCGTGTGCTCGCTGCCGAAGCGGCGAATATGGGCGAGTGCGCCCTCGACCCCGTCCACCACGGCGATGTTCAGCACCGCGTCCAGCCATTCGGTCGCGAAATGCTCATCTGTCGCGGCCTCCAGCCCCGGGCAGATCGCCCGCGCCCGGGCGTCCGCGTGGAAGCGGCAGCCCTTGGCGGCCAGGTCGGCCACCAGCAGCGGCAGCAGGCCGCGCGCCACGGCGGCATCGATCAGCAGCGTCTCGGTGGAGCCGCAGACGCCGGTGCGGCGCAGCTTGGCGTCGAGCAGGATGGCGCGCGCCATCTCGGGATTCGCCGCCGCATGCACATAGGTGTGGCAAAGCCCCTCGGCATGGGCGAGGACGGGCACGCGCGCCTCCTCCAGCACGCGGGTGACGAGGCCCTTGCCGCCACGGGGGATGATGAGGTCGATCAGCCCCGAGGCGCGCAGCATGGCGCCCACAAAGGCACGGTCCTGGGTGGGGGCCAGCTGGATGGCGGCCTCGGGCAGGGCGGCTTCGCGCAGGCCGGCGCGCAGGCATTCCGCGATGACCTGGGCGGAGCGGGCACTCTCGCTGCCGCCGCGCAGCAGCACGGCCGAGCCCGCCTTGAGGCAGAGCGCGCCGGCATCGGCCGTCACATTGGGACGGCTTTCGAAGATCATGCCGATGACGCCGAGCGGCTGCGCCACGCGCTGGAAACGCAGCCCATTGGGCCGCGTCCATTCCGCGAGCACACGCCCGACCGGATCGGGCAGGGCGGCGACCTCCTCCAGCCCCAGGGCCATCGCCTCGATGCGGGCCGGCGTCAGGGTCAGGCGGTCCCGGAAGGCGGGGGAGAGGCCGGGGGCGGCGGCCAGGTCGGCCTCGTTCGCGCCCTGGATGCGCGGGGCGCCGGCGCGGATCGCGGCGGCGGCATGGGCCAGGGCCGCGTTCTTCGGCGCGGTCCCGGCGCGGGCCAATTCGGCCGCGGCCGCGCGGGCGGCGCGGGCGGCGGTGTCGAGCATCTGGGCGGTGGCATCGGTGATGGCGTTCACGAGGGGTCTCCCTGCCACTGTCCTAAGCTCGAAACCTGACCATTTCCAGCCTGCCGACGTGCTTGCGTGATAAGTCCCCCACAAGGGTTTATCGGTCGCAATGGGTTGGCGTGCAGCGGCCCCATCTGCCCCTGCCCATGGGGAAGTCTGTGCCTTGCGGGCGAGGCGCTGGCGGGAAACCTGCCCGCCCCTGTGAAAGCTACGCCGAAGGGGCGCCCGGAATCCGAGGATTCGCAAAGGCAGATGCAGACGGGCATGGAGGCCGTGACCATCCAGCCAGCTCGATCATCGCGCGAAACGCCGTTGCAGCGCCCAAGCGAGGCGCGCTAGCACGAAGTGCCGGAGATGATCCTCGGTGCCTGGAGCGAGCCTGTGAGCGAGTTGGTCACGTACATCAGCCTTGGCCATCGCTGCGAAGTGGCATGGCAGATCAGGCACTGGACGGGGCAGGAACAATCTTATCCCTGGGACTGGCTGGTGTCTTCGCTATCGGGCTGCACCGCCATGATCGAGGATGATTTTGTTCATCTTCACGATGAAGATCTGCTGAAGGTGGTCGCCTATGGTAGCGGATCAGGCTGGTCGGTCTTGAACACCCGTTACAATGTCTTGCTGCATCACCAGTTCGATCGCGACCGGGACGGGAAAATCATCGAAGGCTGGCGCCATCAGATCAAGGATGCACGGTCCAAATTTGCACATTTGCGTCTTCGGTGGCGAAGCCTGCTCGAAAGCGAGGGCCATCTGTGCTTCATACGTCGCTTCGGCAATCTTGAAATGCCATCGGAGCAAGGTGCCGCCACCAGCTGTGACGATTATTTGAAAGTCATTGATGTCATAAAGCGCCGCGCTCCGCGGGCGAAAATATCCTTGGCGCTAGGCGACTGCCGCGATCTGCCTGCTTCGTCCCACATGCTTCCGTTTTCGGTTGGCAGAGCAACATCGGAGGACTGGCCCGACCCAAAGCATATCTGGCGCGGCAGGTCTTCCTCCTATCAGAAGCTGTTTCGCGAAATGCTGCCGCCCTTCCTCACGCGCCATTCCTGAACCGCGCCACCCCGCTTGCGGCGATCATCGCTTCCGCTCCGGCAACGTGCCCTGCTCCCGGGCCGATCAGATGGTTGCGGCGCCAGTCGGGGTGACGAGCGACCCTCAGAGCGACCCTCAGGGCGACCCTCAGGGCGACCCTCAGGGCGACCC
>NZ_JAIEQY010000141.1 GCF_019747315.1 Roseococcus sp. | reverse complement strand
CTTGAACCATCTGGCTTGAACCATCTGGCTTGAACCATCTGGCTTGAACCATCTGGCTTGACCGGGCGGCGATGCGGCCCGATACAGCGTCGCATCAGGGTCCGGTGGCCGAGTGGTCAGGCACAGGTCTGCAAAACCTGCTACGGCGGTTCAATTCCGCCCCGGACCTCCAAACCTTTCTTTTTCCGATGCCGCCGCAACGCTGCGCGCGCAACCCCTGCCCTCCTGGCCGCGCAGGCGGCGGCGGGGCCGCATGGCGGGGCTGAAGGGCGCCGCTGGCCTCGGATGTCCCGGACCAGGCCTTGGTGGATTCGGGCCTGGCCCTGGTGGTGGTCAAGGAAAAGGGGTGGCGCATGACGTGGGCGCCAATGTCGTCCGCCCCGGCTTCTGCTTGCGCCGCTGGTCGAGAAGCAGATCCCCGGGCAGGCCCCGGCGTACGGAGATGTCACGCGATATTCCCGCAACCGAGCTGCCCCCTGCCCCGAACGAGCCGCAGAGGAAAGTCACCATGCCCGAGACCAGGAATCCCATCCCGCCCCGCCCGGCCAGCTATGACAAGAAGGTGGCGCTCTTGCTGCAAGGCGGCGGCGCGCTCGGCAGCTACCAGGGCGGCGTCTATGCGGCGCTGGCCGAGAGCCCTTATTTGCCCGACTGGGTGGCCGGCATTTCCATCGGCGCCATCAACGCCGCCATCATCGCCGGCAATGCGCCGGAGCAGCGGGTGGAGCGCCTGCGGCAATTCTGGGAAACCATCACGGCACCGCCCTCGCTCTGGGCGGATTGGCTGGAGACCTCCTTCGCGGGCTTCGGGGATCATCGGCCGGCGGCGGCGCTGCGGGCGCTGATGCTGGGCCAACCCGGCTTCTTCCGCCCGCGCCCGGCCGCCTATTGGCTCTTCGGCGACAGTCAGGTGAGCTTCTACGAGACCGAGGCGCTGCGCGGCACGCTGGAAGCCCTGGTGGATTTCGATCGCATCAATGCGCGGGAGATGCGCTTCAGCATCGGTGCCGTGAATCTCCGCACCGGGAACATGGTCTATTTCGACAATTCGGAGACCGTGATCCGGCCAGAGCATGTCATGGCCAGCGGCGCGCTGCCGCCTGGCTTCCCCGCCGTGGAAATTGACGGCGAGATGTATTGGGATGGCGGCCTCGTCTCCAACACGCCGCTGCAATATGTGGTGGAGAAGATCCCCCGGCGCTCGCGCCTCTGCTTCCAGGTGGATGTCTTCCCCGCCCGCGGCACCCTGCCCCGGACCATCGAGGAGGTGCAGGAGCGCGACAAGGATATCCGCTATTCCAGCCGCACCCGGGCGGCGACCGACACGCTGACCCTCCAGCATGACCTGCGGCACAACATCAACTCTCTCTGGGACAAGCTGCCGCCGGCCCTGCGCGACACGCCCGAGGCCCGCTACCTCTACGAGTTCGGCTGCGTGACGACGATGGACATCGTCCAGCTCATCCATCGCAGCGACAACGCGCAAGGCCAGGCCAAGGATTACGAATTCAGCCGCGCCACCATGGAGCGCCGCTGGGCTCAGGGCCTCGCCGATGCGCGGCAGACGCTGGAGGCCTCGCCCTGGCTGGCGCCCATGCCGGCGGAGCTGGGGGCGCGCAGCTTCGACGTCGTGGCCGCAGCCAGGAGCGGCCCGGCAGAGCCTGCGCCGCAGGTCGTCACGCCCCTGAAGCGGCGGAGGACCGCCTGATAGAGGCGGATGAGCTGCGCGATGGCCCCTTCGCCATGCCGCGCGCCAGCCCCTTCTGCCCGCTGGCGCCCTGCCGCTGCACCGGGCGGGAATAGCTGACGCTGGGCTATCGCCGCTGGCGGTGGGGCGGGTGTTCCTGTTCCGCGCCATCGGCGGGGCGGCGCCCGTGCCTTGCGGCCGCTGCTGCTGGCGGGGCTGATCCTGCTCTGGCAGCTGGTGCCGTGGCGCTGGCTGGATGCGTGACCGCATCCCGGCGCTGCTGGGGCTGGTCGCTCCCTTCGCGCTGCTGGCGCATCTTGAGGGCGCGGCGACACCGCCCGGCCCCCGCCGCCTGGTCGCTGCGCGCCAGCACCGGGAACCTGCGCTACACGCAGTGCAGCGAGGCCGATTCGCTGGGCGCCCGCCAGCAGGGCCTGGCCCGCCCCGCCGGCCGCATTCCCATTCGCAAGAGCGAGGCCTGCTGGGGCCTGGCGGAGGATGAGCGCCGGGCGATCCCATGGGGATGGAAAACCTGCCCGCCATCGCCCGCCGCGTGCATCACGCCCGCGAGCTGGGCGAACCCAGCGATGTCCTCACCTGGTTGAATACGCTCCCGAGCATGAGGCCGCTTTCGACGCGATGCCGAAGCGGCTGCGCGCCTCGGCCGAAAAGGGCTTTGTGGAGCGCGAGCTGGATCTGCGCCTGGTGCGGGATGCGTGAGGGGTGGTTGCGCTCCCTCCGATGCCCTGCTAGTTCCCCCGCCCATGGTGATCCGGCGTGGCGCAGCGGTAGCGCAGCGGACTGTTAATCCGTTGGTCGTAGGTTCGAATCCTACCGCCGGAGCCATGATCCCACAGAAAAGCTAGAGCTTAATCCCACCAGTCTGGATCATATGCCGCCGCTGCGAACATGTTCTGGCACTCTCGCGGCGTGACGATGTCGATGATGCGCCCGATGGCGGCCCACAGCGTGTCGATGGTGCGCGCGGCTTCCTTTCGGAGCAGGGCTTTGATCTTGGCGAACAGGTTCTCGATCGGGTTGAAGTCGGGGCTGTAGGGCGGCAGGTAGAGCAGCTGCGCGCCCGCCGCCTCGATCAGCGCCTGCACAGCAGGGCCTTTGTGGCTGCTGAGGTTGTCCATCACCACGATGTCGCCTGGGCGCAGTTCTGGGACCAGGGCCTGCTCCACCCAGGCCTCGAAGATCAGGCGGTTGACTGGGCTGTCGATCACAAAGGGGGCGACCACGCCGCTGCTGCGCATCCCGGCAATCAGCGTGGTGGTCTTCCAGTGGCCATGCGGCACCGCCATGCGAAGTCGCTCGCCGCGCGGGCAGCGGCCATATCGCCGGGCCATGTTCGTGCTGGCCCAGCTTTCATCGACGAAAACCAGGCGCTCGGGATCGAGGTCGAGTTGCTGTTCGAACCAGGCTTCGCGGCGGATCAGGACGTCCGGGCGCTGCTGCTCGGCCGCGTGCGCGGTCTTTTTTTGCGCGTGTAGCCACGCCAGTCGAAGAAGCGCCACAGCGTGCCGTAGCCAAAGCGCAGGCCGCGCTCGGCAAGTTCGGCCCGCAGCTCCGCCAGCGCCATGTCGCGCCGGGCGTGAAACACTTCGAGGATCGTCTCGGCCGCCGCCTCGATCACATGGCTGCGGCGGTCGCCGCCCAGCGCGCCATGCATCGGCACCGCGCCATCAGCCGCCAGGGCGCGCCAGCGACTGACGCTGGCAGCGCTCACCTTGAACCGGGCCGCCGCCTCGCGGTGGCTCAGCCCTTCCTCCAGCACTGCGGCCAGCGTGCGTTGCCGCAGATCCAACGATAGCGCTCTCGACATCCCTGCCGCCCCCATCCGGCAGGCAATTTGAATCAGACGCTGGGCGTTTCGGGAATCCTCTCCCGATTCATTCAGTGGGGACGCTGCTCTAGCGTTGCGGGCGCTGCGGCTCGCAGCCCACAAACGCCCCCTTGGCCCGGCCGCCTCAGGCCGATGGGCGCGCTCCGCGCCGGCAAGGCAAGCTGATCCTCGCGATGGGCAATCCATGGCGTCGTGCGGGCGCCTGGGCTCCTGCCCCTCTCATCGGTGCAGGAGCGACAGAGGCCAGGGCGCGCAGAAACCCCCTGGCTGGGGAACACGCCAGCGGCGTCGGCCAGGAATGGTCGGGCGAAGTTGCCGATGTCGTGAAGGGCGAGGAAGAAGCCAGGCTGGCAGCGGGTGCAAGCATGCCGCTTCCCGGAAACCACAACTCGCCCTGATTGATCAGCCCCGGCCCGTCATCTCCACCGCTCCGCGCAACCGGACAGGCAGGCCAGGGTCAATCGCATGTCGCACGAGCAAGCCATCACCCCCCTCGGCCACGAAGCGGAGCGCCGCCAGGAAAGCCGCGCCTCGATCCCCCACCTTCCCGCCGGCGGATCGACGAGGCGCGGCGGCAGCGGCCGAGCACAGGCGACAGAGGCCGCGCGCCCCTCAGAACCGATAGGCCAGCGAGACCGACCCGCCATGCCCGGTGAGGTTCT
>NZ_JAIEQY010000278.1 GCF_019747315.1 Roseococcus sp. | reverse complement strand
GGACGGTGGCGTGTGCACGGGCGGCGCATAGGCCTGGGCCGGTGGGGCGTAGGCAGGCGGTGCGTATCCTGCCGGCGTGATGGTGCGCCCCATAGCCTTCGCGTAATCCCGATGGTCCGGGGTCACCGCCATGCGGATTTCGCTCTTAGCCTCGCCGCCGACGTCGGTGCCGTGGTCGATCTTGGCCAGGAACTCGAGCCCTTCGAGATCCGCAAAGCCACCGATGCGGCGCGCGGCCTGCGCCTGGGGCGAGACATCCTTGTCGGAGATGCCGCGCGCGGAGTTCAGCATCCCGCGCAGGAAGCTGCGGCCCATTCCCGCCCATTCCGGCCCCTTGGGGCTGTAGAGGCCGATCAGCGTGAAGATTTTCCGCTTGGCGTAGGGCCCCTCCAGCACGGTGAACTCGCCATTGAGATAGACGGCGCCGGCGCTGCTGCGCGTGGCATAGCCGCCGGTCCAGCCCTGGCTCGGATCGTCGAAGCCGCCAGGGCGGATCGTCAGGCGCACCCGCACGATGGTGCCCTTGGGGATCAGGTTGGGGTTCGACTGGGCGTCGTTGTAATCGTTCCAGGAAGCCATGACGCTTCTCCTCCGGTCAGGTGTTGGGGGTGGTGGATGGGTCGGGCAGCGCGAACGGCGGCGGGCCGTGCGGAGCGATCGGCACCGACGGCGTGCGGATCTTCTGGAAGAGCTGCCCGAGATGCGGCGGCTCCAGCATGGCCAGACGGCCGGAGCGATCCTTGGCCGGATAGCCCCAGGGGTTCAGCGTCTGGCAGACGAGCCCCCGGAAGGACGGCACCGCGGGCTGACCCGGTGGGACGTCCGTCTTGATCTCCGCCAGCGTCATGACTTGATCGACGATGCCGGGCAGCTCGAGACCGGTCTTGCTGCCATCGATCTGCGGCACGAAGACGCGGCGATTGAAGTCGTCCAGCTTCTCGTCGAGGATCCCGACAAAGATCACGTTGCGGCCACGGGCATGCTGCAGATGCGTGAGCCAGGCGATCATCTCGCGGCCATGCAGCCCATACGCGCCTCGGAGATCGGGCTTGCCGGTCTTCTCGGAATGCCCCTCGGGCTGGCCGCGGCACCACTGAAAGCAAAGCCGCGCAGCGACCGTGATGCTGTCCACGAAGATCGTGGCGAAGCCGTCCATGCGCGCCGGGTCGCCATAGGCCTCGACGACACGGGCATATTGCTTGGCCGAATAGGGCTGGTCGTCGCGCAGCGCCGGGTTAGGGCCGGCCAGGAACAGCGCGATGTCGCGGCATTCCTCCCAGGTGCGTGGGCGGATCGATGTGCCGCGCCAGTGCTGCACGGCGAGATCGCCCGCCTCCAGGTCGATGAACAGCGTGGTGCCGTCCTCGAGCGTCAGGAGGAGATAGGTCTTGCCGATACCGCTTTTGCCGAAGATGACGGCCTTGATGCCGCGCGCCTCGGCCTGCCGCTCATCGGCGGTGATGATGCGGAGTGCCATCAGTTGTTCACCCCTTCATCCCGCTTCTCAGGGCTGAGAAAGAGGTCGCTCGACAACGGACACGCAAAGAGGGTGCTGGTCTTGCCGATGCCGCTCTTGCCGGTGATCACGGCCTTGACGCCGCGCGCCTCGGTTTGCCGCACGTCAGTGGTGATGATGCGGAGCGCCATCAGCGTACTCCCTGCGTCATGCGGATGCCGGGACCATGCGGGCTGTCGCGCAGCGCCGTCTCGGACATGATGGCGAGGCGATAGTTGGCGCGGCCGGTGCGCACGGTGCGTGCTGGTTCGAAGGCCTGGCGGATGCGCTCGGGCCAGGCGGTGTAGGCCCGCTCCGAGACCTTGAAGCTGACCTCGACGTACTGGCCGGGATCCTCGCCGCCGGCGCGGATCTGCTCTGACAGCGCGGCGAGCCGTGCCTGATCCCATTCCACCCGCTTCGGCAGGTCGACCGCGATCTCCACGGCGCCGTCCTGGAACCGGACCGTGCCAGTGTCCTTGCCAGCCGCGGCACGAGCGCCGACGGCGCGCTGCTCGTAGCGGAGCGCGATCGCGGCCTCGATCCAGTCCTGCATGCGCTTAGCGCCATCCAGCGCCTCGCGCGCATCCGTCTGCAGCAGCGCCAGATGCTCGGCGGGGAGCGCAATGACGTCGCTCACCGGAATGTGGCGCAGCGCGTCGAGGGTGGGGCGGTTGGTGCGGAGCGCGTCCATCACGCGGCCTCCGCGAGCAACAGCGGCAGGATGGACGACGCATATCGACGCGGCCGGCGACGCGCCACCAGGATGTAGGCGTAGTCCTCGTAGCCGTGCCGGCGCTGAACGATATCGGCGAGGCCGAGCTCGGCCAGCTTCCAGGCGCGGGCCGCCAGGCGCTGCAGCGCGGTGCGCTCCGGCTCGGGCAGGCACTGCAACTGCGGGCAGACCTGCCGGGCGAGCGCGCCGCGGTGGTAGGTGATGCTGTCGCCGGGAGCCGCGGCGCCCAGCCAGGTGCAGAGCGACGCCTCGGTGAGAGGCTTCGACACTGCGCGGATGTCGGTGATGTTGGTGTCCATACTTAGCCCTACCCAGCCCCTCGCCGATGCGTCTCAGGCCGCCGCGGCGATGCCACCGGCGAGCAGCCGCAGGCGCATTTCGCGGATCCGCCGGTAGAGAACCGACCGTGGCAGTGGACCCTGCTGGCCGAGCTCGTGGGGGGTGCACTGCGTCAGGGCTGCGCAGATGCTGTGGTCGCGCTGGTCCAGGACGGCGCCAGCGCGATCCAGATCGAGGCGGCGCTCCAGCGCGGCCGCCGCGTCGGTCTGCTGGCCGCACCACGCCGCATACCCCTCGGATTCGGGGATGATGTCGGCGAGGGTCAGCTCCTCCTCCTGGCCTGGCACCGCGTCGTCGAGCGACGCCTCGTGCCGTTCGCGCTTCTCGCGGCGCAGGCGGGTCGCGAGACGGGACGCGCGGTGCTGGAAGCAAACCGTGGCGAAGGCCGCCAACGTCCCGCGCGCCGCATCGAAGCTGGGCAACCGCGCCAGGAGGTCGAGCAGCATGTCCTGCTCCAGGTCCTCCCGCTCATGGCTGGGCCGCCCGAGGGTGCGGCAGAGGCGCCGCGCGTAGCGCTCGGCGAGGGGGTGAACGACATCGAGATCGGCGAGGGAAAGCTGGGCGGGCATCCGGTGTGGCTCCTGCGGGACGGCTATGACGTCCAGAAGCAACCACACGACCTGCCGGGGCGAAGAGGCGGAATGGGGCGCAATGGGGAATTGAATGGGCCTGGGATTTATTCCCCATCGTTAAATCAGTGACTTAAGGCCAAGTTCCACTGAAATCAGATGGATAGCCTGGCGATTTCCGCCCCACCCATGCGGGAAACGCGGCCCCGGCTGATCGCCTGTGGATATCGGGGATAGGCGAACATGAGAGGAACATTGCTGTTGACCAATCGCACAGCAATTCGTCATGATCCCGGCATGTCCATCACCGTTGAGTACCCGCATCACGCCGCCTCGGGCGCGCCTCGGCCGTTGTCGGCCCAGACCCTCTGGGCCGTCGCCGCGCAGGTGCGTCGCCAGGCCATGACCGAACCTGGTGGATTCGCGCTCCCGCTCGCCGCGCTGGTCGCTGCCACGCGGACGGTGTCGGCGAATGGGCGCGCCATCCTGGTCGCCTGGGAGCTCGACCATCCCGTGCACGATGCCAGCGGCGAGGCGGTGCTCGGCGTGTGCGAGACGGATCCCGACATGCCCGGCACGGCGTTGGTCTCCGTGAATGCGCGCATGGTGGCCGGCCGGCCGGATCTCGCGATCAGCACCGCGGCGCATGAGCTGGGCCATGTGGTGTTCGACGTGCCGGTGGCGCTCGGCACGCCGGCACGGCGCTATCGCTCAGTGACGGCCGGCCCGAGCGCGCTGCTCGATCGGACCACCGCAGCCTCCGAGCGTCGGGCGAATGAGTTCATGGGGGCGCTGTTGGCACCCCCTGTGCAGCTCCACCTACGGATGCTGGTGCACGCGCGGTCCGAGCGGCTGCGCACGGTGCATGCGGCGCATCGGGGTCGGCAGGGCTGCCGCGTGTTGGCATCCGACAACCCGCCCGAGCTGATCGAGGGCGTGGTCGCCGCGCTGGCGGGCGACTTCGGTGTGTCGGAGCGGTTTATCGCCGTACGGCTGAGCCGCTACGGCCTGGTGCAAGGAGAGCAACGGTGAGCTTTGGATCGGTCATCCGCGAG
>NZ_JAIEQY010000081.1 GCF_019747315.1 Roseococcus sp. | reverse complement strand
TGACGGACAGCCACGTCGCCAATGACTATGTGTTCAAGCACAAGGAAGGCGGCATCACGCCGGTGGGCGGGCCGGAAGCGCTGGGCGGGCACAAGGGCTACGGGCTGGCGCTCATGGCGCATATCCTGGGCGGCACGCTGGTGGGCGCCAGCTTCTCGCCGATCCGCAACCGCACGCAGAAGCCGGACGACCCGAACAATATCGGGCACTTCATGCTCGCGGTGGACCCGCGCGCCTTCCGTGATATCGAAGGCTACGAGAACGACCTGGATGCGGTGATCGACGTGCTGCACGAAACCCGCCCGGCTGACCCCGCGAAGCCGGTGCTGGTGCCGGGTGAGCCCGAGGAGGCGTCGCGCGCCAAGCGGCTGGTGGAGGGCATCCCGATGCCGGAGAGCCTGGTGCAGCATGTGCGCGATGTCGCGGCACGCGCGGGCGTGGATTATGTGCTGAAGGGCGCGACGTAAAAGAAAAAGGCCTCCGGCGGCTGGGGCCCCATGCCTCAAGAAGGGGGGCCCCAGACCCCGTTCCTTGGCGCCAAATTCCTGGGGTCTGGGGCCTTTCGGCCCCAGCCGCCGGAGGCCCTGTTACTTCAAGAGCGCAGCTCAGTATGGAAGCTCTTGCTGACGATCTTCCAGCCTTCGGCCGTCTTCAGCAGCAGCAGGTAATCCGTGAAGTAGCGCGGCGGGATGCAGCAATTCACTTTCACGCAGGCCGCGTCCTCGCCCGCCATGTCCATCGCCAGGATGCGGTCCTCGCGTGGCAGGTTACGCGACGCAGCCGAGGCGCGGCCCGCGATCATCGTGAGCCAATCCGCGCGCGGCAGATCCACCACCGCGCCATCCACGACGTTGTAGAGATGCGAGACGGGATGAAAGGCGGCCGCGATCTTCGCGCCATCGCCCTCATACAGGCCGTCGAGATAGGTCTGCACCACCGCCTCGATTTGGCTGAGGGCGGGCAGGGTCACGGAACCATCGGGCATCAGGGGCTCTCCTCGTCGCGGAAGATTCCGCGGGTGTCCAGAATGCGGCGACCCACGCGCTGGGCGCGGGGGATGCGCCGGAAGGCGGCATGATCGGTCAATACCAGCAGCGCGCCCGGCCCCGCCAGCGCTTCCTCCAGCGGGACCAGCGGCGCGTCCACGCCGGCGGGTGCGGCGCGCAGATGCGGCTCGACCAGCACGACCTGGCCCGGATGCCGCCGCGCCAATTCGGCGGCGATCTCCAGTGCGGGGCTCTCGCGCAGATCATCCACATCCGCCTTGAAGGCGAGGCCGAGACAGATCAGCCGCTCGCCCGCCGCGCAAAGCGCCGAGGCCTGGTCGAGCACGGCCGCGCGCTTCGCCGCGTCCACCGCCCGCGCGGCGGGGATGAGGCGCGCGGCTTCGGGCGCGCCATGCGCCAGGAACCACGGGTCGACCGCGATGCAATGCCCGCCCACCCCGGGGCCGGGCCTCAGGATGTTCACGCGCGGATGCCGGTTCGCGACCTCGATCACGCGCCAGACATCCAGCCCCTGCGCATTCGCGATCAGCGAAAGCTCATTGGCGAAGGCGATGTTCACGTCGCGGAAGGCGTTCTCCGAGAGCTTCACCATCTCGGCGGTCGCCGCATCCGTGCCCACCACATCGCCGCGCACGAAGAGGCGATAGAAGGCGATGGCGCGCTGCGTCGCCTCCGGCGTCAGGCCGCCGGCCACGCGGTCATTCTCCACCATCTCGGTCAGGATGCGGCCGGGCAGCACCCGCTCGGGCCCGTAGGCGATGGCGAGGTCGGTGAGCTCCGGGCGCAGCTCGGCCAGCAGGGCGGCGATGCGGGCCGTGGTGCCGATCGGGCTCGTGCTTTCCAGCAGCACCAGGTTGCCCGGACGCAGCGCCGGCGCCAGGGCGCGCGTCGCATCCAGCACGTGGTCCAGCATCGGCGCCCGGTCGGCGCCCAGCGGCGTCGGCACGGCGATGATGAAGACATCGGCCGGCGGCGGTTCGGCATGCAGGGTGAAGAGGCCGGCGCGCAGCGCGCGCTCCAGCAGCGCCTCGACATCCGCCTCCGTGATGTGGATGCGCCCCGCCGCCAGCGTGGCGCGCACCGCCGCGTTACTGTCCACGCCCTGCACCGCCATGCCGCGGCTGGCGAGCAGGGCGGCGGTGGGCAGGCCGACATAGCCGAGGCCGATCACGGTGACGCGCGGATTCATGCACCGCAGGGTTGCACAGCCCCGGGGCTTCCGCCCACCGCAATCACGCGCGAAACTCGCGCCAACGGAGGAAATCACATGATGCGCCGACGCTCGCTGCTGACCCTGCCCGCCTTGCTGCCTACCACTGCCTTGGCCCAGGCCCCCTGGCCGCAAAAGCCCGTGCGGTTGATCGTGCCCTATGCGGCGGGCGGCGGGACCGACATCCTCTGCCGCGCCCTGGCCGAGGCGCTGCGCCCCACCCTGCCCCATCCCATCATCGTCGAGAATCGCGCGGGTGCGGCCGGCGTCATCGGCAGCGAGCTGGTGGCGCGCTCGGAGCCGGATGGGCATGTGCTCACCGCCGTCGTCTCGACGCATGTGATGAACCGCCACGTGCTGGCGCAGATCCCCTACGACCCGATCCGCGACTTCACGGCCGTCTCCATGCTGACGCGCAACACCATGGTGCTGGCCGCCTCCCACACGCTGCCCTTCACCGACATCGCGGGCCTGCGCGCCTTCGCCACGGCCAACCCCGCGCGGCTCTCCACCGGCAGCACCGAGGCGCTGTCGCAATTCATCGGGCAGGAGCTGGCGCGGCGCCTGCGGCTGGAGATCCCGGATGTGCAATACCGCTCGGGCGGGCAGCTGATGACGGATGTGGTGGCGGGCCACCTGCCGCTCGGCTGGACCAGCACGGCCAGCGCCACGCCGCATCTGGCCACCGGCCGCACCCGCATCATCGCGGTCAGCACGGCGACCCGCACGCCCTTCTTCCCCGATGTGCCGACGGTGCAGGAACAGGGCATCGCCGATTTCGACCTGGCCGGCTGGGTGGCGCTGCTCGCACCGGCCGGGCTGCCGGACGCGATTTCGGCCCGCATCCGCACCGCCGTGGATGGCGCCTTCGCGGATGCCGCCTTCCGCGCCCGCTTGACGGCGCTCGGCATCGAGCCTGATCTGCGCGCACCCGCCGAAACCCTCGCCGCCATGCAGCGCGAGGACCGCATCTGGGCCGCGGCCTCCGCCGCCGGCCACATCACCCGCCAGTAGAGGTTTCAAATGGCACACGCTTCCCTCAAGGCCGCCTTTGACGCGAAGAAGTTCGTCGTCGCGCCCGGCATCTTCGACATGATCAGCACCAAGGTGGCTGACGGCATGGGGTTCGACTGCCTCTACGCCACCGGCTTCGGCACGGTCGCCTCGCATCTCGGCGTGGCCGATGCCGGCATCGCGACCTACACCGACATGGTGGGCCGCATGGGCCGCTTCGCGCAGATGGCGAAGACGCCGATCATCGCCGATGCCGATACGGGCTATGGTGGCCTGCTCAACGTGCGCCACACCGTCATGGGCTATGAGGCCGCCGGCATCTCGGGCATCCAGCTCGAGGACCAGGAAATGCCGAAGAAATGCGGCCACACGCCAGGCCGCAGCGTGATCCCGGCCGAGGACATGGTCCTCAAGCTCAAGGTCGCTGTGGAAGCGCGGCGTGATCCGAACTTCCTGATCGTGGCCCGCACCGATGCGCGCACCGGCCTCGGCCTGGAGGAAGCCATCCGGCGCGGCCGCATGTATGGCGATGCGGGCGCCGACATCGTCTTCATCGAAAGCCCCGAGACCGAGGCCGAGATGGTCGAGATCGGCCGCTCCATCAACAAGCCGCTGCTGGCGAACAACGTTGAAGGCGGGCGCACGCCCATCCTGCCGGCCGCCCGGCTGAAGGAGATCGGCTACAGCATCGCGATCTATCCGGGTGCCGGCTTCCTCGCGGTCAGCGCCGCCTTGGAGCGCGTCTATTCCCACCTGCTGCAGCATGGCGACACCAACGGCCTGCCCGCGCAGGAAAGCTACGGCTTCGGCCGCATGTGCGAGCTGATGGGCTTCCCGGAAGTCTGGGAGTTCGACAAGAAATGGGCTCGGAAGGACTAAGCGCATGCAACAGGTCAAGGCTCTCGTCTTCGACGTCTTCGGCACGGTGGTGGATTGGCGCAGCGG
>NZ_JAIEQY010000371.1 GCF_019747315.1 Roseococcus sp. | reverse complement strand
CAGCGGGTCCACCACGGCTGCGCGCAGCGCGCCGCGTTGCTCGGCGGCGCGGGCGGCAGCACGGGCGGCGGCGGGCGCCAGCACCAGGGGCAGGACCAGCGCCAGGCTCAGCGGCAGCGCGACCAGCGCCATCAGCAACGGCTCGGCCCCCAGCAGGACAGCGATGGCCACCACCACGGCCAGCGCCGCCGCGGCTGGCACGATGCCACCGAGATAAAGCCGATCCAGCGCTTCCACATCGGAAATGACGCGCCCCAGCAGATCGCCCGAGCCGCGCAGCCCGATGCCGGCCGGCATACGCTCGGCGAGGCGCCCGAAAAACCAGACGCGGGTATCGGCCAAAGCGCGGAAGGCCGCGGCATGGGTGCTCATCCGCTCCCACCACCGCAGCAGCGGGCGCAGCAGCACCAAGGGACGCAGCCAGATCAAGGCGGCGACACCCACCAGCCCCACACCGCCCGCCCCGGCCGCGACACCCTTGCCGGCCAGGGCAAGCAGCGCCACGCCGCTCAGAGCCGAGACCATGGCCACCAGCAGCCCGAGCCACAACGCCCGCCGGCGCGGCGCCCAGAGCCGCAACACGCGTGCGAGGTCAGCCCACATGCTGGTCCAGCCTGCGGGCGGGCGAGAGTTCGAGCACACGGCCCGACAGCCCCATGAGCTGTGCCGAATGGGTCGCGATGATCGCGGTGCGGCCGGTGCAGAGCCGCGCGATGGCCTCCATCACCTCGCCCTCCGTGCCGGGGTCGAGGGAGGCGGTGGGCTCATCCAGCAGCAGCAGCGGCGCGTCGCGCAGGAAGGCGCGGGCGAGCGCCACGCGCTGCGCCTGGCCGCCGGACAGGCCGAAGCCCCCCTCCCCCACCCGTGTCTCCAGCCCCTGCGGCAGCTGGGCGGCGAAGCTCATGACGCGCGCGGCCTCGGCGGCGCGCAGGATATCGGCCTCGCTGGCATCGGGGCGTGCGAGGAGGATGTTATCGCGCAGCGTGCCGGCAAAGAGATGCGCGCGCTGGCCGACATGGGCGATGAGGCGGCGCAACTCGCTCGGCTTGAGGCGCGTCACATCCTGGCCATTGATGGCGATGCGCCCCGCACTCGGCCGCGCGAAGCCCATCAGCAGCTTGAGGACGGAGGATTTACCGACGCCGGAGGGGCCAACCAGCATCAGCGTCTCGCCCGGGGT
This sequence comes from Roseococcus sp., assembly GCF_019747315.1. Lineage (GTDB taxonomy): Bacteria > Pseudomonadota > Alphaproteobacteria > Acetobacterales > Acetobacteraceae > Roseococcus. The sequence continues at coordinate 2,982 of NZ_JAIEQY010000371.1, read as the reverse complement.
GAGGGCGAAGGTCAGCCGCTCCAGCGCGGGGCGGTCCATGCCGGGGTATTGCAGCTCCACCTCGTTGAAGACGAGGGCGACGCGGGGCGGAACCTCCTCCAGCAACAGCCCCTGGGCAGGCGGCGCTTGCAGCAGCGGGGCAAGCTCCGCCGCCGCACCGCGGGCCGACATGGCCTCGTGATAGGCCTGGGAGAATTGCCGCAGCGGCACGAAAAAGACCGGCACCACCAGGATGCAGAAGAGCGCCGTGGTCGGGTTCGTCTGGGTGGGCGCCAGCAGCATGCCATGCCGCCAGGCGAGGTAGCCGAGCGTGAAGCCGGCCAGCAATTCGAGCGAGGCGCTGGAGAGGAAGGCCACGCGCAGCACGCGCATGGTGCGGTGGCGGAATTCCTCCGCCGCCTGGCCCAGCGCGCGTGCCTCGTCCTGCGCTCGGTTGAACTGCACCAGCGTGGAGAGGCCGCGCAGCCGGTCCACGAAACGGCCCGAGAGCCGGCCCAGCACGTCCAGCTGCTTGCGGCTTTCGATGGCGGCGCCGATGCCGGTCAGCGCCATGGCCACCGGCACCAGCAGCCCCATCACCGCCAGCACCAGGGCGGAAGTGCCATCGAGTTGCGCGACGAGAAGGATGATCAGCGCCGGCGCCAGCATGGCCAGGGCGGCGGCGGGCACCCAGCGGGCGAAGAAGCCGTCCAGCGCCTCGACGCGGTCCACCAGCAGGGAGGCCTTTTCGCCCACGCCGCGGGGGTCCTCGGGGCCGAGATCCATCAGGCGCTGGAACAGGGCCGCGCGGATGGCGGCGCGGGCCCTCTCGCTGGCGGATTGCTGGGCGATTTCCTGCGCCATGTTGAGCGCGGCGGCCAGCACGATCAGCGCCGCCGCCGCGGCCAGCTCGGGCCATCCCGCGCCCGGGAAGCCGAGGATCGCCGCCAGCAGCCGCGCCACCAGGAAGACCAGCGCCACCTGGCAGAGCGTGGCGGCCAGGCCGAGCGCAATGGGCAAGGCCACGCGTCCACCCTGGGCGCGTGCCTGCCGCATGAGCCAGGCCGAACCTTGGCGACCGTTACGAGGCGATTCCATCGCCGGCGACGTTAACAGGTCGCCGGCAATCCCCCAAGGCAGGCGCAGTCTTTATGCGGGGCCGTTACGCCGCCACTTCGACCAGCACGAGTTCGGCCTCGTCATTGGCGATGATCGTCACCTCGCGCTCGCCCTCGATCGCCGCGCCATCGCGCTCGCCGAGCTTCTGGCCGTTGATGGTGGCGCTGCCCTTGGCCGGCACCAGATAGGCGGCGCGGCCGGGGGCGAGGGTCAGCTTCAGCTCCTGGCCCTTGGCCAGCGTCGTCGCCATCACCGCCGCATCGGCGTTGATGGGCAGGGCGCCGGCTTCCACATCACCCTCGCGGCCGCCGGCCAGCACCGCGAACTTCGCCTGGCCCTCGGCCTTGGGGAAGGCCTTGGCGCCCCAATTGGGCTTGGCGCCGCGCACATCCGGCAGGATCCAGATCTGGAAGATCTTGGTCGTGGTGGGCTCCAGGTTGTATTCGCTGTGCACCACGCCCGTCCCGGCCGACATGATCTGCACGTCGCCCGCCTCGGTGCGGCCCTCATTGCCCAGGTTGTCGCGATGGGTGATCGCGCCCTCGCGGACATAGGTGATGATTTCCATGTCGCGGTGCGGATGCGGATCGAAGCCGGTGCCGGCGGCGATCTCGTCATCATTCCAGACGCGCAGGCGGCCCCAGCCCATGCGGGCGGCGTCATTGTAATGGCCGAAGGAGAAGTGGTGGCGGGCGTTGAGCCAGCCGAAATTCGCATTGCCCAGGGAGTTGAAGGGGCGGATGTCAATCATGGAGGTGGTCCCGACGCGCCGGTTTGTGGCTGCGTTCGATGCGTCAGATAGGATGCGGGGGCGGCCGGCGCCAGGACCGTAATGTGATGGGGCTCATTCACGGCGGTGATAAAGAAAAATGGCCTCCGGCGGCCGGGGCCGCGGCCCCGGACCCCATCAATTGCAAGGGGTCTGGGGCCCGTGGCCCCAGCCGCCGGAGGCCCTTTTTTCCTATTCTATCTGCACATCAGCACCGGCACGTCGGCATTCTCCAGCACATGCCGCGTCACGCCCCCCAGGATCAGCTGCCGGAGGCGCGAATGACTATATGCGCCCATGCAGAGCAGATCCGCCTGGAAATCCCGCACCGCGCCCAGCAACCCGGCGCCGACATCCTTGGTGACCGGCTTGAACTGCATCGCCTCGGCCTGGATCTCGTGCCAGTGCAGATAGGCGAGGATGCCCTCCACCTTGGGGCCGCGCCGCTGATAGTCATCGGCGTAGAGGATGCGGCGGGCATCGGCGCGGTGCAGCCAGGGCAGGGCCGCGGCCATGGCGGCGGCACTCTCGGCCGTGCCGTTCCAGGCGCAGCAGATGCGCGTGCCGATGGTGGCGGGCGCCACGCGCGGCGCGATCAGCACGGGCCGGCCGGAATCGAACAGCACGGCGTGCAGCGCGTCGGAACTCGAGACATCCTCGCCGCCCTCGGGGTGCGGCACCACGGCCATGTCGTAGAGGCGCGATTGCTGCGCCACCACGTCTTCCTCGCGGCCGGCGATGGATTCGAAGGAAAGGGTCGGGCCGCCCGATTTCAGCGCGGTCTCGGCCGAATTGGCGATGGTGACATCCCCCGTCGTGGCGGCGAAACGCTCGAACAGGGCGCGGACGCGGCCCGCACGGTCGCCGCTTTCGCGTTCGGTGGCCGCCATCATCTCCTCGATCATGGCGCCCGAGAGGCCTTCGCCGGCCAGCGGCGCCACGTCACGCGCATCCACGCGCACATGCAGGCAATGCACATGGGCGCCCCAGATGCGGGCGACCATGAGCGCCGTGGCGAGCGCGGCTTCCCCGGCGGCGGTCCCGGTCATCGGCAGCAGCAGGCGGCGATAGGCCATGTTTTTGATCCCTCAACCAATTATGGCGACGTTATGGCG